>NZ_JBEXSX010000065.1:0-54978 GCF_040613835.1 Streptomyces sp. NPDC006207 | reverse complement strand
TTCCGCCCGGGTACCCTAACTACACCCGTGTCCACACCCCAACCCCCCAGTCCCCCCCCCCCGGGGGGGGTCCGGGGGGGGGGGCCCCCCCGCCGGGGCCCCCCCGCACGCGACGGCCCGGCGTCAGCCGGTGAGGCGGTTGATCTGGCGGAGCTTGTTGGTGGCGTCGAGGGCGGCCACCTTGTACGACTCGGCGAGGGTCGGGTAGTTGAACACGGCGTCGACCAGGTAGTCGACCGTGCCGCCGCAGCCCATCACCGCCTGGCCGATGTGCAACAGCTCGGTGGCGCCGGTGCCGAAGCAGTGGACGCCGAGCAGCGTGCGGTCCTCCGTGGACACCAGCAGCTTCAGCATGCCGTGCGAGTCGCCGATGATCTGGCCGCGGGCCAGCTCTCGGTAGCGCGAGATGCCCACCTCGAAGGGCACGTTGTCGTCGGTGAGCTGGTCCTCCGTACGGCCGACGAAGCTGATCTCCGGGATCGTGTAGATGCCGATGGGCTGCAGGCCGTGCATCGCGTTCACCGGTTCGCCGCAGGCGTGGTACGCGGCGAGCCTGCCCTGCTCCATGGAGGTGGCCGCGAGCGCCGGGAAGCCGATGACGTCGCCGACGGCGTAGATGTGCGGCACGGAGGTGCGGTAGTGCTCGTCCACCGATATCCGGCCCCGCTTGTCGGCGGTCAGGCCCGCCTTGCCGAGGTCGAGGGCGTCGGTGAGGCCCTGCCGCCCGGCCGAGTACATGACGGCGTCCGCGGGGATCTTCTTCCCGCTCTGCAGGACGGTCAGCGCGCCCGTCGCATGCCGCTCCACGGCCGCCACCGTCTCGCCGAAGCGGAAGGTGACGGCGAGGTCCCGCAGGTGGTACTTGAGCGCCTCGACCACCTCGACGTCGCAGAAGTCCAGCATCCCGTCGCGCTGTTCGACCACCGTCACCTTGCTGCCCAGCGCGGCGAACATCGAGGCGTACTCGATGCCGATGACGCCGGCGCCGACGATGACCATGGAGCGCGGTACCCGGTCCAGGTTGAGCACGCTGTCGGAGTCCATCACCGTGCGGTCGTCGAACTCCACGGTCGACGGGCGGGCCGGGCGCGTCCCGGTGGCGATGACGATGTTCCCGGCGGTGACCAGCACCTCGCGGCCGGAGGGGTCCTCCACGGCGACCGTGTGGTCGTCCATGAAGCGGCCGGTCCCGGTGAGCATGGTGACGCGGTTGCGGGAGAGCTGACTGCGGATCACGTCCACCTCGCGGCTCACCACGTGCTGGGTGCGCGCGGTGAGGTCCGCGATGGTGATGTCCTCCTTGAGGCGGTAGCTCTGGCCGTACAGGTCCCGCTGGGTGAGCCCGGTCAGGTAGAGCACGGCCTCGCGTAGCGTCTTCGACGGGATGGTGCCGGAGTGGATGGAGACCCCGCCGACCATGTCGGGGCGGTCGACGACGGCGACCCGGCGGCCCAGCTTGGCCGCGGCGATGGCGGCCTTCTGGCCACCCGGGCCGGATCCGATGACGAGCAGGTCGAATTCGGTCACCGGACGAGTCTGTCAGGCCACGGCGTCCCCGGGAAAGGGCTGTCGGCGATGCGGCCGGTGGCGTCCCCGGGTCCCCGGGCACGGGTGCGGGACCCGTGCCCGGGGGCCCGCCGGGGGACGGGGCACGGGGGGCTCAGCGAGCCTGGGCGGGCGTGACGACCTCGGTGATGCCGCGGGCGGCCAGGTGCGCCGCGTCCGCTGCCCGGTCGGCGAGCACCACGGTGGGCCGTACGCCCCGGGCGGTCAGCGCGGCCCACGCCTCGAACACCTCGCCGCCGGGGGCGCATCCGGACCGGTGGGGCGCCGTCAGGGTGTCGCCCACGTCGACGACGAGCGCGGTCGTCCGCGGCCGCGGCGCGTACCCGCGGTCGCGCAGCTCCGCCACGGCGCGGGCAACGGCGGTGCCCGCCGGCTTGACCTCGCGGTCGTTGGTGAGGAGCCCGAGGGTGTACTCGAGTTCGGGGAAGTCGGCGAGGGACCGGGCGACGTCGTGCGAGCACCACCAGGTCACCCCCCACACGTCCTCGCAGTCCAGGGCGCCCGCGACGGTGGCGGTGGCGAAGGCCGCCGCGTGCTCGGGCGGCACCACCGGCGCGGGGGCGCCGACCTCCTGGAGCCAGACCGGGCGGTGGGGATCGGTGGCCCAGGCCTTCGACAGCTCGATCAGGTACGCGGCGTGGTGCTCGGTGGCCACGCCCGCGTGGCCGTGGCGCTGGGCCGTTCCGTTGAAGACCCAGGAGTGGACGGCGGTGGCGAAGCCGAGGCGGGCGGCCTGCGCGGGGGTGAAGGCGTGGTCGTCCTGGTACCAGGCGGCGTCGTACTCGGCGTGCAGGTGGAGCTTGCCGGGGGCGCCGCGCTCGCACGCGTCGAGCATCAGGCGCAGCCAGGCCTCCGCTTCGGCCGGGCCGATGGGGTCCGGGTCCGGGTGCGGCGGGCCGGAGAACTGGTTGATCTCGTTGCCCACGGTCATGCCGAGGAAGTTGGGCCGGTCGGCGAGCGCTGCGGCGAGCGTGCGCAGGTACTCGGCCTCGGCGGCGACGACGTCCGGGTCGGTGAAGATGTTCCTGCGGTGCCAGGTGGCCGTCCAGGAGGGCAGGAAGTCGAAGCTGGACAGGTGGCCCTGCAGCCCGTCCACGTTGACGTCCAGGCCGTGCTCGGCTGCGGCGTCGACCAGTGCGACCAACTGCTCCACGGCGCGCGGCCGGATCAGGGTGCGGTTGGGCTGGAACAGCGGCCACAGCGGGAAGACCCGGATGTGGTCCAGGCCGAGGCGGGCGATGGAGTCCAGATCGGCGCGGACGGCGTCGAGGTCGAAGTCGAGCCAGTGGTGGAACCAGCCCTGACTGGGCGTGTAGTTGACGCCGAAGCGCGGTGTCATGGCGGTTCCCGTGATCGTACGAGCTGGGGTGGGCGCGCGGCGGCGGAACCGGTGGTCGCGGGGCGGTCGGGGGATGTCCGTCCCGTGATCGGCGCGGCTGGGGGAGTCGCCGCCGGCGCCCACGACAAGGTGACACCGCGCTCCGGGAAAGTCAACTCGGCTCTTACGCCTACGTCTTGGGGCCGTGAAGCCACAGGTCAACGGAATGCGAGAGGAATTCGGGCGTCAGCGCTAATGCGCTTTAGGGCCGTGCCGCTCAAGCGCTTTAGTACCCGACCCTCCCAGGCTGGGGGATACTGGTCCCCGCGTCGCGCCGCCCGGGCCCGGCGCGTACGACGTCAGGCGGACGATCCGAGGGGGCCCACGATCGCGGCGCACGAGCCACCGGTGGAGCCGCCGCCCGCTGCCCGGACCGGCCGCCGCGTCCCCGCCCGGCGCCCCACGATGAAGGACATCGCCCGGCGGGCGGGCGTCTCCGAGAGCGCCGTGTCCTTCGCCCTCAACGACCGCCCCGGGGTCTCCGAGACCACCCGCAGGCGTGTGCGCCGGGTCGCCGACCAGCTCGGCTGGCGGGCCAGCACCGCCGCGCGGGCCCTGTCGGGGGAGGGCGCCGCCACCGTGGGCCTGGTGCTCGCCCGCCCGGCGAGCTCGCTGGGCATCGAGTCGTTCTTCCTCCAGCTCGTCTCGGGCATCCAGGAGGTGCTGTCGGAACGCCACCTCGGCCTGCTCTTCCGGGTGGTGGCGGACGCCGAGGAGGAGTGCGCGGTCTACCGCAGGTGGTGGGCCGAACAGCGGGTCGACGGGGTCATCGTCGTGGACCCGCGGATCGGCGATCCCCGGCCGGTCCTCCTGGACGCCCTGGGCCTGCCCGCCGTGGTGGTCGGCGGCCGCGACGTCGACCGTGAACCGCACGAGCCGGTCCCGTACCCGGTGATCTCCACCGTCCGGGTGGACGACGCGGCTGCCATGGGCGCGATCGTCGACCACCTGGCGGGGCTGGGCCACCACCGTGTCGTCCACGTCGCGGGCCTGGCCGGCCTGGCGCACACCACGCGCCGCATCGGCTCGCTGCGGGCGGGGGCCGCGCGCCGGGGGATGTCCGGTGTCCGCTCGGTCACCACCGACTACTCCGAGGGCCAGGGCGCCGAGGCCACCCGCCTCGCGCTGGCCGGACCCGAGCCGCCCACGGCGATCATCTACGACAACGACGTGATGGCGGTCGCGGGCGCCGGTGTGGCGCTCGGCATGGGCCTGTCCGTACCGCGCGACCTGTCGGTGGTCGCCTGGGAGGACTCGGCGCTCTGCCGGGCCACGCATCCGCGCCTGACCGCCCTGGACCGCGACGCGACGGCCTTCGGGCGGCGTGCGGCGCAGGAACTGGTCTGCCTGCTCGGCGGCCGCCCGGCCCGCGACGTGGCCCAGCCGACGCCGGCACTCGTCGTCCGCGACAGCACGGCGCCGCCGCGCGGCTGAGCGGGCACTTGCCCTGGAGCGCACACCAGCTCCCAGCATGGGGGGCATGACAGCTCAGACCAGGATCGGAACCGGATTCGGTGCCCGCACGACCGCGCGGGAGGTGCTGCGCGGGATCGACCTCACCGGGAAGCTCGCCGTCGTCACCGGTGGTCATGCGGGCCTCGGACGGGAGACCACACGCGCCCTCGCCGGCGCGGGCGCCCACGTCGTAGTGGCCGCCCGGCGTCCCGAAGCGGCCGGGAAGGCCCTCGCGGGGATCGGCGGGACGGAGGCCGACGCGCTCGACCTCGCCGACCTCGACAGCGTCCGCGACTTCTCCGAGCGCTTCCTCGCCTCCGGCCGCGGCATCGACCTGCTGATCGGCAACGCCGGGATCATGGCCTGCCCGGAGACGCGGGTGGGCCCGGGCTGGGAGGCGCAGTTCGCCACCAACCACCTCGGGCACCATGCCCTGGTCAACCGGCTGTGGCCGGCGCTCGCCAGGCGCGGTGGGCGCGTGGTCTCGGTGTCCTCGCAGGGCCATCAGCTTTCGGGCATCCGCTGGGACGACGTCATGTTCGAGCGCGGTTACGACAAGTGGGCGGCGTACGGGCAGGCGAAGACGGCGAACGCGCTGTTCGCCGTCGAGCTGGACCGGCTGGGCAGGGAGCGGGGTGTACGGGCGTTCTCGGTGCACCCGGGCGTGATCCTCACGGACCTGGCGCGTCACGTCCCGCTGGAGGAGAGGGTCGCCGCGGGCTGGATCGACGCGGAGGGCAACCCCGCCGATCCGGCGCTCAAGACACCGCAGCAGGGCGCGGCGACCCAGGTCTGGGCCGCCACGTCACCGATGCTCGCCGGCAGGGGCGGTCTCTACTGCGAGGACTGCGACGTGGCGGAACGCCTGACCGAGGGCGTGGACGGGCTCACCGGAGGGGTGCGCGACCACGCCACCGACCCCGAGCAGGCCGCGCGCCTGTGGCGGCTGTCCGCGGAGCTGACCGGCGTCGACGCGTTCGACGCGGGCGCCTGAACGCCCCCCGCCCCGGGCGCCTGCACGCCCCCGCCCCCCGCCCCGGGCGCCGCGCGGCCGGTCTCAGGCCGTCGCGCCCGCGGTGGGGCGGGGCCGGGCGCTGGGGCCGGGGCGGCGGTCGACCTCTTCCGGGGCGTCGACCACATGGCCCTCGTCGCAGACCAGCCGGGCCCGGACGGGCGCGCCGCAGCCGTGGTGGGTGGTCAGGAGGGAGGGCCCCTCGGGGTCGGCGAGGTACTTGTCGCCCCATTGCCGCAGGGCGGTGATCAGCGGGTACAGGTCGCGGCCCTTCTCGGTGAGCACGTACTCGGAGCGGCTCCGGGCGCCGGGCTCCCGGTACGCGCGCTGCTCGAGCAGCCCCTGGGTGACCAGGCCGTTCAGCCGGTCGGTCAGCACCGAGCGGGACACGCCCAGGTGCTCCTGGATGTCGCTGAAACGCCTGACCCCACGGGTGACCTCGCGAAGGACCAGCAGCACCCAGGAGTCGCCCACGAGGCCGATGGCGCGGCCGACGGAGCAGTTGGAGACGTCCTGGTCGAGGTATTCCATGGTCCGGATCCTACCTGAGTTCGCGGAAAGAACTCAGGGCTGGTAGCGTTCGCTGCGCAGCTAGGTTCGAAATGCGGACTCAGCTCAGGAGGGAACCGTTCATGACGAGCACGAGCGCCGCCGCGGCCAAGGCCGTGACCGTGGGTGCGACCACAGCAAGGACCACCGCGAGGACACCGGACGCGGGGGAGTCGAGGAAGCGCTGGATCGGCTTCGTCGTCGCGAGCCTCGGCCAGATGGCGATGTTCGTGAACATCACCCAGACCGTCGCGGTCCTCGCCCCGCTCCAACAGGACCTCCGGGTGTCGGGTGCGGCGTTCGTGTGGATCGCCGGCATCTACTCGATGATGGTCGCCAGCTTCGTGCTCGCCGCCGGCACCGTCGGCGACCGCTTCGGCCGTCGTCGCGTGTTCGCCCTCGGCATGCTGCTGCTCGGCGCGGGCAGCCTGGTCACCTCACTGGCCTCCGGCGCCGCGGGCGTCATCGCCGGCCAGGCCCTCATGGGCCTCGGCGGCGCCGCGATCCTGCCGAACAGCCTGTCCCTGGTGACGCACATGTTCGCCGAGCCGCACGCCCGCACCCGGGCCGTCGGCATCTGGGTCGCCGTGTCCGGCATCGGCCTCGCCTTCGGCCCCGTGGCCGCCGGGCTGATCCTGGAGCACTGGTCCTGGCACGCGGTGTTCCTGGTCAACGTGGTCCTCGCCGTCCTGGTGCTGGTCCTCACGCCCCGTTTCGTCACCGAGAGCCGGCAGGCCGGACGCCACCTCGACCCGCCGGGCCTGGTGCTCGCGGTCGCGTCCATTGGCGCGCTGAACTACGGCCTGATCGAGGGCGGCCACACCGGCTTCGGCACGGCCAAGGCGATCACGGCCTTCGCCGTCGCGGCCGCGGCGCTCGTCGTCTTCGTCGTCCACGAGGCGCGCACCCGTACGCCCATGCTGAAGCTCGGGCTCTTCCGCGGCCGCTCCTTCGCCACGGCCAACGTCGTCGCGATGATCGCCCAGTACGCCTTCGTGGCCACCGCCTTCGCCCAGGTGCTGTACTTCGAGCGGATCCGGCACGAGTCCATCCTCGACGCCGGACTCCTGCTGCTGCCGATCATGGGTTCCTACGTGCTGGTCAGCTACGTCGCCGCGGGGATCGCACGCCGGATCGGCTTCAAGGCCACCCTCGGCGCGGGCGCGGCGCTCGCCGCGGCCGGCGCGCTGCTGATGACCGCCCAGACCCCCACCGCGTCCATACCCGTGCTCGCGGTGCTGATGGCGATGTTCGGGGCCGGTGCGGGCCTGGTCCTGCCGCCGAGCACGGCCGTGGCCGTCATCAGCGTGCCGCACACCGACGGCGGCATGGCCAGCGGTACCGTCAACCTCTTCCGCCAGGTCGGCGGCACGCTCGGGGCGACCGTCACGGGCACCGTGCTGACCAGCGGCCTCGCCTCCCGGCTGCCCGGCGAACTCGCCGACCGGGGCGTCCCGTCCGGCATCGCCGACCAGGTGACCCAGGCCGTCGGCACCGGAGACCAGGGCTCCACGCTGCCGGCGGCGCTCCGCGACACCGTCACCTCGGCCGTCGGCGACGCCTTCACCGGAGCCCTGCACCTGGCCGTGCTCATCCCGGGCGTCGGCCTGGCGGTCGCCGCCGTCGCGGCCCTCGTGCTCATCGCCAACCGTCCCGCTCCGCAGGCCCACTGACCCCGCGCACGTCCAGGACGAACAGGAGAGCCACGATGACGGAGACGACCGACCCCGCCCTCGACCCGGAGGCCGCCGGAGCCTTCCTGCGCGCCGTCGGGCTGCGCTTCGACGCGATCAGCGCGCAGGAGGTCACCGCCCACCTGGAGGTCACCGAGGACCACCACACCCCGTGGGGGATCACCCACGGCGGCCTCCACACCACCGTCATCGAGAGCGTGGCGAGCGTCGGCGCCTCCCACGCGGTGCGCTCCGAGGGCCGGTTCGCCGTCGGTGTGAGCAACCAGACCGACTTCCTGCTCCCGTACGTCAAGGGCCGCCTCGAGGTCCGCGGCACACCCCTGCAGCAGGGCCGGAGCCTGCAGCTGTGGCTGGTGGTGATCACGGACGCCGAGGGCCGGACCGTCGCCCGTGGGCAGGTGCGGCTGTTCAACCGGTCCCTGCCCGGTCAGTGACCCCGGGCAGGGACCGGCGACGTCAGACCGCCGGGCGGAGCTCCTGCGTGCAGCACTTGATGCCCCCGCCGGCCTTGTGGAACTCCGTGAGGTCGACGGGGACGGGCACGTAGCCCCGCCCGGCGAGCTGCTCGACCAGCCCCGCCGCCGCGGGCGCCACGAACACGTGCCGCCCGTCCGACACCGAGTTGAGGCCGAACGCCAGCGCGTCGTCCACGGTGGCGACGACCGCGTCCGGGAACATCCGGCGCAGCACCTCACGGCTGCCGGGGGAGAAGGCCTCCGGGTAGTACGCGATGTTCGCCTCGCCGCCGCCCGCCCCGTCGTCCAGGACGAACAGCGCGGTGTCCAGGTGGTAGAAGCGCGGGTCCGTCAACCGCAGGCCGATCGTCGGCACGCCGAAGAACTCCTGCACCTCGTGGTGCGCCGCCCGGACCGTGCGGAAGCCCGTACCCGCCAGGACGAACCCGCCGACCGGCACCAGGTCGCCCTCGCCCTCGCAGACCGACTCCGGGCGGTGCACCTCGAAACCCGCCGCCTTGAACCAGGCCGCGTACTCGTCGGCCTCCGGGCGCCGCTCGGGCGCGTGGAAGGAGGAGCCGAACACCCGCCCCTCCACCACCAGCGCCGAGTTGGCGGCGAACACCATGTCGGGCAGCCCCGCGACCGGCCCGACGCACTCCACCGTGTGGCCGTGCTCCCGGTAGGCCCGCACCAGCGCGGCCCACTGCTCCCGGGCGAGCGCGGTGTCGACCCGCACGCCCTCACGCATCCAGGGGTTGATCGCGTAGCGCACGTCGAAGTGGTCGGGCGGGCAGACCAGGTAACGCCGGGGGCGGGCCACACGGTTCTCGGGCACGGCGAACTCCTCCGCTTCCTGCGGGACGGCCAGGGGATGACTCAACGGTAGGAACCGCAGCCCGCGGGCGACAAGATCGGGACGCTGCGCACAGGCGCAGCGATGCTGCGTCGAAGGGCCCGTCAGCGCAGGTCCGTTGCGCTTTCCGCGGCGGACCGCCCCGCCCCCGCCTCCGGGCTCTCCGGCAGCAGGTGCGACAGCACCATGTAGCTGATCGTCTTCCGGATGAAGGGCTCGGTCCTGATCCGCTCCAGGACCTCCTCGAAGTGCTCGACGTCGGTGGCCCGGACGTGCAGCAGGGCGTCCGCGCCGCCCGTCACCGTCATGGCCGCCGTGATCTCCGGGTGGTTCCTGACCACCTCGGCCAGCCGCCGGGGCGGCGCCGCGCCCTCGCAGTACACCTCCACGTACGCCTCCGTGCGCCAGCCCAGCGCGGCGGGCCGGACGGTGGCGGTGAAACCCGTGATGATCCCGGACTCGCGCAGCCGGTCCACCCGCCGCTTGACGGCCGTCGCCGACAGGCCGATGTCCGCGCCGATCTCCGCGAAGCTCGTCCTGGCGTTCAGGATCAGGGCCGCGACGATCTTGCGGTCGAGCTCGTCGAACGGCACGGGTCTGTGGACCATGCCCGGTGCTCCTTCCCTCAGCCGTCCTGCTGGGCCGCGACCAGGGCGTCGCCGGTCTCCGTCCGGTAGTAGAGCACGGAACGCCCCGCGCGCCGCCGCCGCACCAGACGGGCGTCGAGCAGCACCCTCAGATGACGCCCCACCGAGCCCAGTCCCTGACCGGTCAGGGCCACCAGCTGCGTCGTGCTCATCGGCGTCGCGAGCAGCACCAGGACCGCGGCCCGCGCCGGACCGAGCAGCGGGCCCAGGGCCTCGGGGACCCGCTGCCGCCCCGCCTCGGCCAGCGCCCCCGAGCACGGGTACACCACCGCGTACCGTACGTGCTCGTCCCAGGACACCCACCCGGTGCGCGGGGTGACGGGCACGAACATCAGCCGGGCGCCCGACAGGTCGCGCGGCGGGTACTCCCGCGTGTTGATCTGCAACCGGCCCTCACCGAGCCAGCGCATCCCCCGGCGCATGTCGTCCAGCGCCTCCGCCCAGCCGCCGCGGCCCAACTGGGCGGTACGCGCCACGATGTCGGCCTCGATGACCCGCCGGCGGCGCGGCCAGTCCGGCAGCACCGTGTGCGTCCACACCCAGGCGACGACGTCCGCCGCACGCTCCGGCAGGTCCGCGCGGCGCAGCCGTTCGGGGAGCGGTCTGCCCAGCGACACCGCCAGATGCTCACGGGCGGCCTCCGGCGAGGTCTCCCGGATCCGCCTCAGCTCCTCCTCGAATCCCGGACTGCCCTCGCCGCTGGGCGTGGGCGTCAGGAAGTCCGCGTTCCAGGTGCGCCCCAGGGCGGCGCGCACCAGCAGCCCGGTCACCGGGTCGGCGGCCAGCCGCTCGCGGTACGCCGCCAAATGAACGTCGAGCCAGGCGCGCTCCCCGGGGTGCGCGGCCGTGCCCCGGTCGAGCAGCTTCAGTGCCGCGATGGTCTCGGCCAGTGGGGAGACGACGAAACGGCTCGCCACCAGCGTCTCCGCGTCGACCAGCCACCAGCCCATGCGCCGCCCTCCTCACCTTTCGCGTCTGCGCGAAACATTAACCGCCCTGTGCGCCGCCGCCGAGACTCAGGTCCATGCGCACTTACCAAGAACTCTTCCGCACACGGGAGTTCACCCCGTTGTTCGTGGTCTCCACCGGACAGGTCGCGGCGCAGACGGTGAGCGGGCTGGCCCTGAGCACCCTGGTCTACGACGCCACGGGCTCGCCGCTGCTGTCCGCCGTCGCCATGTTCGGCCCGTCCCTCGCGCAGGTGGTGGGCGCGACGACGCTGCTGTCGGCGGCCGACCGGCTGCCGCCGCGTGCCGCGCTCACGGCGGTCGCCCTGCTCTTCGCCCTGGGCACCGCCGTTCTGGCCGTCCCCGGTCTGCCGATGTGGGCCGTCTTCGTCATCCTGCCCGTCGAGGGCCTGGTGGCGTCACTGGGCGGCGGAGTGCGCTACGGACTGCTCCACGAGATCCTGCCCAAGGGCGGCTTCCTGCTGGGCCGTTCCGTGCTGAACATGGCGACCGGCACCATGCAGATCTGCGGCTTCGCCGCCGGCGGCCTGCTGCTGGCCGCACTCTCCCCCCGCGGGGTCCTGCTCGCCGGCGCGGCGCTCTACCTCGCGGCCGCGGCCGCCGCCCTGACCGGACTGCGCCCCAGGCCCCCGCGCGCGGGCGGCCGCCCCTCGGCGGCCGAGACCTGGCGGACCAACGTACTCCTGTGGTCCGCCCGGCCCCGCCGCTACGTGTACCTCGCGCTCTGGGTGCCCAACGGCCTGATCGTCGGCTGCGAGTCGCTCTTCGTGCCCTACGCGCCCGACCACGCCGGGCTGCTGCTGGCCGCCGCGGCCTGCGGCATGCTGGCCGGCGACACGACGGCCGGCCGGTTCGTCCCGCCGTGGTGGCGCGAACGTGCGGGCGCCGCGCTGCGACTGCTGCTCGCGGCCCCCTACCTGCTCTTCGCGCTGCACCCGGGCCTGCCCCTGGCGGCGGCCGTCGTCGCCGTCGCCTCCGTCGGCTACGCGGCGAGCCTGCTGCTGCAGGAGCGTCTGATGGCCCTCACCCCGGACGAACTGAGCGGTCACGCCCTCGGACTGCACTCCTCGGGCATGCTCGCCTGCCAGGGCCTGGGCGCCGCGCTCGCCGGTGCCGTCGCCCAGCACACCTCCCCGGCCACCGCGATGACGGTCATGGCCGCGGTCTCCGTCGCCGTCACCTTGGCGCTGGCCCCGGGCCTGTGCCCGGGCCCCGCGGACGCCGTCACCGCCGCCGCGCCCGCCCCTGCGTCCCGTCGTCCAGTCCCGTGACCCGCATCGTGATGTTCAGCCGGCCGGAGGCGAGACCGGTGGCCGGGTCACCCGTGCCCGGGTGGACCTTCGGCACGGCGTGGTAGGCGAAGCGGGACGGGCCGCCGAAGACGAACAGGTCGCCGGAGGCGAGCTCCAGGTCCGTGTAGGGGCGGTTGCGGTTCTCGGTGTTGCCGAAGCGGAACACACAGGTGTCGCCGATGGTCAGCGATACGACGGGGGCGGCGCTGCGCTCGTCCTTGTCCTGGTGCATGCCGAGCTTGGCGTCGCCGTCGTAGAAGTTGATCAGCGCGGTGTCCGGGGTGTAGCCGTCACCCGCCGCGGGGTCCTCGTACGCCTCGACCAGGGCGCGGCGGCCCAGGTCCACCAGCCAGTCGGGGAAGGGGGCCACCCGGGCGCCGTTCACGTCGTCCGCGGTACGGGTGTAGCGGTAGGGCTGCCAGTGCCAGCCGATGCACACCGTGCGCACCGACATCACCCCGCCGCGGGGGAGGCGGGTGTGCCGGATCGGGACCGGGCCCATGGCCCAGGCACGGCACGCGACGACCAGCTCCCGCTGCTGGTCCAGGGTGAGCCAGCCCGGCACGTGCACCGCGCCCGGTGCCACCTGCAGCCGGGGGCGCGGGATGAGCGCGCTCACCGGGCGCCGCCCGTCCCCGGGGCGGCCGCGGTCACCCAGCCCCGGTCCACGCGCCAGGTCCCGCCGTCGGCGGCCGCGCCGCGCAGGCCCTGGAGCGTCTCCGCGCCCGCGGCGGCCACCACGCGCGCGTCGCCGAGGGAGGCGAAGCCGTACGTACGGGCCGGGTCCCACGGTGTGCTGTGCCGCAGACGCCGGGCCAGCTGCGCCCACCCGGCGGGCGCCGCGGCCACCACCCAGGCGTCCGGCGCCGACGCGGTCAGCCGCCCGGCGGCCCGCAACCAGGACGCGGCCCGTTCGGGCCAGTCCACGACGGTCACCACGGTGCCGCCCGACGCGCGCCACGCCGCGGCGAAGGCCCCTGCGGCGGTACGAGAGGCGGCGTCCCGGCTGTGACCGACGGCGACAGCGCGCGGGCGGGGGCGGGCGTCACCGAGCAGGCCGAGCAGGGCGGTGAGCTCCGAGCCGGTGTGCGGCCGCGGCGCCGGCACGCCGTCGAGCACGGCGATCCCCTCGGGCGTGACCAGCGGCGAGGCCGGTGCCGCGGCGGGTGCGTCGGGGTAGATCACGGCGTTCCGCTCCCTCGGTGTCGCCTTCCATTGTCGGTACCGTCCGGGCAGGCAGCGGGCGCAGGGCCGGTGGCCCGCGGCGACCGCCGTCGCCTCGTCCGCGAAGAACACCCGCTCCCGCACGTATCCGCCGCGGGCGATCGCTCGCAGGGCGGCCGGGCAGTCGAGGCGGCCGTACAGCCGGCCGCGCCGGTGCCCGCCGAGCGTCCCCGGGACAGCGCTGCGGTACGGCTGCCCGTCCGGGCCGGTCAGCACGTACGTGGTCACGCCGCGTCGTGGAAGACCAGGCCCAGGGTGTGGCGGCGGCCGGCGCGTACGGTGCTCACCCCGTGCCGCATCGGGCCGGCGGACCAGCCGCGGGCCGAGCGTACGGGCCGGTCGCGGGTGGTGAAGACCAGCGCGTGGCCCTGGGGGAGGGTGGTGGACGAGCCCCGGGTCTGCGCCCGCGGCCGCTGCTCCGTCATCAGGAACTCGCCGCCGGTGTAGTCCTCGCCGGGGGCGTCGAGCCCGATCACGACCTGGAGCGGGAAGACGAGGTCCCCGTACAGGTCGCGGTGGAGCGCGTTCCAGTCGCCCGCGCCGTAGCGCAGCAGGATCGGGGTCGGCCGCGTCTGGCCGGCGGCGTGGCACACGTCCAGCCACGCGTCGAGGGTGTCCGGCCAGGGCGCGGGCTGCCCGAGCCGGGCCGCCCAGTCGCGGGCGATCGGCAGCAGCCGCGGGTAGAAGGCCGCCCTCAGGGCCCGCACCGGCTCCGGGACGGGGTACGCGAAGTAGCGGTACTGGCCCGAGCCGAAGCGGTGCCGTGCCATGTCGACGGTCGAGCGGAACCGCCCGGTCTCGTCGTAGAGCGCGGCGACGGCCCGGCACTCTGCGGGGGAGAGGACCGGACGGGCCGTCAGGGCGCTCCCGTGGGCGTCGAGTCCGGCGGCGAGCGCGGGCCAGTCCATGGCGTCGACCCGCTCGGGCAGGGGTGTCGTGGGGGGTGCGGCCGGTGGTGGTCATGGCCGTCGTCCTCACGCCGTACCGTGCCCGGCCTCGAGGTCCAGCAGCAGCCGCTTGCGCTCCACCCCGCCCGCGTAGCCGGTGATCGCGCCCTTGGCGCCGAGCACGCGGTGGCAGGGACGGACGACGAGCAGCGGATTGCGGCCGATCGCGGTGCCGACCGCGCGCGACGAGGTCCGGGGGATGCCCATCGCGTCGGCGACGTCCGCGTAGGTCAGCGTGGTGCCGTAGCCGATGGTCTCCAGGGCCTTCCACACCTGCTGCTGGAAGGCGGTGCCGGCGGTGGTGAACTCGATGTCGAAGTCGGTCAGTTCGCCGGCGAAGTACGCCCGCAGCTGGCGGGCGATCTCGGTGAACGCGGCGTCGTCGGCACGCGCGCCGTCCACCAGGTCCGCCGCGAGGACGCCGCCCTTCTGGTCCGGCACGGACAGCGAGGAGAGCGCGGTGCCGCCGTGAGCGGTGGGCGACTCCTCGCCGACCAGCAGCAGTTCGCCCAGCGGGCTGTCGAGCGTCGTGTAGACCGTCATCGGTCTTTCCCTTTCCTCGCACTTTCAGTGACATTTACGATTCTGCGGTGGTTCATCACCGATGTCCGGCGGGAATCGGACGTCGCATTCCCGCTGCCTCCCGGTCAACCGGCGCCCCACAGCAGGTGCATCGCGTAGGTGCGCCACGGCCGCCAGCCCTCGGCGTCCTCCAGCGGCACACCGGCACGCGCGGCCCCCGCGCGCACGGCGACGTCGCCCTCCAGCAGCACGTCGGGATCGCCCAGGGCGCGCATCCGGATGTAGCCGGCCGTCCACGGTCCGATGCCGCGCAGCGCGAGCAGGTCCTTCTCCGCGCCGTCCCGGTCCGCGCCCGGGTCGAGGACGACCTCGCCGGCGGCGAGGGCGCGGGCCAGGCCGCGCAGCGTCTCCCGCCGGGCCTGCGGCATCCCGACCGCCTCCAGCGACGCCCCGGCGAGGGTGTCCGCGTCGGGGAACAGATGCGTCAGGCCACCGCTCGGCGCCGCCAGCGGCTCACCGTGGGCGGCGACCAGGGCCGCGCCGAGCCGGCGTCCCGCCGCCACGGAGACCTGCTGCCCCAGCACCGCCCGCACCGCCAGTTCGTGCGGGTCCGCCGCCCCGGGAGCGCGCAGCCCGGGGCGGGGGCGGGCCAGGGCCCCCATCGACGGGTCCGCGGACAGCCGTTCCGCGACCGCGTAGGGATCGGCGTCCAGGTCGAACAGGCGCCGCACCCGCTGTGTCCCGGTGGTCAGGTCGCGCAGCCCGGTCAGGTGCAGCCGGCACTCGAGCCAGTCACCGCCCCTGCCGGGCGCCGCCTCCTCGACCTCGGCGACCGCGGGCCCGTGCGGCAGTCGCAGGGTGCGCCGGTAGACGCGCCGGCCGCGGGTCCCCGTGATCTCCTCGACGCCGGTGATCGCGCGGGCCGCCAGGTAGTCGAAGACCTGCCCGGTGTCGTACGGCCCCCGGTAGGCCAGCCGCAGCGGCACCCCGGCGGCGGCGTCGGCGACCGCGTGCCGGGCGGGGCGCGCCTGCCGCAGCACGGTCGGCGTGAGCGCGTACACCTCGCGGACGGTGTCGTTGAACTGCCGTACGCTCGCGAAACCGGCCGCGAAGGCGATCTCCGCGGCCTGCAGGTCCGTGGTCTGCAGCAGGATCCGGGCGGTGTGCGCCCGCTGCGCACGCGCGAGGGCGATCGGTCCCGCCCCCACCTCGGCGTTGAGCTGCCGTTGCACCTGCCGCGCGCTGTACCCGAGCCGTGCGGCCAGCCCCGCGACGCCTTCCCGGTCGACGACGCCGTCGCCGATCAGCCGCATCGCACGGCCCACCACGTCGGCCCGCGCGTTCCACGCCGCGGACCCGGGCACCGCGTCCGGACGGCACCTCCGGCAGGCCCGGAAACCGCCCCCCTGGGCGGCCGCCGCCGTCCGGAAGAAGCGGACGTTGCGCCGCTTGGGCGTGACCGCCGGGCAACTCGGGCGGCAGTAGATCCCCGTCGTCGTCACCGCGAAGAAGAACTCGCCGTCGAAGCGCGCGTCGCGGCTGCACACCGCCTCGTACCTGCTGTCCTCGTCGGTCGCGTCGTTCGTCACCCCTCCACTGTGCGGCATCGCGGGGGCGGAACGCTGGCGGGATTCGGACGTCGCGTTCCGGGCGTGGCCCGCCCGGCACGGCCGTGCGGGGGCGGGTCGCCTCGGTGATCCTGAAGGGGTGACAGCCGGCTCCGCCCCGCGGGACCTCGCCGGCCGGGAGGCTCCCGGCACGGGACGCGCCAACTACACGGGCGCCGTCTACGGGTCGCTGCTGGCCGCCTCGGTGGTGGCCGGGGCCGGCTCGGCGGGGCCGTACCCGCGCCTGGAACTGGTGCTGCTGCTGATCTGCACCGGCCTGGTGTTCTGGGCCGCCCACGTCTACGCGGGCTTCGTCGGCGACCGGTTGCGCGGGGGGAGGGTCACCTGGCACGAGATCCGCCAGGTGTGCGTCCGCGAGTGGCCGATCGTGCAGGCCGCGCTGCTGCCCGCGACGGCGGTCGCGGTGAGCCCCCTGCTGGGGCTCGGGCTGGAGGGCGCGGCCTGGCTGGCCCTGGCCATAGCCGTCGTCCAGCAGGTCGTGTGGGCCAGTGCGGCCGTCATCCGGGTGGGCGCCTCCCGCTGGGCGGTGGTGTCGGTGGGGATCGTGAACCTGGTGCTGGGCCTGGTCATCGTGGCGGCGAAGGTCGCGCTCCAGCACTGAGGGCCGGTGCGTCGTTCATGCATTATGGGGCGGTTTGCATTGTTTCCTGTGGGGGACGTGTGCCCTGAGGGGAGTGATCGCGCATGGCCCGCCACCCGCAGACCGGCGTCAGCAAGCCGACCGAGCTCCCCCAGGAGTCCTGGCGCGTGGTGCTCCGGCGCACGGTGAAGGAGTTCTGGGCGGACCACCTGACCGACTGGGCCGCGGCGCTGACCTACTACGCCGTCCTGTCGGTCTTCCCCGCCCTCCTCGTCATGGTCTCGGTCGTCGGTCTGCTGGGCGGCCCCAGCGTCAAGCCCCTGATCGTCAACGCGAGCGGACTCGCGCCCGGACCGGTGCGCGACACGCTGACCGGTGTGCTCGGGCAGTTGCAGCACGGCGCCGGCCGCGGGGGACTCGCCCTCGCGGTCGGCATCGCGGTCGCCGTGTGGTCGTCCTCCGCCTACGTGGCGACCTTCATGAGGGCCGCCAACGCCCTCTACGACATCGACGAGGGCAGGCCCGTGTGGAAGACCCTGGCCGCCCGATTCGTCATTCCCGTGGTGTTGTTGGTGGTGACGGCGCTCATCGCGCTCGGCGTGGTCCTCACCGGAGCCCTGGCCCGCAGAACGGGTCAGGTGCTGGGAGTCGGCGACCCCGCGCTCGGCGTGTGGGGGATCGCCAAATGGCCCGTGATGCTCGTGCTGTTCAGCCTGGTCCTCGCGCTGCTGTACTGGGCCGCGCCCAACGTGAAGCACGGCGGCTTCCGATGGGTGAGCCCCGGCAGCATTGTGGCCGTGGCCATCTGGGCCGCCGCCTCCGCCCTCTTCAGCTTTTACGTGTCCAACTTCAGCAACTACAACCGGCTCTACGGCAGCCTGGCGGCGATCATCGTCTTCCTCGTCTGGTTGTGGATCTCGAACATCGCCGTCCTCCTCGGGCTGGAGTTCAACGCCGAGCTCGAACGGGCGCGGGCACGGCCGGACGGAGGCCCGGACGACGGTCCGGACGAGACGGTGCCCAAGGCCGAGCCGGAGGACACCGAGCGGCTGCACGCCGACGAAGGGCGATGACGGGACGGCGCCACGGCCGCCGCGCCGTCGCGGCCGTGGACCGTCACGGCCGTGAGCCGACGCCGGTCGCGACCTCATGGAGCCGGCTGCCGGCCCCGCCCGGTGCCAGTGGGGCGGTGGAGGTGTCGCCCGCGCCCTCGCGCAGACCCGCGAGGAACTCCTCGATCGCCTGCGTGGCGGTGTGGCGGGGCTCCCAGCCCAGCTCGCGGCGGGCCCGCGCGGTGTTCATCAGCGGCAGTCTGACGACGGCGTCGAACAGGCCGGGCGACGACGGCACCAGGTGCAGCCGCCACGCCCCGGCCAGCGCCGCCCGCACCGCGCCCCGCGGCATGCGGACGACCTGCGCCCCGAGCAGCGTGGCGAGTTCACCCGCGTCCAGCGGTGGATCGGCCGCCAGGTTGAAGGCGCCGCGCACGGGACGGTGCAGCGCCGCCCGGTAGGCCTCGGCCGCGTCGTCGGAGTGCAGCGCCTGGAAGCGCAGACCGCGCAGGTCGGGGACGACCGGCACCAGGCGGGGCCGTACGAGCCGGTTCGGCAGGAACGGCCCGGCGAACAGCCTGCGTTGCTGAGCCGCGGACTCCCGTTTGAAGATGAAGCCCGGCCGCATGCGCACCACGCGCAGCCGCGGGTTCTCCCGCTCGAAGGTGTCGAGGTAGCGCTCGACGTACGCCTTCTCCCGGCAGTACGCGGCCCCCGGCCAGCCGTGCGTGGGCCACGACTCGTCGACCGGGTAGCGCTTCGGGCCGGGCGAGTACGCCGCCACCGACGAGGCGTGCACCAGGGCCGGCACACCGGCCGCCGCGGCCGCCTCGAAGACGCGGATGCTGCCCAGGACGTTGGTGCGCCACGTGATCGCGGGGTCGTGGGTGGGCTGCAGGAGCCAGGCCAGGTGCACGACGGCGTCGGCACCGCGGAAGTGCTCCACCAGGCGCGTCCTGTCGTCGCCCAGGTCGGCGTGCACCCACGAGGTACGGGCGGGCTGCCAGTCCTCGGGGATCCTGCGGGCGATGCCGACGATCTCGGCCACCGCCGGGTCCTCGCCGAGCGCCCGCACCAGGCTCGTCCCGACGTTTCCGGTCGCCCCTACGACGACGACGCGCAGGCCGCCGCCGCTCCCGGGCGTGGAGTCGTCCATCACGTTCCTCGCCTCCCTGGGGCCGCCGCGAGCGCCCGGGCACCGCACGGTGCCGGACCGCGCTGCCCGGCGTGACGGCGGCCTCGTCCGACGTGCCTCGGTCTGCCAGGGCGGCTACCCGGCGAGGGACCTTTCAGACCCCGGCCGCGGCGTCAGCCGACCGCCTTCGCCATCCGGCGCACCGCCTCCGTGAGCACCTCGGGCGTCGTCGCGAGGTTCAGCCGTACGTGCCCGTCGCCGCCCGTGCCGAAGTCGGGCCCCGCGCTGAGGGCGACCCGCCCGCGGGCGAGGAAGGCGGCGGCCGGGTCGTCGTCCAGGCCCAGCTCCCGGCAGTCCAGCCAGGCCAGGTAGGTGCCCGGGGCCGGCCGGTAGCCGACCGACGGCAGGTGCTCGGCCAGCAGCCCCGCGAGCAACCGCCGGTTGTGCGCGAGGTCGTCCAGCACGGCGTCGAGCCATGGGCCGCCGTCGCGCAGCGCCGCCGTGTGGGCGATGACGCCCAGGTGGCTCGGTCCGTGACCGACCTCCTCCGGCATGCGCGCCAGGTCGTCCGCCGCGGCGGGCCCGGCCAGGGCGAGGGCCGCCTTCAGACCGGCCAGGTTCCACGCCTTCGAAGCGGACATCAGCGACAGGCCGCTCTCGCCGCCGGGCACGCTCAGGTAGGGCACGAACGCCGCCTCGGCGGTCACCAGCGGCGCGTGGATCTCGTCCACCACGACCCGCACCCCGTACGACCCGGCCAGCGCCGCCACCGCGGACAGCTCCTCGGCGGTGTGCACCGTGCCGGTCGGATTGTGCGGGCTGCACAGCAGGTAGGCGGCCCGGCCGCCGCCGGCCGTGGACCGGGCGAAGGTCTCCTCAAGCGCCGCGAGATCCAGCCGCAGGCCGGAGCCGAACGGGGTCTCCACCACGCGCCGGTCCATGTGCGTCACGAACTGGTAGAACGGCGGGTACACCGGGCAGTTGACGATCACCGGGTCCCCGGGGTCCGTGACGAGCTTCAGCATCTCGACGACACCCAGCATCACGTCGGGCACGATGGAGGCGCGCTCCACGGCCAGACCGTCCCAGCCCCACCGCTCACGGGCGAAGTCCGCCAGCGCCTCCGCGTACGCGGTGCCCGCCGGATACCCCGTGTCGCCGACCGCGATCGCCTCCGTGAGCGCGCGGGCCACGGGACCGGCCAGCGGCACGTCCATCTCCGCCACCCACAGGGGCAGCACGTCCTCCGGATGGGTGCGCCACTTCATGCTCGTCCGGCGCCGGAGCTGGTCGAGCGTGAGGCGGCGCAGCGGGTGGTCGTCAGTCGACGCGGTGTCCATGACACCAAACATAGGTGCCGGTCAGCCGCCGGGGCAGTGGGCGGCCGGTGGACGTGTTGCCGAACCGGCAAGAAGACTTGCCCGGCGAGTGCGCGGGACCGCATGGTCGGGGCAGGTCCACATCCACGGCACGGAGGAGACGACACCCATGACCGACGGCACCACCAGCGCGACCGGCGCCGCATCCGAGGCGGAGTTCTGGGACGCCCGGTACGCCGGGAGCGACCGCGTCTGGAGCGGCAAGGCCAACGACGTCCTGGTCCGCGAGGTCGGGCGCCTGAAGCCCGGTACCGCGCTCGACCTGGGCTGCGGCGAGGGCGCCGACGCGGTCTGGCTGGCCCGGCAGGGGTGGCGGGTCACCGCCGTCGACATCTCCCGCGTCGCCCTGGAGCGTGCCGCCGCCCACGCGACGGCGGAGGGCATCCCCGACGGCATCGTCGACTGGCAACGGCACGACCTGTCCGAGACGTTCCCCGGGGGAACCTACGACCTGGTCTCCGCGCAGTTCCTGCACTCGCCGAACGACATGCCGCGCGAGCGCATCCTGCGCGCCGCGGCGGCGGCCGTGGCACCCGGGGGCGTGCTGCTCGTCGTCGGGCACTCCGGGTTCCCGGCCTGGCAGACCGAGCCGCACCCTGAGGTGCACTTCCCGACGCCGGAAGAGGTGCTGCGGAGCCTGGAGCTTGCCGAGGAGGAGTGGGAGGTGCTGCTGACCGACGAGCACGAGCGCGTCCAGAACGACCCCGACGGACGGCCCACGACGCGTGTGGACAACACCCTGGAGATCCGCCGCCTGGAGCGGTGAAACGACGCGCGGCGGGCCGTGCCGACCACGGCCCGCCGGGGCACTGTGGGTGGGGGCGGAGTGACGGGACGTCAGCGGCGGGCGTCCTCACGTACCGCTGGAAGTGCTTGGAGTCGAGCCGCCGACCGCGGCCTTGGGCATGGCAGCTGAGGGCGATGTGGGTCAGTGCAGGGCGCCGGACGATGCATCAACTCGTTGTCCCGGTGGAGACCTTGTCGCCCGCCGGCCAGGTTCTCCATTCGGGCCCCGACGAAGCCGAGGGAGCCGTCAGCAGTCGATCGATCCAGGCCGGCAGCCGGTGCCACACCGGTGTCCTGTGCTGTTATGGCGATAGGGCTACCTCCGCCGTGTGGACGCCTTCTTGGCGGCCGTCTTCTTCGCGGCGGACTTCCTCGCAGGTGCTGCGGTCTTCTTCGCCCCCCGCTTGCCGGCCGGCGCCGCGGTCTTCTTGGCGGCGGACTTCTTCGCCGGCTGTGCCTTCTTGGCGGGGGCGGGGGTCCTCTTGGCGGGCGCCTTCTTGGCCGCGGTCTTGCGCGCCGGCGGCCTGGGGGCCTGCCGCTTGGCCGGGCGACGGCGCCGAGGGGCCTGCTCGTCCGCCTCCGGCTCTTCTTCCTCCTCTTCTTCCTCCTCGGGTTCCTCGTCCTCGAGTTCCTCTTCCTCTTCCTCTTCCTCGGGTTCTTCCTCGGGTTCTTCCTCTTCCTCCTCGTCCTCCGGTCCGTACTCCTCTTCCTCCTCGTCCGGTTCCTCGTCCTCGCGCTTCTCCTTCTTGCTGCCGATGCGGGCCGTACGGTCGTGCAAGGTCCCTGCGAGATCCGCGAGCTTCCGGTCCGCGACGGCGACGACCGCCTTGCGCCCGGCGTCCATCAGTTCTCCGCCCACCTGTTCCTTGAGCTGGGCGACCTGAGGCAGGTCCTTGAGCTTGTGAATACCCTCGGTCACCAACTGTTGCGGATCGAGTCCGGCGCGGCGACCGGCGAGAAAGGTCGCCATTCCGAGGGCGAGCCGCCCCTTCTTGGTGCGACCGAGAACGTAGCCGCCCGCTACCGCGGCAGCCAGAGCGAGCCTGGTCGAGTCCTTCATCACTTGTTCCCTTCGGGAGTTGCGCCCTGCGGGAGGCGACCCGTCGCCGCGCACCTTGTGAGGTGTATATGCTGAAATAGTACGTTTTGTTGTAGGGGTGGCGCCGCTCCAGAGCCGGAGATGTGGATGGCCGCAAGCGACAAGAGCGACCCCGGAAGGGGCCCGCGCTCCACCCGGAGCGAAGGCACGGCACGGCGTTCGAGCGCCGAGCGGTCCCGGCGGCCCCGCAAACGTTCGGCGGCCTGGGCCATGCGGTCCGCGTCCGAGCAACTCTCCGAACTCCTCGGTCGCAGGCCGGAATCCGTTTCCGCGGTGAAACCGACCGAAGACGGCTGGGAAGCGGACGTCGAGGTCCTGGAACTGGAGCGCGTGCCCCAGACGACCAGTGTGATGGCCACGTACCACGTGACGTTGGACGAGGAAGGAGACCTGGTGGCGTACGAGCGGACACGCCGTTACACGCGGGGGCAGATAGACCGACGCGCCTGACCCGACACAAGGCGCTGAAGGGAGGCGCCATGACCGTGGTGCCGCAGAGCGGGGGCGGCATGTCGAGGGGTGGTGGCGGGGGGAGCCTCTACGACGTCCTGGAACTGATCCTGGACCGGGGGCTCGTCATCGACGTCTTCGTCCGCGTGTCCCTGGTGGGCATCGAGATCCTCAAGATCGACGCCCGGATCGTCGTGGCGAGCGTCGACACATATCTCCGTTTCGCCGAAGCCTGCAACCGGCTTGACCTGGAATCCGGGCGAAAGCAGCCCACCCAGCTCACCGATCTCGTGGGTGAGATCACCGAGGGCGGGGCCAAGGGCAAGTCGAAGGGTGCCCTGTCCGGCGCCGTCGAGGCCGTGACCGACACCTTGAAGGGCGGGAGCGACGAGGACGAGGAGGAGGACGAGTACGAGGAAGAGCCCGAAGAGGAGGAAGCGGAGTACGAGGAGGAGCCCCGGCAGCCGCGGCGCAGGAGCACCGGGCGGGCTTCCCGGCGGGAGAGGGAATGAGCATGGCCGTCTACGTCTACTCCATCACCGCGAAGGACCACCCGTTGCGCCTGGACGGCCTCACGGCCGTCGGCGGATCGGGCCAGGAGTTGCGCACGGTGACGAATGCCGAGCTCTCCGCGGTCGTGAGCGAGGCCCCCGAGGACCTGCGTCCCCGGCGCAGGGACGTGCTCGCCCATCAGGAGGTGCAGGAACGGCTGATGGCCGACGGTGCCGTGCTGCCACTGCGCTTCGGCTTCACGGCACCCGACGAGGAGGCCGTGAAGGCCGCGCTGGAGGACCGTGCGGTGGAGTACCGGGAGCAGCTGAAGAACCTGCAGGGCTGCGCCGAGTACCACCTGAAGGTCTCGTGGGACGAGGACTCCCTGCTGCGCCGGATCCTGGAGGAGAACGACGAGGCGCGCCGGCTGAACGAGGAGATCCGCGGCGGAGCCGCGTCCCCCGACATCCCCCTGATGCTGGGCGAGCTGCTCGCCAACGAGGTGCAGGCCCGCCAGCAGGCCCTCGGGGCGGGCATCGTCGAGGCGCTGCGCCCCTTCGTCCGGGACGACGTGGCCTCCCCGCCGGGCGGACAGGACTTCCTCAGCGTCTCCTTCCTGGTGGACGACAGCAAGGAGGAGATGTTCCTGGCCACGCAGCTGAGCCTCGCCAACCAGGTGGGCGAGGAGTGCGACTTCCGGCTGCTCGGACCGCTGCCCCCGTACAGCTTCGTGTGAGAGGGAGTGGCCCCCATGGGACTGTTCACCCAGATCGTCACCCTCCCCCTGGCGCCGGTGCGCGGGGTGGGCTGGGTGGTCGAGCGCGTACTGGAGGCCGCGGAGCAGGAGTACTACGACCCCGAGCCCGTCGAACGCGAACTCGCCGCCCTGGAGAAGGAGCTCCTCGCCGGACGGATCGACGAGGAGACCTTCGAGGCCCGCGAGGAGGAACTGCTCGACCGGCTCGACGAGATCGCGGCCTTCCGGCGCGGTGAGCCCGCGCCCTGAGACGAGGTGACGCAGTGACGGATTCCCCGGCGGGCCGGCTCGGCTCGTACCCCACGAGGGCCGCTCCCCAGCAGTACGCCCAAGGGCAGGGGTCCTCGGCCAACCTGGCGGACATCCTCGAGCGGGTCCTGGACAAGGGCATCGTCATCGCCGGCGACATCCAGATCAACCTGCTCGACATCGAACTGCTCACCATCAAGCTGCGACTGCTGGTGGCCTCCGTCGACAAGGCCAAGGAGATGGGCATCGACTGGTGGGAGCACGATCCGTCGCTGTCCTCCCGGGCCCACGGGGAGAGTTCGCTCGCGCAGGAGAACCGCAGGCTGCGCGAGGAGATCGAAGCACTGAAGGAAGGGCGGGAGCTGACGGACACGCCGCGGGGCAGCGTGGCCTCCCGCCACCGCACGCGGTCCTCCTCGGCGACGCACCGCCGCGGCGGCGATCCCGGGACGGACGATGGATGACCGGGTCAGCTACGCGTACGCCGTGCTGCGCGGCGGCGGCGTTCCGGAGGGCGCCCTGGCCGCGCTGACGGGCGTCGCCGGGGCACCGGTGGGGCTCGTGACGTCGGGTCCGCTGGCCGCGGCCGTCAGCCCGGTGCCCGCCGCGGACTTCCGGGAGGACGCCCTCCGCCGCCACCTGGAGGACCTGGACTGGCTGGAGACCGTCGCCCGCGCCCACCACACCGTCATCGAGGCGCTCTCGGCGCACACCACCGTGCTGCCCCTGCGGCTGGCCACGGTCTACCTGGACGACGCACGCGTCCTGGCCGTGCTGCGGGACGACGACGCGGCGTTCACGCAGGTCCTGGAGCGGCTCGCAGGACACCTCGAATGGGGGGTCAAGATCTACGTGGAGGCCCCGGCGGCTGCGTCCGCGGGCCCCGCCGGAGCCGGCGCCGGCGAGGACCTCAGCCCTGGCCGCGCCTACCTGCGTGCCCGCCGCGCCCAGCGGCACTCCCGCGACGAGGCCTACCGCGCGGCGGAGGAGGCCGCCGCACGCGTCGAGACGATCGGCCGCGAACTGGCCACCGGGCACGCCCGGCACCGCGTGCAGCAGGGGCAACTCGCCGCCGGCGCGGGGGAGAACGTCCTCAACGACGCCTTCCTCCTCGCGGACGAGCAGGCCGAGGCCTTCCGCGCCCGCGTCCTCGCCGCCGGCGAAGGACTGCCCGGGGTGCGCGTCGACGTCACCGGCCCCTGGGCCCCGTACTCGTTCGCCGCCCTCCCCGACGCGGACGTGGCGGACGTGCCGCCGTGACCGCCGCCGACCGGACCCCCGAACGGACCCCCGAACCCCTGGCGGAGCGTCAGGTGGCCCTCGTCGACCTGCTCGACCGCCTCCTGAGCGGCGGCGTCGTCCTCACCGGCGACGTGGTGCTCTCCATCGCCGACATCGACCTCGTCCGCATCTCCCTGCGCGCCCTGATCGTCTCCGTCAGCGAGCGCACCCCCTCCCCGTGGGGCCCGGGGCCCGGCCCATGACACCCCCGGCGCTCCCCGGCGACGCCCACCCCCCGGACCGCCTCGGCGAGGTCGCCGACGCAGCCGCCCGCGCCTTCCGCCTGCTCCCCGCCGTCCCGCGCGACACCCCGTCCCCCCGCCCCGCGCGCCGCATCAGCACCGACCCCGACACGGTCGAACGCGACCTGATGAAACTCGTCCTGACCCTCGTCGAACTCCTCCGCCAGCTCATGGAACGCCAGGCCCTCCACCGCGTCGACGCGGGCGACCTCACCGAGGAGGAGGAGGAACGCCTCGGCGCCACGTTGATGATCCTCCACGACCGCATGGAAGGCCTGTGCGTGCAGTACGGCCTGTCCATGTCCGACCTCAACCTCGACCTCGGGCCCCTGGGCACGCTCCTCCCGCCCGACTGAGCCGCGGCCCCGGAGCCGCAAGGGCTCAGGGCGTGGGGATGCCGCCCGGGCGGGAGGGGCGGCCGAAGCGGACGGGGACGCCGGGAGAGTACAGGACGCTGACCGGGGGGCCCACGGGGGCGGGCAGGCCCGCGGCCGTGATCAGGCTCTCGTCGCACTCGAGCAGTTCGGCGCGGTGGAGCGGCCAGCGGGGGTGGGAGTTCGGCAGGTACAGCTGCCGCTCGAAGAAGGTGTTGTGCAGTCCCCAGCGCGCGGTGAGGAAGTGCTCGAGCTCGGTGGGTTCCGCGACGGGCTCGCCGACGCGCACGCTGATCCGCGAGTGCGCCCCGCGCGGGCCCGGCCAACGGCGCGTGCTGGTGTACGTGAGGGTGTCGCCGTCGCGGCGGATCGCCATCCGCGACCACAGGTACGGCAGGCGGAACGCGGCGCGCGCGACCGCCACCGGTATCAGCCGGGACGCGTCGAGCGACCGGAAGACGACACCGCGCCGCCCGTGGGCGTCCACGGAGTACAGCCGGACGTTCGTCTCGGGGAAGGTGCCCAGGTAGGGGACGCCCGGGAGACGGAACCAGCCGACGCGGTGCATGCGGAAGGCGACGAGGCCGACGTAGGTGGCGCCGTCGAGCGTGTCGGGGACGGTGCCGGCCGGCAGGAGCGGCGCGATATCGGCGGGGTCGGCCGCCCAGTGGAGGAAGGCCAGGTCGAGCCACGACTGGGTGAGCAGCGGGCCGGCGGCGACGTCGGGCGGGTCCGCGGTGATCGGTTCGGGCGTGGTCTGCGGGGGCGGCACGCGACCAGCATCGCAGACGTGCCACGGGCCTCCGGCAGGCGCTGCGCAACCGCTGTGACACGTGGGGTTCAGGAGGTCACAGCCGGGTACACCATGTGAGCGGGTGCCGGGGCCCCGCATCCGTTGGGGACGGACAGGGGGTTCTTCCCCATACCGGTGACGCTGCGGAGCAGCCCTTCGGCGTGGGGAGTGATGGACATGACGCACTGGTACGCCACCTCGTCATCGGCCGGCCGCACCGACGTGTACGTGTGCGAGCTCGAGCACCGCGCCGTGGCCGTCGCCGTCGCGCGACGCACCGCCCGCACCGTGCTGACCGGCTGGTCGGTGCCGGAGGAGGCCGTCCACGACGCCGTCCTCGTCGTTTCGGAACTGGTGACCAACGCCGTGGAGCACGCGCTGCCACCGGTCGCCCTGCGCCTGCGCCGCGGCGAGGCCGACGGCACGGCGATCATCCGCGTCGAGGTCACCGACGGCGGGCCCGCGCCGCGGCACGGCACCTGGGCCGCCGGCCGCGGCCCAGGCGAGCACGGCCGTGGAGCCGCCATCGTCGACAGCCTCGGCATCGGTTCCGGCGTCGGTACCCGCAGCCGTGGCAGCGGGCGCTGGGCGGATCTGCTGGCCGCCTGAGCCCCCGGAAAGTGCCCGTGGATCTTCCGCCCATACCTCCGGACGTCGGATGATGGATTCCCGTACGAGAATTTTGTCCGGAAGAAAACGAAAAGCCCGTATGTTGAGATCGCGCAGAGGGAGGGCTTGTCGTGGTCGCACCCGGCCCGGGTGCGGGAAGGGAGGCACCCGCATGGAGCTCGGGTCCCGTCTCTCGGCGATGCAGGATCCCATCGGATCGGGTTGCAGGGTCTTCCTCGCCGTGATGATCGCGATCATCACGGCGGTGCCGGTCGCCGACCACTTCCTCCCGGAGGACATCCACCTCGCCCACGTGCTGGTCATCCCCGTCGCGCTGGCCTCCGCCTTCGCCGGAGCCGTGTACGGGGCCCTGACGGGACTCGCGGCGGTGCTCGCCCTCGTCGCCGCGGGCGCCGAGCGGCACACGCTCCTCACCGAGAACGTCCTCGTCCAGCTCGGTTCCCTGGTGCTGCTCTCCTTGCTGCTCGTCCTCATCAGCGCCCTGCGCGAGCGCCGCAGACATGAGCTCGCGGAGCTGCGCGCGGTGTCGCAGGCGACCCAGGGCGTGCTGCTGCGCCCGCTGCCGCGCCAAGCCGGGCCGGTGTCCATCGCCACGGCGTACCGCAGCGCCGGCGACGGTGAGCGCATCGGCGGCGACCTGTACGCCGTCGCCCGCACGGCCCGGGCCACCCGCCTGCTCATAGGCGACGTGCGTGGCAAGGGACTGGGTTCCATCGGCGACACCGAGACCGTCCTCGGGGCGTTCCGCGCCTCGGCGCACCGGCAGGCGCCCTTGGCGGAGCTGATGGAGTCGCTGGAGGGCAGCGTCCGCTGGGAGCTGACCCAGGCGTGGGACGGGCCGGGCGAAACCGACGTCGGGGAGCGCTTCGTCACCGCCGCCGTCGTCGAGATCCCCGACGACGAGCCGTACGTGCACGTGGTCAGCTGCGGGCACCTGCCGCCGATCCTCCTCCACGACGGCACGGTCACCACCCTCGACGTCCCCGAACCGGCGCCGCCGCTGGGACTCGGCGGACTGACCGGGAGCAGCTACGCTCCCACCACCTTCACCTTCGCCCCCGGCGACCGGCTGCTGCTCTACACCGACGGCGTGACCGAGGCCCGGAACGGCGACGGGGAGTTCTACCCGCTCATCAGCCGGGTCGCGGAGTGGGGCGACCGCGGCCCCGACCAGCTCGTACGGGAGATGACCGACGACCTGCTGGCCCACACCTCCGCCCCGCTGCAGGACGACATGGCCGTGGTCGCGATCGTGCGCGACGCCCTGGGAGGACCGCCACCAAATGCACGGACCCCCGCTGGAGCCGACACGGCAGCGGACGCCGATGAGCCAGGCGTTCGACCTGCTGGCCGCGGACTATGACGACGACCATCACGACGCCGTCGCCGCGGCCCTGATCGAGCTGGCGGACCCCACGCCGGTGGACCGGAGGGTCGCCGACGTGGCCTGCGGCACCGGGGCGGTGGCCCTGACGCTCGCCCGCTCCCGTTCGTCCGCCGACCCCGCGGTGCTGGCCGTGGACGTCTCCGCGGCCATGATCGCCGCGGGCCGGGCGCGCGCCGAGCGCCTGGCGGCCCCCGGGGCGATCGACTGGCGGGTCGCGGACGCCGTGCCGCTGCCCTGCGCCGACCGAGCGCTCGACCTGGTCCTGTGCGCGTCGTCCCTGCACTTCCTCGGTGGGCGGGCCCTCGCCGACTGGCGGCGCGTCGTGCGGCCTGGTGGCCGTGTCGGGTACAGCCTCCCCCTCGCGTCCGGCTTCCGGGCCTCCGGCCCCTTCGCGTCGCTCGTCGCACGCGACCTGCCGCTCCCCGTGACGGCACGCGACGCCGCGGACCTGGCGGCCGCCTCGGGCCTGCACGCCCCGGTCGCCCGTGTCGTCCGGATCGGCGACCGCTCGGTCGCGCTGACCGTCGCCCGCACCCCCGGCGCGGCGCCCTGACCGTCCGCCCCCGACGCCGGCGGCGCGTGAGGGGCGGTGGTCCGGGAGACGGGACCGGACCACCGCCCGGTGTGCGGGGCGCGCCTCAGTTGGGGGAGGACGAGCCCGTTAGGGGGTCGGCGGACGCGTCGAACGTCGCCGTCGGGGCGGCGAGACCGAGCGCGGTCGGGGCGTCGGGCAGCCCGGCGCCGACGCGGAGCGGTTCGGTGACGGGCAGCGGCCGGCTGGCACCGCGGAGCAGCGCCATCAGCTGGTCCGTGCGCGCGGCGCCGCGGGGGTGCGGCGTCGCCCGCAGCTGCTCGTGGTGGGCGAGCAGCAACGCGGCCAGCCCGGTGAGATGGGCCGCCGCGATGGCGGTGCCCTCGGCGACCGTGTAGGTGGCGCCGAGCGCCGTGGTGACGATCGCGGTTCCGGGTGCGGTGAGGTCGACGCCGGGCCCGGTGGGCGTGAAGGGCGCCGGGTACGGACCGGGCCACGGAGGCTGGGTGGCGGCCGCCGGGCTGTCCGGCGGGTACGTGCCGGTGTGCGCGAGCGCGCCCGCGGCCAGCACGGTGGGCAGGGCGGCGAGCGGGCTGAGCGCACCGGAGGTGTCGCCCGCCGGGGCGATGACGGCGATGCCCGCCGCGTGCGCGTCCATCAGCTTCCACGCCGCCAGCTGCGAGGGCTGGTCGTAGGTGACGTTGATCTGCGCGACGTCGATGTCGTGGGAGATGCAGTGATCCACCGCGCGCAGCAGGTCGGCGACGCGGCCGCCGGGGAACAGCTTGAGGGCGTGCACCGTGGCGTCCGCCGCGATGCCGGTGACCCCGGTGCGGTTGTCGGCGGCGGCCACGATCCCGGCGCAGCGGGTGCCGTGCCCGGTCGCGTCCGTCCGCCAGCCCGCGTCGTCGGCGGCGGGGGTGAAGTCGGCGCCGGAGCGGACGGTGTCCTTCAGGTCCGGGTGCGCGGTGTCGACGCCGGAGTCCAGCAGGGCCACCGACACGCCGTGGCCGCGGTAGGTCGGGGGGATCTCGTGCAGGCGCATCGCCTGCCAGCCCCAGCCGGTGAGCGGCCGGTCCGGGAAGCCCTCGAAGGTCTCCGCCAGGGAGCGGACCACCACCTCCACCTCGGCGCCGGACAGGGTGTCGTCGTCCGGGAAGGGGCGGCCGGTGCGCACCGGCCAGTGGTCGCCCGCCGGTCGCACGTACAGGGACCGGAGGGTTGCCGGGGTGTCGGCCGGCAGGACGAGCTCGGCCCGGCCGTCGGCGCCGGTGACGGCGTACGCCGTCGTGCCGGTGCCCGTCGCCCACACCTGCGCGTCGGGCACGCCCTGACCGCGACTCGTCACGCGCACCGTGATCCGCGGCGGCTCCTGGAGGGTGACCTCCATCGCCGGGTCCACGGCCGCGGCGGCCGGCCGCGTCGCGGGGGCCGGCGTGTAGGCCAGCGGCTGGTCGGCCTCGACCACCACCTGGGGGTTGGCGGCCAGCGCGCGGGCGCGCTCGTGGGGCATCGTCACCACGGCCACCGGGGGGCACACCGGGTGGGGTTCGGCGATCGCCTCCAGGCCGCGGGAGCGGGAGGGGTGCACCTGGGCGACCACCTCCACCTCCGGATCCTCCTCGAGCAGCGTGAACAGCGCCGAGGCCTCGACGGGCGGCACGCCCGCGGTCAGCCAGGGGACCGGCCGGGGTGCCACCAGGTACCGGCCCCAGGCCGCGCGGCCCGGGTGCCCGGCGTGCGTCCCCGCCATCCCCATGTAGTGCCCGGGGCCCTGTTTCGTGTCGCCCGGTGCCGCGACCGGTCCGTTCGCCCCGCCGGCTTCCGATCCGGCACCGGGCTTGCGGCCGCCCTTGGCGCCGCCGTGCCCCTTCGCCATGTCGCCGTTGCCCTGCTGCTCACTCATCACGCTTCCGCCTTCACCGATCACCTTGCGTTGGACCACACCGCGCCGCTGCCGCGGCTGGACGGCCCGGTCGGCCGGGGCAGCCGCAAGGGCCGCCCCGGCCGACCGGGAGACCGCTCAGATGCCGAGCGGCATCTGACCGACGTGCTGCCCGTACGGCGACTGCCCGTACGGGGACTGGCCGTTCTGGAACTGGCTGTTCTGGAACTGACCGTTCTGGAACTGGCCCGGGAACTGGCCGTACTGGCTGAACTGGCCGAACTGCTGGCCGAACTGCTGGCCGTACTGGCCGAACGGCGACTGGCCCTGGGCGATCTGGCTCAGCGCGCTGTGCACGACCGGCGCGATGCGGCGGGCGCACTCGGTGAGCACGCTGCTCCAGGCGTGCGGGGGGATCTGGCCCTGCGCCTGGATGCCCATCATGATCTGCGGGTCGATGCGCACCTGCTCGACCACGGCGTTGACCGCGGTGGCCGCACAGCGCAGCGACAGCTCGGTCACCAGCAGCGGCAGCTGCTGCTGGCCCTGCCCGATGCCGGGCTGGCCGAAGTGCTGCTGCCCGTAGCCCTGCAGACCCATGAACGGCTGGCCGATGCCCTGCTGTCCGTAGCCCTGCTGGCCTGCCCACGGCTGCGACTGCTGCTGACCGGACTGCTGCCAGTGCGGCTGCTGCAGCTGCTGACCGTACTGCTGGGGGGTGTAGACCGACATCAAGCTCCTCCTTGAGCTGTGACGGAAAGGGATGAGACGGCGGCTCCGTGGAGGGGGCTCCCAGAACCGGTCCGCCGCCATGCGCAGCAAATCACCACCGGACAAAAAGCGCTTCTCGTGACATACCGCCACCAGAGGGTGCGTGGCAGCCGAGCTGCAGCGACCTCTTCGTGGCCGCCTCACCCGGACGGCCCACGCCGGGGGCGCGCCGCGGCGGGAAGACCATCCCCATGGGCATGATCGAGGTCGGCGGGGTCGCGCTCCACTACGAGCGCCGCGGCCAGGGGCCGCCCCTCCTGTGCGTCTCCGGGGCGGGCGGCGACGCGGGTGTGTGGACCAGGACGGCCGAGGCGCTCGCGGACGAGTTCACCGTCGTCTCCTACGACCGCAGGGGGAACGCGCGCAGCCCGCGTCCGCCGCGATGGACCTCGACGTCCATCGACGAGCAGGCCGACGACGCCGCCGGGCTGCTCCGCGGCCTCGGCTTCGGTCCGGCGGCCGTCCTGGGGTCCGGGAGCGGGGCGGTGATCCTGCTCAACCTCGCGCTGCGCCACCCGGAGACGGTGCGGGCAGCCATCGTCCACGAGCCCCCGCTCCTGTCGGTGAGCGCGGATCCCGGCGCGGTGCGCGCCCGGTTCGACCGGGCCTTCGAACGGGGCATGGCGGCGGACGGGCCGAGGGGCGCGCCGGAGGAACTGGTGCGCTGGCCGAGTGGCTGGCGGGAAGGCTGGGAACCGAGCTGGTCGGCATCCCCGGCGCGCACGCCCCCTACCTCACACATCCGGTCGAACTCGCGGACTTCCTGCGGCCGTTGCTGCACGACGTGGCCGGGTGAGCACGCGTACGCGGTGGGGTGCGCGTCGCAACGAGGCGGCGGGCGGGGGAGGATGGGGCGGGACAGCACCACCGACACCGAGGAGGAGCCCGTGCCATTGGAGGGCGAGTACGAACCGAGCCCGCAGACGTGGGCGCGCGAGCAGGTCGAGCGGTACGAGAGCTCCGGGGGCACCGAGGGGACCACGATGCGGGACCTGCCCGTGGTCATCCTGACGACCCGCGGCGCGAAGAGCGGGAAGATCCGCAAGACCCCCCTGATGCGGGTGGAGCACGGCGGGCAGTACGCCGTGGTCGCCTCGCTGGGCGGCGCCCCCAAGAACCCGGTCTGGTACCACAACGTGGTCGCCGACCCCCGGGTCGAGCTCCAGGACGGCCCCCGGCGCCAGGACATGACGGCGCGTGAGGTGTCCGGCGAGGAGAAGGCGCTGTGGTGGGACCGGGCTGTCGAGGCTTTCCCCGACTACGCGGACTACCAGAAGAAGACCGACCGCGAGATCCCGGTCTTCGTCCTGGAGCCGGCGGCCCGTCCCCACTGAGCGCGGCGCGGGGGTGATGCGCACCGGGCCGCGCCCGGTGCGCATGAACGGCGTCATCGCGGACAGGCGCGCGGTGCGGGTGCCGGACCACGTTTCCCCCGTCGCGGTCCGGCACCCGCGGGTCGTCAGGGCGCCGGCGTCCGCAACTCGACGTCGTCGGGCCCGAGCGGCCGGCCGTCGGCGTCGCGCATCCCCAGCGGGGCCACCGGGCGACCGGTCGCCCGGTCCACGAGGGTGGTCCGCTCCTCCCCGGGTTCGAAGAGGTTGGCCTCGCCCCACTGACGCAGGGCGAGCAGCACCAGCCGCAGACCCTTGCCCTCCTCGGTGAGTTCGTACTCCCGGTACGGACTCCCGTCCGAGGCGGGCACCGTGCGCAGCACCCCGTGCTCCACGAGCTTGGTGACGCGGCTGCTCAGGATGTTCTTGGCGCAGCCCAGGCTGCGGTGGAAGTCGTTGAACCGGCGCACCCCGTTGAGCGCGTCCCTGACGATCAGCAGCGACCACCAGTCGCCGACGATGCCCAGGGTCCGCGCGACCGGGCACGGTCCGTCACTGAAGTCCTTCTTCTGCATCGCCCTCTCCCGGTTGCGACTTTAAACCGAGAGGTCGGGCGGAGCAAACACCGCATCGGGGGCGGGGGCTACTCGGGCCGTGCCGGGACGTAGAAGCCGGTCGTGGCGGTGACCGCGGCGGCCACGGTGTCCTCGGGGGCCCCCGAGGCGGCGTACGCCGTGCCCCAGGCCCGGCTGCTGCGGGTCATGAAGTCCCGGGCCTCGTCGGAGAACTGCCATTCCTCCGCCTTCTCCGGCCCGATGCCGCCGCCGGCCAGGTACAGCCCGAGCCCCAGCAGCCCCAGGTCCCAGCCGACGCCGACCGCACCGGGCCCGAACCGGTCCCACATGCCGGGCGGCACCACGGCCGTGTGCTCCAGTTCCAGGACCGTACGCTCCGCGTCCTCCGCGGTCAGCCGCACCTCCACCTCGCTGAACCCGGGCGCCCCGCCCATGACCCAGCTGACCCGGAGCAGTTCCGGCGGCTCGCACCGCAGGATCTCCCCGCCGGCGTTGCCCTGCAGCTGGTACCGGCCGCCGAGCCGCAGATCGCCGGTGACCGGCAGGAACCAGCGCCCGATGCGCTCCGCGGTGGTGCAGGCGTCCCACACGTCCTCGACCGGGGCGTCGTACGTACGGCGCAGCAGCACCGTGCGCGCCTCCTCGCCGGAGACCTCCCGGCTGCCGGTCGCGCGGTGGATGGCGTTGATCTCGTCGACGATGTTCATGCGGTGTCTTCCCGTTCCTTCCCGGGGTCTCGGGCCTGTCCCGTTCCCGGTCGCTGCTGTTCCTGTGCCGGGCGGCGCTCCCGGCGCCCCCGGGCGAGCTCGGTGCCGAGCGCGTCCAGCCGCTGCTCCCAGAAACCGCGGAAGCGTTCCAGCCACGCGTCGACCTCGCGCAGCGGCGCGGCCTGGACGGCGTAGAGCCTCCGGGTCCCCTCCGCGCGCACGGCGGCGAAGCCGTTCTCCCGCAGGACCCTCAGGTGCTGGGACACGGCGGGCTGTGAGATGCCGAACTCCCCGCTGATGACCTCGGTGATCGCACCGGACGGCTGTTCCCCGGAGGCGAGGAGCTCCAGGATGCGGCGCCGCACCGGATCCCCGAGTACGTCGAATGCATGCACGTCCGTCACTATGGCAGCAGCTGCTTATATAAGCAAGAACTTAGATTGGCCACCGGTATCGACGCTTGTGAGGGAAATCTCCGTTTCCTCCCCCGGGTCCCTGAGCAGCCACGACGCACCCTGCGCGGGACTCACCCCATGAGAGGAGGGACATGCCGGGCATAGGGGTGGCTTCAGGGACGTTCCCTGACGCGGGCAACAGTGCCCACGACGTAGGACTGGAAGGGTCCGCCCACCACGGGCCGCGTTTCCGAAGGAGTGATGACCATGCGCCGCATCCGCGTCCAGCGACCGAAGAAGCCGGCGCCGTCGCGCCCTCCGATCGACCTGCGGACACCGTCCGGGAAGCCCCTCCCGTACTGACACCCACCCCCGACGCACACCGTGCACGTCCAGAAGGGTCGCCCGAGATGAGCGACACGTCCTACCGGCCGGGGAGCACCGTCCCGGCCTTCCGCCCGGTCTTCGCCTACGTGGTGAGGCGGCTGCGCTACCTCGCCGAGGGCTTCCGCCGCGTGGCCCTGGCGGGGTGACGGGGCCGGCGGACAGCGCCGCGCCCCGGGTGCCCGGGGGCGCGGCGGGCCGCTGCGGGGTCCCCCGGACGGCCCACGCGGAGCGCTGTTGCGCGTCGGCGCCGACCGGGTGACCCTTGACGTGATTCGGGTGCACCGGGACGCGAGGTGGCCATGGTCGAGCCAGCGGTGACGATCCGGCAGGACGGCGACGGTTACGTGGTCACCTGTCCGGGAACCGACGCGGTCGGGCGCGGGCCGACGGAGACCCAGGCGTGGACCGACTTCTGGGCCGCCCTGCACGCCGACTGGAAACCCCCGGAGGAACTCAGGGCGGGTCCCGGCGAGGACCACGTCCGAGGCCTGCGGGTCCTGCGGCTCTTCCGCTGACGCCGGTCAGCGCGCCCGGCCGGACCACACCGGCTCGACGCGCGCCCACTCCCGCTCCCACGTCCTCAGCCGCCCGCGCAGCACGAGGGCGCCCACGGCGTGGTGCACGCCCCAGGCCACGGCCGACCACAGCAGGAAGCACATGAGGCCCAGCACCAGGCCCGCGCCCCGCGCTCCGGCCGTACTGCGGGGTTCCGGCGCCGGCGAGCCCCGGTCGTCCACCCAGATCCGTACCGGCTCGCCCGCCTCGACGGGCCGCCCCACCGGGACCCGTCCGGTGTGCGAACGGCCGTGCGGGTACTCCCAGCCGGCGCTCACCGGCGGTAACGACCGCATGCCGTGCTCATGGAAGACCGGCCCCGTCGAGGACAGCGCGGTGCCCTCCACGAGGTGCCGGTGGCCCCGTTCGGCCAGGGCCTGCGCGCGCTCCGCCCGGTGCACGGCGAACCCCGCGCACGCCGAGACGAGTACGGCGAGCACCATCAGCGCGGAGGCGGCCAGCCGCGGAAGGGTGTGCGCGCACGGGCGGCACCGGGACGGCAGCACGGCAGGACAGGCGCAGAGCAACATGGGACCCCCCTCGGACGAGGCGCGCGGCCCGGTCTCGACCGGACTGCCGACATGCTGCACCCGCGGGGCCGCCGCCCGCCGGGAATTCGCCCCCCTGGCTGCCGACTAGTCGGCGACCGCAGGCGACGCAGCCCGCGGACCGGGGACCCGGTGCGCACGGCCCGCCGCGGGTGCCGGCCGGGACAGGACCACCACGCCCCGCCCCGCCGCCACCGCCCCCGCCAGGGCCACCGCCAGGCCCACCGAGCCGCCCCGGAAACACTCACCGAGCAGCAGGACGCCGACGCACCCCGCGACCAGGGGGTTCGCCAGCGTGACCGCAGCCAGCGCGACGCCCAGCCCACCCCGGTACGCCTCCTGCGACCACAGCATCCCCGCGATCGCCAGGACACCGGTGCAGCCGGCCGCCACCAGGAGCATCGGGTCGGCGAAGGCAGCTCCGAGCCCGCTCGCGGCCAGGTGCACCGCCAAACCCTGGGTCAGGCACGAGGCGATTCCGAACGCCGCGCCCGCCGCCGTCGCGAAGCGCAGCGCGCGCACCACGGAACGGTCGGCCCCCCACGGCACCCGGGTCAGGGCCAGAGACGCCGCCGCCGTGATCGCGGCCAGCAGGACCAACTCGGCACCACCCAGTACCCGTTCCGTACCGGGCGGCGCCGTGGACAGCACAAGGGCCACCAGCCCCAGGACGGTCAGCCCGGCCCCGCCCCACTCGCGGGGCCGCACGCGGCGCCGGCCGAGGGCCGCGTGCAGCGGCAGCGCCAGTACGAGGGTCAGCGCGCCCAGTGCCTGGACCACGGTCAGCGACCCGTACCGCAGGGCGACCGCGTGCAGCCCCGCCCCGGCGGCCTGGAGCACCAGCGCCAGCGTCCACAGGCCGCCCGTCGGCTTCCGCCCGGCGGCGGCCGTACGTTCCTGGGCGACCGCCGCCGTCGCGTAGCAGACCGCCGACAGCAGGGCCGCCGCCAGGGACAGCACGCCGGGGTTCATGCGAGCACCCTCCGAACGGGCATGGGGCTCCTCCTGGTGTGCGGGGGTGGTGGCGCGGGCCCCCAGCACATCGTGTGCGCCGCCGCCGGGGCATCAGGGTCCACCCCGAGCCGCCCCCGAACCCTTGTCGGGGGCGTCAGGCGCAGACCGTGCCCGCGGGCGGCAACTGGCCCCGCGTCAGGTAGCCGTCGACGGCGTCGTCGACGCAGCCGACCGACCTGAGGTAGGCGGTGTGGCCGTCGCCGTCGTAGGTGAGGAGCCGGCCCGAGGAGAGCAGGCGGGCCAGGGTCCGTGCTTCGGGGTAGGGGGTCGCCGGGTCGCGGGTGGTGCCGACGACCAGGATCGGTGCGGCGCCGGATGCGGTGAGGGCACCGGCCGGCTGGTCCGCGGGGACCGGCCAGTGGGCGCAGGTCGACAACTGGTCCGCGAAGTACGCGCCGAAGCGGGGCGAGGCGCGGACGAACGCGGGGAACGCCGCGCGTGCTTGCGCGGGCGTGGCCCGTGGTCCCAGGGTGCCGCTGAGGCAGCTGATCGCGACGTACGCGTCACCGCTGAAACCGGAGTCGCCGAAGGCCCCGCCGAGTTCCTGCACGGTGGTGGTGCCCCCGGAGCGCACCTCGCCGAGCGCGACGCGCAGCTTCTCCCACGCGGGCGCCATGAGCGCCGTGGTGACCGCGCTGATGAGGGCGTCGCCGTCGACCACGACGTCCTTGCCCTGCCGCAACGGGCTCCGGTCGAGGGTCTCGACCAGGGCGTCCAGGGTGCGGCCCGCCCCGTCGGCGGAGTGACCCACGGGGCAGGCCGGGCGGGCGGCGCAGTCGGCGGCGAAGGAGTCCCAGGCGATCTGGTAGCCCCGGGCCTGGCCCAGGAGGCTGTGGACGCCGTCGAGCGTGGGGTCGACGGCGCCGTCCAGCACCATGCGGCCCACGTGGGACGGGAAGAGGCCGGCGTAGCTCGCACCGAGGTAGGAGCCGTAGGAGAAGCCGAGGTAGTGCAGCCGCTCGTCGTCGAGCAGGGCGCGCACGAGTTCCATGTCCCGGGCCGAGTCGAGCGTGCCGACGTGCGGCAGCAGACGCCCCGCGCCGCGCTCGCACGCGGCGGCGGTGTCGCGTGCCGCCTCGTCGGCCGCGGCGAAGTCCGGCGCGTCGGCGCCGGGCAGGCCCCACACCCCCAGGCGGGTGCCGGCCGTGCCGGTACCGCAGTGCACCGGGGTGCTGTCGCCGACCCCGCGCGGGTCGACCGCGACCAGGTCGTAGGCGGCCCGTACGGCCGGTGAGAAGGTTCCGGCGTAGGACCAGAGCGAGGTGATCGCGGGTTCGCCGGGGCCGCCGGGGTTGAACAGCAGCGACCCGATGCGCTGGGCGGCGGTCCCGGTGGACCGCTTGCGGGTGGCGGACAGACGGATGTCGCCCGCCGACGGACGCGTGTAGTCCAGCGGGGCCCGCAAGGTGGCGCACTCGAACGACGGCTCGTCCGCGCAGGGTTTCCAGTCGAGCTTCTGCCGGTAGTAGCCGGCCAGTGCGGGAGGAACGGTCGCCGCGGCGGCGCCCGGCGGCCCCGCGGGGCCTTGCCCCGCGCTCCGCCCCGGCGGACCGGCCGTGCAGGCGGTCACCAGGAGTGCGCAGGCCCAGAGCGCGACGAGCGCCGCGTGGTGGAGCCCGCGCCGGGGTCCGGGGGATATGGGGCCGGTCGTCCGGGCTGCCTTCATCGCCACGTCTCTCCTTCACCTTCCGGTGCGTGATCAGTGCACCACGCAGCGTGTCCGGGGGAGCGTTCGCGTACGCCGGTGGAGTGAACCGCGGCGGGCGGGCCCGGGCCGTGACGGGGGCGGGAACGTACGGCCGGCCGGCGGCGGACAGCAGCCCGCCCCGGGCCCGTGTGCGGGGCCCGGGGCGGAGTGCCGTGCTGTCGTGCGCGGGGGTTGCGGGGCGGTCAGGCCTCGCCGCCCTGCGTGCGACGCCGGCGCAGGAGGAACACGCCGCCCGCCGCCGCGGCGGCGAGGAGGGAGGCGCCGGTGAGGCTCTCGGCGGTGTTCATGCCGGTCGAACCGCCGAAGCCGGTGTCGGGCGCGCCGCCGTTGTTGTCGTTGTCGTTGTCATTGCCGTAGTCGTTGTCGTTGTCACGGTCGTTGTCACGGTCGTGGCCGTGGTGACGCTTCTTGTAGCACTTGCGGTCGTGGTCGCGGCCCCGGTCGCCGTAGCCGCCGCGGTCACCGTAGCCACCCCGGTCGCCGTAACCGCCGCGGCCGTTGTCGTCGCCGCCGCGGTCGTCACCCCGGCCGCCCCGGCCGTGCCCACCCCACGAGCACTTGTCGCGGTCGTGGCCGCGGCCGTAGTTGCCGTAGTCGTCCTCGTAGTCGTCCCCGTACTCGTCGTCGTTGCCGTTGCCGTTGCCGTTGCCGTTGTCGTAGTCGTTGTTGTTGTTATTGGTGTTGTTGTTCGTGTTCGTGTTGGTGCCGTTGTTGTCCGTGGTGGTTCCGCCGTCGCGGTCACCCTCCGTGCTGGTCGTAGCCGGAACGGTGAGGGTGCCGACGCTGCCCTGGTCGGACTTCGGGCCGATCATGCAGCTGACGGTGATGGTGTACGTGTTGGCCGGCGCGTCCTCGGGGATCGTGAACGTGCCGGTCAGGGGGCCGCCCGGGGTCGCCGCGCTGAGGGACAGGGCGTTGCGCAGCAGGCCGGACGGGAAGGCGTTGGCGTTCACCATCGCGCCGGGCGCCTGGCAAACCTCCGAACTGGCGGTGACGGTGACGGAGCGTCCGTTCTGGGCGACGTTGACGTCGACCACGGCGAAGGCCTGCGAGTTCGGAAGGATGACGGCCGCAGCGGTCATCGTCGCCATGGCCAGGATGCGAGCACCACGCATGGAGCTGAACCTCCTTGTGGACGGGGCAGGCGGGATGTGGCCCCCGGCACGACTGCCAGCGCGTCCTCGAGACCTATATGGCGATCATCCGCAGCCGCTCCGCACCCTGAGACCGGCGGAGGGGTAGGGCCGAATGGGGTGGGGCCGCGCCGCCGCCCGGGAAGTTTCTGCAGGTCAGGGGTGGTGTGGTGGCCCGAATAAGAAAAATGTGAAGAGATGTCCAACTGGGTGACGGAGTATCAGCTAATCTTGCGTCAGCAGGGCAGCGAAGCTTCGGGACATCCGAGGCTGCTCAAGCTGATGGTCCGTCAGCGTTCTTTGTCGTGCCCTGACATGGCTGTGGGGCGAGGCCCGATCGAGTTCGGACGGTGCGTCAGACCCCGTGTGCGGGCGTGGGATTGGGCCGCCCGTGATCAGAACCGGATGCGGGCCGCGACAGGCAGGTGGTCACTCCCGGTCGCGGGCAGGGTCCGTACGTCCGAGACCGTCGCGGACCGCGCCAGGACCTGGTCGATCCTGGCCAGCGGGAACCGCCTCGGCCAGCTGAACGCCAGCCCCGACTCCGGAGCGTCCAGCTGCGAGGTGAGCGGGGCGAGCCCGCGGTCCTCGACGGTGCCGTTGAGGTCGCCGAGCAGGACCACCCGGTCCAGCCGCTCGGCCGTGATCTCGGCGCCGAGGAGGGCCGCGCTCTCGTCCCGCCTGCCGGAGCCGAACCCGGACGGGCCGAGGCGGAGCGAGGGCAGGTGGGCCACGTACACGGCGACGTCCCCCCGCGGCATCCGGGCGGTCGCCCGCAGGCCCCGGTCCCAGTCCTCGCCGAGGTCCGCGGGCCGGATGTCGATCCTGCGCCCGTCCACCAGGGGGTACCGCGACCACAGCCCGACCGTGCCGAAGCGCACGTGATGGGGGTACGCCGCGTCCAGGACGGCGCCGAAGTCCGGCAGCAGGGACGGCGTCAGCTCCTGGAGGGCGATCAAGTCCGGTTCTGCCGAGATCAGTTGCTCGGCGGTACCCGCCGGATCCGCGTTCTCGTCACTGACGTTGTGCTGCACCGCGACGAGGTCGTACCCGGCCCCGCCGCGCGGGCCCAGTGGATCACCGAAGACCGCGAGCCAGGCCGCCAGCGGTACCAGGAGCGTGCACAGGGCGACTCCCGAGCGCCGCAACAGGGCCGCGCACAGCAGCAACGGGACGCCCAGCCCCAGCCACGGCAGGAACGTCTCCAGCAGGCTCCCCCACCGGCCGGGGCCGTTCGGCACCGAGGCGTGGCACACGAGCAGCAGCGCCAGCAGGAGGGGAAGCGCCACCAGGAGCCCGTCCCACCGCCGCGGGCCGCGCCATCCGCGGGCGTCCCCTGCCGCGTCCATCCGCCCGTGATCGGCCCGCCCGTGAACCGTCCGCCTCAGTGATCGCACGCAGCAACCACGCCGGGCCGCGTGATCCGGTTCCCGTGGTACCCCGTGACGGGCCGGCACGCCCCCGCTACGCCGTCTCCCTCTCGTCCTCCACGACCCGGAACTCCGCCGGCCCCAGCGTGAGCACGCCGTCGCTCAGCGGCGTGCACCGCACCCCGCCCTTGCCGCGCAGCGCGCGCTGGGCCCCCGGACCGATGACGGCGTCCATCCAGGCGCAGGGCCGGGCGGGGCGCCGCACCGCGAACAGGACGGGCCCCGCGCCGGTGTCCAGGGACACGGTCGTGCCCACGTACGCGTCGATGTCGACGCCTCGGAGCAGCACGTTGCGGCGGGTGTGCCGCAGGTCGGTCTCCGGAGCGATGTCCAGCGGCAGGCTCTCCGCCGCCATGAGCGTGACGGCGGCGTTCCGATGGGCCGGCCGCGCGTAGTAGCGGTCGCCCACGAGCCCGAGCCCGCTCCGCACCTCGGCGCTCCGCACGAGCTCGCCGTCCGGCGCCGCCGACGGCCCCTCCGACGGCCGCCCCGTGTACCGGTGCGCGGGCGACACCAGCAATTGCACGACTTCGACCTGCTGAGACATGCGGCCAGCCTAATTCGCCGCCCGCCGTGCCCGGTGCGGGCGTCTCAGGGCTTTCCGAGGCGACGCCGGTCCCACTCCGTCCGGGACATCGCGATGGGGCGGGGGAGCGGCGCGCCGTCGACGTACAGGTCCACGTGCTCGTTGTAGAACGCGACCATCCCCGCGACGGGGGCGCACGCCGCCGTGGGGAAGTCGTACGCCCAGGCGATGTCCTTGTGGGTGGCGACGTCCCCGTCGAACGACCAGTAGCCGCTCGTCGTGCCCTTGTACGGGCAGTGCGTGACCGTGTCGGAGGGACGCAGCCGGGTCCAGTCGACGTGCACGCGCTCGACGTAGTAGCGGGTCGGCAGGCCGGTCTCGAACAGGGTCACCGCATGCGGCGCGTCGGCGAGGACGGTGCCGTCGACCTCCACACGCACGCTGCTGGAGGAGCGCAGGGCGTCCACGCGGGTGTAGGGGCTGCGCGGGTGGACGAAGACCTGCTCGTCCTCCTCGTACCAGGCGTCGAGTGCCTCCCAGCGGAAGCGCGCGGTCCCCAGCAGCCGGTCCGGTGAGCCCTCGTCCCAGACCCAGGCCGCGCCCTCGCGGACCTCGGAGCCGACGCGCAGCGAGTGGCGGCGTGCCGGGCCGGGGCCCAGCCGGCCGGCCCGGCCGTCGTCGGTGAGCACCCCCTCGGTCAGGTCCTCGACCGGGATGCTGTACTGCGGATAGCCGGGCCACTCCCACACGTACACGGCACGCCGGGTGTCGAGGACGGTACGGCCCCCGACCAGTGCCCGGATGCGACGTGGGACGGGTTCGACGTGGCCGACCGGGACGATCAGACCCGGATGGTTCACGTTCTCGTCCGCCATCGGTGATCACCTCGGTCCGTTCACGGATTCCGTACGCCCAGCTTCTCCGGCGGCCGCGTGATCGGCCACCCCGGCGGTGCCCGGGGCACGCCGCCGTCTCAGCCGAACACCACCGACCACGGCCGCGGCGGCCCGTCCGGCGCCGCAGCCGGGCCTGCGCTGCGCTCCTCGGCCACCGCACCGTGCCGCGCCAGCACGCGCGCGGCGAGCGCCGCGAAGCGCGGGGCCGCGGGGTGCGCGGAGGGGCCCGCGGGCCAGGCGCCGCCGATCCGGCGGGCGAGGGGGCGTCCGGACAGCGGCCGCCAGGCCACGCGTGGCTCCCTGCGGGCGGCGGCGCCCTGGTCGAAGGCGATGCCGCCACCCGCCGCGACGAGGGCGAGCAGGAACTCCGGGCTCGAGGCGTGCCGGACGCCACCGGGGACGAAGCCCGCCGCGCGGCAGCCCTCCAGCAGCCGGTCGTACCAGCCGGGAGCCTCCCCGCGCGGGAACACCACGAGGTCCTGGCCGGACAGATCGGCGAGGGACACCTGCGGACCGCGGGCCACCGGCGAGGCACGGGGTAGGACGACTCCCAGGTCGAAGGCGACCTCCGGGCCGAGCCGCAGTCCGGCCGCCTCCACCGGGCGGTGGACGAGGCCGACGTCGAGGCCGCCCGCACCGAGGAGCCGCAGCTGCTCCGCGGTGGTCGCCTCCCGCAGATCGACCGCCAGACCCGGGGCGTGTTCCGTGCACGCGGCGAGCAGCGCGGAGGCCACCGCCGCCGTGGTGCCGGTGGGCACGGCCGCCCGCAGGGTGCCCAGGCCCCCGTCGGCGGCACGCCGCGCCAGGGCCCGCAGGCGGTCCTCACGGGCCAGGAGTTCCCTCGCCTCCTCCAGCAGCAGCGTCCCCGCCGAGGTCAGCGCGGTACGGCGTCGCGACCGGTCGAACAGCTCCGCGCCGAGTTCCCGCTCCAGCGCGCGCACCGCCTGGCTGACCGGCGGCTGTGCCGTGCCCAGCCGGTCGGCGGCGCGGCCGAAGTGCAGTTCCTCCGCGACGGCGACGAAGATACGCAGGTGGCGCAAGAGATCCACGATCAAGGACCCTACGCGAGGAGGCTGTTGATGGTCGAGGAGGACATCCGGGAGGTGTTCGCGGCGGCGGGCGCCGAAGGGGTGCTGCACGCCGTACCGGTCGGTGCGGGGGCCGGCGACACGGCCGAGGTCGCCGTCGGCGCGGACGAGCCCGTCGTCCTCGCGTCGGTCGTGAAGATCCTCGTGGTGCTGGAGTTCGCCCGCCAGGTGGCCGCCGGCCAGCTCGACCCCCGTGAGCGCGTAAGGGTCACCGCGGCCGACCGGCTCGGCGGCTGGGGCACGGCGGGATGCGCCGACGACGTCGAGCTCTCGCTCCGCGATCTCGCCCACTTCGCGATGTCGGTCAGCGACAACACCGCGGCGGACCTGCTGCTGGCCCGGATCGGACTGGACACCGTACGGCTCCTCACCGAGGAGCTCGGACTCACCGGCATCCGGCTCGTGGGCGGTCCCCGGGACGTGCTGGAGTCGATGCTCGCCGACGTCGGGGCAGGCACCGAGGCGGAGTTCGCGGCCCGTTGGCCCGCCCTGCCGGAGGACCGGAAGCGACGGCTGGCGGTCCTGGACCCCACGCGGACCAACGCCGGCACGCCCCGGGAGATCACCCGGCTGCTCGGGCTCGTCTGGCGGGACGAGGCCGGCCCGCCGCAGGCCTGCGCCTGGGTCCGGGAGCTGATGGGCCGGCAGGTCTTCCGGCACCGGATGGTCTCCGGCTTCCCCGGCGAGGTGACGGTGGCCGCCAAGACCGGCACGCTGCCCGGTCTGCACCTGGAGGCGGGGGTCGTCGGCCACCCGGACGGCGGGCGCTACGCGGTCGCCGTCTTCGCCCGCACCCGCGAACTGACCGCGGTGCGCCCCGCGGTGGACTCCGCGATCGGCGCCGCCGCCCGGATCGCGGTGGACTTCCTGCGGGCCGAACGCCGTTGACCTGCGCTCATAGCGGATCGCGTATCAGGCGTGCGGAATTCCGGTCTTGGACGCGGGCGACTCGGCCTTGATCTCCTGAGGCCATGAGCGACGACAGGGACGTACGAGACGTGAAGAGGTTCGGACGGCGCACGATGCTGCGGGGCGCCGCACTGTCCGCGGCCACCCCGCTGCTGCCGGGCACGGTGCCCACGGCGGCAGCGGCGGCACCCGCGGCCCGGCGCGGGGCCCCGGACGCCGGTGCGGCGACCTTCCGCTGGCTGGGCACCGCGGGCTGGCGCATCGACGTCTCCGGCCGGACCGTGCTCTTCGACCCTTACGTCACCCGGTTCCCCACGGGACTCTTCACCGGCGCCTTCGACCCCGCCACCCGGCTGCGGACCGACGAGACCGCGGTCCGGAAGCGCGTCGGCCACCCCGAACTCGTCCTCGTCAGCCACTCGCACTGGGACCACATCGCCGACGTGCCGTACATCGCCGCCTCCACCGGCGCCCGGGTCGTCGGCACGGAGACCACGTACCACCTGCTGGTCGCGCTCGGCGTCGACCCGGCGCGGATCTCGGTGGTGAAGGGCGGGGAAGTGCTGGACTTCGACGGCATCGTGGTGGAGGTCGTCGCGAGCCTGCACAGCCGCAACAAGGGGTACTCCTACTTCGCCCCCGGCAGGCACGCCGCACCGCCCCAGGCCCGTCCGGATACCATCGCCGACCTCCCCGAGGGCGACACCCTCGCCTTCCAGGTCACGGCAGGTGCCGAGGGGCCCTCGGCGTTCCTGATGGGCGCCAGTGACTTCAGCGAGCGCGCGGCCCGGGGACTGCGCCCGGACCTGGCCATGGTCGCCGTACCGACCAGTGCCTCGACGCACCGGTACGTCCCCCGGTTGCTGCGGGCGCTCGGCGACCCCGGTGTCGTCGTGCCCGTGCACTGGGACGACTTCGAGCGGCCGCTGGACCTGGAGCCGAGGCGCGACCCGTCGGCGGACGTCGAGGCCTTCACCGCGCAGGTCCGCCGCGAGTCGCCCGCGTCGCGCGTCGTCGTCCCCGACTACCGCACCCTCTACGGCGCGGACATGCGGCCGGTCCCCTGACGGCCGGTTCCCGGACCGCGCGGGGCCGGTCAGGCCCCCACGGTGCCGTCGACACCCTCGCGGAGGAAGTCCGCGTGCCCGTTGTGACGGCCGTACTCCAGGAGCACGTGCACCATGACCATCCGCAGGGAGACGTCCTCGCCCCAGCGCGGCTGGTGCCCGGTCAGGTCCAGTGACCCGGCCGCCTCCTCGATCCGCCGGGAGTTCTCCACCTCGGCCTCCCAGGCCGTGAAGGCCTCGGCGCGGGTGGACGCGCCCGCGTCGTAGGCCGCCTGGAAGTCGATCCTGTCGGACCAGACCATGGGCGTGTCGTTGTCCTCGAACACCCGGCGGAACCAGGCGCGTTCCACCTCCGCCATGTGCCGGACGAGCCCGAGCAGCGAGAGCGTGGACGGAGGCATCGACTGCTGCCGCAGCTCCTCGTCCGTCAGCCCCCGGCACTTCATGGCCAGCGTGGCCCGGTGGTAGTCGAGGAACGCCCGGAGCGTCTCGCGCTCCCCGCCGAGCAGCGGCGGGCCCACGCGGTCGTCGTCGGTCACTGGATGCTCACTTCCTGCGGAGCGGTACGATTGAAGAGTTCTTCAATTCGCGAATCCTTACAGAAGGTACGGGTGGTCCGGGTGCAGGTTCCGCTCTACCAGGCCAAGGCGGAGTTCTTCCGCATGCTCGGGCACCCCGTGCGCATCCGTGTCCTGGAACTCCTGCAGGACGGGCCCAAGCCGGTGCGGGACCTCCTCAACGCCATGGAGATCGAGCCCTCCAGCCTCTCCCAGCAGCTTGCCGTACTGCGCCGCTCCGGCATCGTGACCGCCACGCGCACCGGCTCCACCGTGGTGTACGAGCTGGCGGGCGGCGACGTGGCGGAACTGCTCCGGGCGGCCCGCAGGATCCTCACGGAGCTGCTGACCGGGCAGCAGGACCTGCTGGCCGAGCTGAAGCAGACCGAGGAAGGCTCCGCCGTCCGTACCCCCGGCCCGCCCGGGACGACCGGTGACGCCGCGTGAGCGCCGGGACCGGCTCCGGTAGGGACACGGGCGGCGAGAAGTACAAGCAGCGGGCGGTACTGCTGCGCGTCCTCGTCTACGTCTTCGTCACCCACTTCATCGCCGGCTTCATCACCCTGCTGTTCTACCTGGGGAAGCACGCTCCCAAGTGAGGGGCCCACGGGTTCACGCCGTGCGCAGCGGCAGGGTGACCCATATGCCCTTGCCACCGGTGCCGGGGTCGGGGAGCACCGTGGCCGTGCCCCCGCATTCGGCGGTGACCTCGGTGACCATGGCCAGTCCGCCGCCGGTCGCGGCGGCCCGGAGCAGGTCCGGCCGGTGGGGATGCAGGTCGTACACGGCGAGGGCGAGCACCCCGCCGCCCGTCGCGTAGACGACGTCCAGGCTGGGGGAGACCCCGGCGGCGTGCCGGACGCTGTTCGCGACCAGCTCGCCGAGGATCAGCAGGGCCCGGCCCAGCACGGTGTCGCCCGGGCCGACGCCCCAGGAGGTGTAGACGTACTCGCCCGTCCTGCGGGCCACGGTGACGGACAGGGGCGCCGTCGGGAGGGTCAGCACGTGGCGGCGCTGCAGCATGGCGCGAGCGGTCACCGGGTGCCGGGCCGGCCGTCGTCACCGGTACGGGCACCCGCGCCCCCGGGGCCGCCGAGCCGGTGCCCCTGGAGCGTGAGGGGGTGGATCCGCAGCAGCGTGTCGTGCGGACCGTGGACCCAGTCGGTGAGCGCGCGCCGGTGGTGGGCGGCCTCGTGGGCGTCGGCGAGGTCCTGGGCGGGTCCGGTGGCCGTGACCGACCAGCCGGTGCCCGAGGTCCGGTGGAACCGGTCGCAGTGGTAGGTCACGTCGCCGCCCCGCGTGACCGTGGTGAGCGGGACGGGTGCGCGGACGACGAGCGCGCCGTACTCCAGGACGTGGACGGCGGGGCGGACGACCACCGTGCCGCGCAGCGGGTACACCAGGCGGCCGTTGCCGGCGCCTTCCAGCAGCCACAGCGCCTCCGCCCCGGTCAGGTCGGTCATGCGGTACGCGGGGCTCATCCGGCGGCCTCCCCCCGCAGCACACCGGCCCGGTGCAACCGGGCGCGCGCCGCGCGGACGGCCTCCGGGGCCGTGGCGTGCACCAGGTCCGCGTCCCGCAGCGCGTCCAGCACGCCCAGCGCGTCCAGCGCGTGCCGCTGCCCGGGCCGGAGACCGGACGCCAGCACCGTGATGCCGCGGCGGTTCAGCCGGTCGATGGCGTCCTTGAGGACCAGGGCGCCGGTGGCGTCGATGTGGGTGACGCGGGAGAGCCGCAGGATGACCACCGACACGTCGGCGACCTCGGTGAGTTCGAGCAGGGAACGGTGGGCTGCGGCGAAGAACAGGGGCCCGTCGATGCGGAAGGCCACGATGTGCTCGGCGAGCAGGGCGTGTTCCCCGGCGCCGTGCCCCTCCGGCGGACCCTCGTGCAGCGGCACCCGATCCAGCCGGACCTGCCGCGCCACGGCGCGCAGCGCCAGGGCCCCGGCCACCACCAGCCCGATGACGACCGCGTACGTCAGGTCCAGGGCCAGCGTCGCGGCCGCGGTCAGCAGCAGGACCGCGCCGTCGGCGCGGGTCGCCCGGGCCGTCGCCCGCAGCGATCCGACCTCGACCATCCGGATCGCGGTGGCGAGCAGCACCCCTGCGAGCGCCGCGAGCGGGATGCTCCCCACCAGCGGAGCGGCGACGAAGACGATCACCGCCAGGACGGCGGCGTGGGTGAGCGCGGCCAACCGCGAGCCCGCTCCGGTACGGACGTTGACGGCGGTGCGGGCGATCGCCGCCGTGGCCGGCACCCCGCCGAACAGCGGGACGACCAGGTTCGCCAGGCCCTGGCCGAACAATTCCCGGTCCGGGTCGTGGCGCTGTCCGCGCGTCATGCCGTCCGCGACGGTCGCCGACAGCAGCGACTCCAGGGCGGCCAGGGCCGCGACCGCCAGGGCGGGCGCCAGCAGCGAGGGGAGCGCGGCCGGGTCGAGGAACCCCAGGGAAGGCGCGGGCAGTCCGGACGGCAGGTGCCCGATGCGCGCCACGGGAAGGTCCGTGGCCTCGGCGGCGATCGTGACCACGACGACGGCCGGCAACGAGAACGGCACGCGCGGGCGCCACCGGGCACCCGCCAAGATGGCGCCGGCCACCGCCGCCGAGAGTGCGAGGGGCGCCCAGTGGGGGTGGGCCAGGAACGCGCGTACGGCCCGCAGGGCCACGGCCGCGGCCTTCTCGCCGTCCGGCGTGGGCACCCCGAGGGCCGCGGGCACCTGCTGCAGCCCGATCACACATGCGATCCCGAGGGTGAAGCCCTCCACCACGGGCGCCGGTACGTAGCGCATGTACCGGCCGGCGCGCAGCAGGGCCAGCCCGATGAGCAGCGCACCGGCCATCAGACCCACGGTCAGGACTCCGCCGGGCCCGTACCGGGCGACGATGGGGACCAGCACCACGGTCATCGCCCCGGTCGGCCCGGAGACCTGCACGTCCGATCCACCGAACAGGGCCGCCACCGCCCCCGCCACCACGGCCGTGGCCAGTCCGGCCTCCGCCCCGAGCCCTGAGGAGACTCCGAACGCCAGCGCGAGCGGCAGGGCCACCACCGCCACGGTCAATCCGGCGAGCAGGTCGCGACGGGGCTGCCGCCGCATCGCCGTCAGATCGCCCCGCGCGGGCAGCAACGCGCGTACGGGGCCCCACATCCGCCCTGCCAGCCAAGTCACCGTGCGAAGACACCGGCCCCGTCGTCCCTCGCCCCGGCCGGTTGCCGGGGACGGCCCCGCTGCCGTGCCCCGCGCTTCCCTTGACGGCACAGCGGGATCATCATGTAGTGAATTGAAGATTTTTGCAATTTGTGGATCCGATGGATTGGGTCCTCCGGCGGCGGACGGGCGGCGGCGTAAAGGGACCGTTAGGTCAAGAATCCGTGTCATCGACGCCATGGCGCGTCCCAGGAGCTTCGACGAGCGGCAGGTGCTGCGGACTGCCCGAGAGGTGTTCTGGGCCCGTGGCTACGCCGCGACGTCCCTGGAGGACCTGACGGGCGCCACGGGGCTGGGCAAGGGCAGTCTGTACGGGGCGTTCCGCGACAAGCGGCAGCTCTTCCTGCGGGTCCTGGACGACCACCGCGCCGAGCAGCTCGACGGGGTCCGGGAAGCGCTGGGCGGCCCCGGCGGGGCGGTCGCGCGGCTGACCCGTCTGCTCGAAGTGCGGCGGCGGGCTACGGGGCCGACCCGCACCGGCGCGGATGCTTCCTGGTCAACAGCACCTTCGAACTGCACGGCCAGGATCCGGACGTGGTCGAACGTTCCCGGACGACCTACCGGGAGGTCGAGGACCTCCTCGCCGCGTGCGTGAAGGAGGCGCAGCGCGAGGGAGACCTGGATCCGGGGGCCGACCCGCAGGAGCGCGGCCGGCTGCTGCCGGCCGGGCTGCAGGGGATGGAGTTCCTCGCCAAGACCCGCATGGACGCTTCGGGGCTGCTGCAGAGCGGCCGGGCGGCGCTGGCCCGCCTCCCGCGCCCCTGACCGGCGCGGTATCATAACGGTCGTTACAGATCGCCGGGCAGGAGGCCACCATGGCGGGAGGACGACCGAGGGCCTTCGACGTCGACGAGGTGCTGGACCGGGCGCTCGAGGTGTTCTGGCGCCAGGGCTACGAGGGCACCGGGATCTCGGACCTGACCCGGGCCATGGGCATCAACCCGCCGAGCCTGTACGGCGCCTTCGGCAACAAGGAGGAGCTGTTCAAGCGGGTCCTCGACCACTACGCCGACGGCCCTGCCCGCTACATCCGCGAGGCGTTCGCCGAACCCGGAGCGCGCCGCGTCGTCGAGCGGCTGCTGCACGGCGCCGCGGACGCCACGACCCGGCCCGACTGCCCTCCTGGCTGCCTCACCGTGCAGGGAGGCCTCGCCGCGTCGCCCGGGTCGGAGAGCGTGCGCGCCGAGCTCACCGCGCGCCGGGCGTCCGGCGAGGCGGCGCTCCGGCTGCGCTTGGAGAAGGCGCGGGCGGACGGGGAACTGCCCGCCGACGCCGATCCGGCCGATCTCGCCCGCTACTTCATCGCGGTGTACCAGGGCGTCGCCGTGCAGGCCGCGGGCGGCGCGACCCGTGAGGAGCTGCACCGGGTCGTCGATCTCGCGTTGGGCGCCTGGCCCGCGGAGCCGGCGGCCGGCTGACCATCGCCGAAGGGCAGGTCCGCGGGCGTGACCGCCAACGGCGGGCTGACCAGGCCCGTGGTCATCGGCGCTGTCCGGGCGACCTGCGGGGGCCCGGACAGCGTCGAGTCCCGACGTGCGGTCGAGGACGGCAGGCTCCTCCGGCTGCACCCCTGCCCGCCGAACGCCGGCTGTCCCGTCGGCCACGGCATCGGTCCCGCCCTGCGGCCCGTGCACGGCGGACTCCACCAGGGCGTCGTGCACGAACCCGCGTCCACCACCATCGCCGACCTCCCGCCACACGCTCGCCCGGCGGCGCCGACCAGCCCCCTGGTTCAGCGGGCGAGGGCGGCGAGTTCCCGCCACTGCGCCAGCGGGAGTGCGGAGTCCGCGGTGATGACGTGGAGGCACACGTGATCGGCGCCGGCCTGGTGGTGGGCGCGGACGCGGGCGCCGATGGCCTCGGTGTCGCCCCAGGCCACGACGGCGTCGATGAGCCGGTCGCTGCCGCCTCCGGCCAGGTCGTCCTCGGTGAAGCCCTGGCGGAGCAGGCTGCGGGCGTAGTGGTCCATCGCGAGGAACGTCCCGAGGAAGTCCCGGGCGGCGGCACGGGCCCTGGCAGGGTCGCGCTCCGGCACGACCGCCTGATAGGGCGCCAGGAGGGGGCCGGGTCCGAGCAGTTCCCTGGCCGCCGCCGAGTGCTCGGGGGTGACCATGAACGGGTGCACACCCGCGGTGCGTCGTCCCGCGAGCCGGACCATCTTCGGGCCCAGAGCGGCCATGACGCGTTCCCCGGCCGGTACGGGGGCCGGGGCTCCGTCGAGCTCGTCCAGGTAGGCGTCCATGTCCGACAGGGGCCGGTAGGGGCGCCCCGCGCCGCGTGCGGCTGCCGCGTCGCTGACGCCGAGGCCGAGGAGGAGCCGGCGGTCGTACCGCTGCTGCAGCCGCGCGTGTCCTGCCGCCATCTCCGCCGCCCGGTGGCGCCAGATGCTGAGCACTCCGACCGCGACGCGCGCGGTGCGGGTCGCGCGGAGCAGCCGTTCGGAGTCGCCGAGGATGTCGCCGCCGCCGAGTCCGGGGATCCACAAGGCACCCCAGCCCATCGTGTCGAGTTCGGCTGCGGCGTCCTCGATCGCTCCCGGATCGGCCGTGCGCAGCTCGATGCTCCAGATCCCTGTTCGTCCCATGTCCATCGCGTGTGTCCCGTCCGTGCTGGTGGTTCCGGTGCGTACGGCTGTCACCGAGGCCTCCCCGCCGTGGACGGGGAGGCCTCGGCGGGGGTCAGACCTGGTTGGTGCCGCCGTCGACGAAGAGTTCGATGCCGGTGATGAAGGTGCTCTCGTCGGAGGCGAGGAAGACGGCCGCGGCGGCGACCTCCTCGGGCCGGCCCATCCGGCCGAGCGGGATCTGGCCTTCGAGGTAGCCCTTGAGCTGCGCCCTCTGCTCCGCGTCCGCGGCGAGGCCGTCGATGCCGGGTGTGTCGATCGTGCCGGGGCTGATGGAGTTGACCCGGATCGAGCGGCCCCTGAGCTCGTTGGCCCAGGTCCTGGCGAAGGAGCGCACCGCCGCCTTGGACGCCCCGTAGACGCCGAAGGCCTCGTTGCCGACCGAGCCCGCGGTGGAGCCGGTCAGGATGACCGAGGCGCCGTCGTTGAGCAGCGGCAACGCCTTCTGCACGGTGAAGAGCAGGCCCTTGACGTTGGTCGCGAAGATCTCGTCGAAGTGCTGCTCGGTGACCTGCTCCAGGGTGGAGAAGCTGCCGCCGCCCGCGTTGGCGAAGATCACGTCGATGCGCCGCCCCTGTTGGGCGACGGCGGCGTAGAGCCGGTCGAGACCGGCCAGGTCGGAGACGTCGCTGTGGACACCGGTGGCACGGGGGCCGATCTCCGCCACGGCGGCGTCGAGCGCGTCCTTGCGGCGGCCGGTGACGAACACGTGCGCGCCCTCGGCGGCGAACCGCCGCGCGGTGGCCAGGCCGATGCCGCTGGTGCCGCCCGTGACGATGGCGGTCCTGCCGTCAAGCTGTCCCATGGTGTTGCTCCGATCGCGATGAGTGATCGCCACAGCCTCCGGTGTAACAAGATCTGTTACGTACTGCCGCAGGGGATGCCCTCCCGGTATTAGCTGCGCCCGCGTTCGGGGTGCCGCGAGGAGGGGTGGCGGTTGGCGAGTTATGTAGTGGTCGATACGAAACTAGGTCGACCTGCGGGGAGTGTCAAGCGCCCCCTTCTGGCGATTTGGACCGCACAGCGGGGCAGAGGACGAGCGGGCTCACACCTGTTGCTGGCCGCCGTCGACGAAGAGCTCCACCCCGGTGACGAAGGTGCTCTCGTCGGAGGCCAGGAAGGCGACCACGTCGGCGACCTCCTCGGGCCGTCCCATGCGGCCGAGCGGCACCGTGCCGACCAGGGTGTCCAGCAGGCGGCGGTTCTGCTCGGGGTCGGGGGCCAGGCTGTTGACCCCCGGGGTCTCGACCGGTCCCGGGCTCAGGGTGTTCACCCGGATGGCGCGGCCCTTGAGCTCGTTGGCCCAGGTCCTGGCGAAGGAGCGCACGGCGGCCTTGGAGGCGCTGTAGACGGTGAACCCCTCCGCCCCACCGCTGCCCGCCGTCGAGCCGGTGAGGATGACCGAGGCGCCGTCGTTGAGGAGCGGCAGCGCCTTCTGGACGGTGAAGAGCACGCCCTTCACGTTCGCCCCGAAGGTGTCGTCGAAGTCCTGCTCCGTCACGTCCTCCAGGCGGGCCAGCCTGCCGCCGCCCGCGTTGGCGAAGAGGACGTCGATGCGCCGCCCCGCGGCCTCGACCTGGGCGAACAGCCGGTCCAGGTCGGCGGGGACGGCGACGTCACCGCGCACACCGGTGGCCCTTCCCGGGCCGATCGCGGCGACCGCGCCGCGCAGCTCCGGCTCCCGGCGGCCGGTGAGGAAGACGTGCGCGCCCTCCGCGGCAAGGCGCTCGGCTGCGGCCAGCCCGATGCCGCTGGTCCCACCGGTGACCACCGCGGTCTTCCCGTCGAAACGCCCCATCGCCGGCCTCCAGCGTCGCTCGTGAGCAGTATCCGGCGGCCCGGCCGCCGTCGCACGGCGGGTGCGGGCGCCCGGGTGCCGGCGCCCGGGGGAGTCCGCGGGGCGTACGCGACGAGCGTGTCAGGGCCGTACGAAGCGGCCGTTCCTCCGGAATCGGGACCACACCGGGCACTTCGGCGCCCTCTGCCCGCCCTCCCGCTTCGCATCTGTGCAACTGCGCGTACTCCCCCCGGTTTTCGTCTTGTCACCCGGGTGTGATCACCACGAGGGTGCAGGGCGAGCCGCGGGCGCGAAGGTGCGCCGTGCATCCGATGTCCCACTACCGAGCCCGGGTCACTCCGGGCTGCCGGAGGCTTTCGTCCATGTCAACACGCATACGGCCCAGACCGGTTCACCGATCCGGCCGCACCGGCCTGTCCGTCCTGCTCGCCGCCGCCGTCGCCCTGGGCG
>NZ_JBEXSX010000064.1:0-55534 GCF_040613835.1 Streptomyces sp. NPDC006207 | reverse complement strand
CTCGACCCGTACGTCGTGCTTGCCGTGCCACACGGTCGCCCGCATGATCGATCACTTCCTCGCGGTTGTCCCTCACGGCAGGACCATCGGGTACCTGAGGACACGCCGGTGAACCGCCCGTCCGCATGCTCATCTGGCCGGTCAGTGCCGGGGGCGTTAGAGACCGTACGGTCCGGGAACGCGTGACTGGGGCACCGAATCGGTTCACCGACGAGCGGAAGCGGACGACGCTACCACCGTCGCCCTCGTGGCCGGGGCGACCGGTACGGCCGTCACGGTGCGCCGCCACCGACGACGTTGAGCCGAACCGGAGGGTGACTCCCATGTCCATCAAGGTGTCCGACTACGTCCTGCAGCGGCTTCGCGAATGGGACGTCGAGCACGTCTTCGCCTATCCCGGTGACGGCATCAACGGACTGCTCGCCGCCTGGGGCCGGGCGGACGACAACCCGCGGTTCGTCCAGGCCCGCCACGAGGAGATGGCCGCCTTCCAGGCGGTGGGGTACGCCAAGTTCTCCGGCAGGGTCGGCGTCTGCGCGGCCACGTCGGGCCCCGGCGCCATCCATCTCCTCAACGGCCTGTACGACGCGAAGCTCGACCACGTTCCGGTGGTGGCGATCGTCGGGCAGACCAGCCGCAGCGCGATGGGCGGCTCGTACCAGCAGGAGGTGGATCTGCTCAGCCTGTTCAAGGACGTCGCCTCGGAGTACGTGGAGATGGTGACCGTCCCCGAGCAGCTGCCGAACGTCATCGACCGGGCGATGCGGGTGGCGGCCGCGAAGCGGACGGTCACGGCCGTGATCATCCCGGCCGATGTCCAGGAACTCGACTACTCCCCGCCGCAGCACGCGTTCAAGATGGTGCCGTCCAGCCTGGGCATGCCGTCCTTCACCCTGGTCCCCGACGAGGCCGATCTGGACAGGGCGGCCGAGGTGCTCAACGCGGGCGAGAAGGTGGCCGTCCTCATCGGTCAAGGAGCGCGCGGCGCACGGCCCGAGGTGGAGCAGCTGGCCGACACGCTCGGCGCCGGTGTGGCCAAGGCGCTGCTCGGCAAGGACGCGCTGTCGGACGAACTGCCGTACGTCACGGGGGCGATCGGCCTGCTGGGAACCCGGCCCAGCTACGATCTGATGCAGGACTGCGACACCCTGCTGGTGATCGGTTCCAGCTTCCCCTACAGCCAGTTCCTGCCGGAGTTCGGCAAGGTCCGCGCGGTGCAGATCGACATCGACCCCTTCATGGTCGGCCTGCGCTACCCGTTCGAGGTGAACCTCGTCGGCGACGCCAGGACGACCCTGACGCGGCTGCTGCCGAAGCTGGAACGCACGAAGCACGGCAGCTGGCGCAGGAAGATCGAGAAGGACACGGCCCGCTGGTGGGAGGTCATGGAGCGCCGTGCCGGCGTCGAAGCGGACCCGATCAACCCCGAGTACGTCGTGCACGCGCTGGACGCGCTCCTGCCCGAGGACGTCATCCTGGCCGCCGACTCCGGTTCCGCGGCCAACTGGTACGCCCGGCACCTGCGGATGCGCGGCAGCATGCGCGGTTCCCTGTCCGGCACGCTCGCCACCATGGGGCCCGGTGTGCCGTACGTGATCGGCGCGAAGTTCGCCCACCCGGACCGCCCGGCGATCGCCCTGGTCGGTGACGGGGCGATGCAGATGAACGGGATGGCGGAGCTCATCACCGCCGCCAAGTACTACCGCGAGTGGTCCGATCCGAGGATGGTCGTGGCCGTGCTCAACAACGGCGACCTCAACCAGGTGACCTGGGAGATGCGCGCCATGTCCGGAGCGCCGCAGTTCCTGCCCTCCCAAGCCCTGCCGGACGTCGCCTACGCCGACTTCGCCCGCTCCATCGGCCTGGACGGCCTCCGCGTGGAGAAGCCGGGCGAGGTCGAGGGGGCCTGGCAGCGGGCGCTGGCCGCGGACCGCCCGTTCGTCCTGGACTTCCGCACCGACCCCGCCGTCCCGCCGATCCCGCCGCACGCCACGCTGGACCAGATCGAGGCGGCGGCCGCGTCCGTCCTCAAGGGGGACTCCGACCGCGCCGCCATGGTCCGGCAGGGCTTCAAGGCGAAGGTGCAGGAGATGCTGCCCGGCCGCGGGCGCCACGGCAACGGCGAACCGTGAGCCCGCCCGCCGCGACCGGGGGGCCGCGGCTCAGGTGCCGGGCGCGCGGTCGCCGAGCACCGGGAGCAGTTGCAGCTTCTCGTGGGTCTCCGAGCCCGGGGTGGCGGTGTAGACGAGCAGGGACTGGCCTTGGTCGGCGTCGTACAGCACCTGGCAGTTCAGTTCGAGCAGCCCCAGCTCCGGGTGGAGCAGACGCTTCACCTCGCCGCACCGCACACCGATCTCGTGTGCCTGCCACAGGTCGCGGAACTCCGGGCTCTGGGCGAGCAAGGCCTCGACGATGGCCCCGGCCCGCGAGTCCGCGCCGAGCCGGGAGTAGACCGCGCGCAGGTCGGCGACGAAGCGGCGGCTCAGCCCGGGCCGGTCGTCCTCGTGGTAGGCATGCCTGGCGGCGGGGTCGGTGAACCAGCGGTAGACGAAGCTGCGGGCCGGTCCGGTGAAGCGCGTCTCGTCCCCGAGCAGCGCGCCCGACAGGCGCGTCTGCAGCAGGGTCTCCCCCAGCGCGGTGATCCAGCGCGGTGATCCAGCGCGGCGACCACCGGCCCGATGTCCTCCGGCTCCCCGACGCGGCCGAGCGCCGCCCGCTCGGCCATCGCCGTGCGCAGCCCCTCGTCGACGACGTCCGTCCCCGCGGCGCCCAGCGCGAGGGCCGTGGCCCGGCCCAGTCCCCGGTTGCCGCCGGTGATCACCGCGATCCCGTTCACGCTCATGTTCAGCTCTCCTGCATCCTCGGTCCGCGGTCGGGGCCCTGGCCGGGCCCCGAACCGCTCACCACCAGGTTCGGCGGGGGCGCCGCACGGATGAAGGCATCACCGATCCAGGGAGCGCCGGTCCTCCTTTGGCGGGGTCGCCCGAGGAACGCGGATCCGATCAGGCGGGGTTCCGGCGGATCCACCACACGGACAGGGCGGCCAGCGCGACGCCCAGTGCCAGGCACAGGCCCGTGGCCGTCCATTGCAGCGGCCAGAAGTCCGACACGGGGTGGTACTCCGCCCAGCGGCCGCTGATGCCGCGGGAGGCGAGGCACTGCTTCACGTTCCCGGCGGCGTAGCAGTCCCAGGCCTCGGCCACGCGCCGCCCGTCCTTGGACAGCGGGCCGTCCGCCAGCAGCCACGCGGTCCTGGGGGCCGGCGGTTCCGAGGTGTGCTGCGCGTACGCGGTGCTGACCGGCCAGATGCCGGGCCGGACCGCTTCCAGCAGGGCGAACAGCCCGGCGCCGGTGACGAGGGTCGCCCCCATGGCCAGGACGGTACGGCGCAGGACGAGGCCGAGGGTCGTCCCGAGGAGGTAGAGCAGGACGCTGAGGCCGACGACGACCGGCCCGACCCCGTAGAACGGGTACCACATGTGCCAGTCGAACAGGGGGCCCATGGCCTTGGCGACGGGGTGCCACCACCAGGTCATGGCGGCGGCGATGACGCCGCTGACGACCGCGGTCATGGCGAGCGGCACACCCAGCTTCGCCGCGAACCAGCGCATGCGGGTCACGGACTGGGTGGCCACCGTGCGGTACGTGCCCGATTCCAGCTCCTGCGCGAGCTGTGGCCCGCCGAGGAACAGCCCGAACAGGAACGGCAGCAGCAGCATCGCCTGGAGCGGCCGCCGCATCGGGAACTGGTACCGCTGCCCGAACGTGTTGAGGCGGCCGAGGCAGGAGTCGGAGTACTCGTGGCCGTGGCAGGCGTCGAGGTGCTGCGCGGCGACGGCCGCGGCGATGTGCTGGTGCTGTACGACGGCGTAGACGGCGATCGCTGCCGCGGCCGCCAGTCCGATCCAGAAGGCGGTGCGGTTCTGCCGCCAGATCAGCCAGGTCAGCCCGTGCAGTCGCGGTCGGCGGCGGACGACGGTGCGCGTGCCGGTGCGGGTGCCGATGCTCATGCCGCCACCACCTCGCGGCCGTTGGTGACCTGCGCGCTCGGGGTGAGCAGCGCGGGTGCGTCGGGCGTCCTGAGGTACCCGAGGACGAGCTCCTCCAGGGTGGCGGCGCGGTGGTCGGCGTCGTGGGGCGGTGCGTCGGGGGTCCGCACCAGCGAGGTGAACCCTCCGTCGCTGCCGGTGGTCGCGATGACCTGGTGGCCGTCCAGATCCTCCCGTCGGCGCGTGGTGAGCTGCCGGTGCCCGGCGAGGAGGAGTTCCACCTCGCCGGCCAGCCGGACGGTGCCGTTGTTGACGAGCACGAGGTAGTCGCAGGCGCTCTCCAGCTCGGAGACCAGGTGCGAGGACATCACGACGGTCGAACCGTGCCGCCGGGCCTCGGACTGGAGGATGTCGGTCATCTGGTGCCGGACCAGGGGGTCCAGGTCGGCCATCGGCTCGTCCAGGAGCATCAGGCGGGGGCGCTTGCCCAGGGCGAGGGCGAAGGCGACGCGGGTGGCCTGTCCGCCCGAGAGGGTGCCGACCCGGGCGTTCAGGGGGACCCCGCCGGCGTCGATGACGGACTCGGCGGTCTCCTGGTGCCAGGTGGGGTTCAGCTCCTGGCCCATGCGCAGGACCTCGCTGACGCGGAACCGCGGGTAGAGGGCCTTCTGCTGGCTGAGGAACGCGGTGCTCCGGCGGGCCCGCGCGCTGCCGGGACGGTGCCCGGACAGCGTGATCGTGCCGGTGGTCGGCGTGATCAGGTCGGCGGCCAGGGACAGCAGGGTCGTCTTGCCCGCGCCGTTGGGGCCGACGAGCGCGCAGACGCGCCCCGCGGGCAGGCGGAAGGAGGTGTCGCGCAGCGCCCACCCGCGGCGGTAGCGCCTGCCCAGCCCGATGGTCTCGACGGCGGGGACGATGGGGGAATCGGTCATGACGTGGTGGCCCGTGTGGTCTTCCTGTGCGTCCCGGTCATTCACCGGCCGGAGGGGCGGCCGGGGCCGCGGCGTACCGGCGGCGCCAGAACAGGGCCAGCAGCGCGGCACCCACGGCGAAGAGGGCCAGGTGGGGCAGTCCGGGGACGGTCAGGGCGGCGCCCCAGAGGGCCAGATGGGCGAGCAGCCGCCCGGCCAGCGGCACACCGCCTAGCAGGAGGAGCGCCACACCGAGCAGGCCGGCGGCGAGCGGTGCGGGGCGCTGGGCCAGGGGGACGGTGTCCGTACGCGAAGTTCGGTTCATGGAAAGGACGCTATGGCGCGGGCCCGGCGCCGGACTTCGGCAGAAAGTCTGCGTTCCACGGGTGACGAAAGTCGCCACCGGCGGCGGCACCCATACCTTCGTCTATTGCTTCGCGCCGCCCGGGCCCGGAGCGTCGCTCCCGGCCGGTTCGCCGGCCTCCGTGCGCCCCGAGGTGTCCAGGGCCGCTCCGGGGCGCACCCTGGAGATGCGGCCCCGCTCCCGCTTGCCGAATCCGCCCTCGGGGCGGGGCCGCCCGGCGTCCGTCCGCCGGCCTGGGCACCCCGCCCCTCGTGCCCAGGTCAGGCCTCGACGCCGCGCAGGCTCCGGAGGTCGTCCGCCGCCTGCTGGCGCAGCACGGGCACGAGCGGCCGCACCGGCTCCGGGAGGGCGGCGAGCATGAGTGCGACCTCCTCGGCGGACCCCACCTCGTCGAGGAATCCGATCATCAGGTGTCCGGCCACGGGCGGCGTGGTGGCGATCACCCGCTGCGAGAAGTCCGCCCAGTACTCGGGCGTGATGTGCTCCCGCAGTGCCGGGAAGAGGACGGGCTCTTCGTGGGCCAGGTGGCTGTGCACCGTGTCGCGTACGGCGACGGCCGCCTCGCGGAGCGCGGCCCGGGCTCCGTCGCCCTCCACGTCGCCCAACTCGACGGCGGCGAGCCGGTCGAGGCCCTCGTCCAGGCGCTCGTGTTCCGCGCTCAGCTCCTTGAGCGCGTCCGCGGCCGACGGTGCGGTCGTCAGGATCCGCGGCCACAGGTCCTCGTCCTCGGTCTCGTGGTGGTGGCGGAGGTTCACCACGAGGAAGTCACGCAGCTGGGCCAGCGTGCTCAGGGGTGCGGAAGGCCGAACGGCCGCCTCCGCCAGCAGTGTCGTGGCTACGCGGTGGACCTCGTGGGCGAGCCGGGTCTCGATGACGGCCATGGGCTCTTGGGAGGAGTGGTTCATGGGGCGGAACATATTCATTAGAAGTAATTATTGTCAATATAGTCACTTACGGTGGAGGGGTACGATGCGTCGGTGACGAGCCGGAAGTACCACTCCCCGCTGCGCGCCCATTCGGCCGCGAGCACGCGCGAAGCGATCCTGAACAGCGCCCAGGCGCTCTTCCTCGCCCGTGGATACGCCGGGGTGACCATCGGGGAGATCGCGGAGGCGGGGAAGGTCGCCGTGCCCACGGTGTACAGCAGCGTGGGGAACAAGCCGAAGATCCTGACGGCCTTGCTGGAGCCGGCCCTCACCGACCCCGCCATCGCCGACTCCCTCGCCGCCGTCGACACCAGCGACGACCCGCGCGCCGTCGTCGAGCTGACCGCCGCGGGCACCCGGCTCACGCACGAACGCCACTGGGAGCTGGTGTACGGGCTCTTCTACCGGGATCCGCCCGGGGAACCGGCTGTCAAGGCGGTGCTGGACAAGGGGGCGGACGACTACGTCCAGGCCCTGAACCGGGTCGCGGACCGCCTCGTGGCGCTCGACGCGCTCCGCTCCGAGGTGAGTCGCGCCGAGGCCGTCGACGTGCTGTGGTTCCACCTCGGCCCGCACGCCTGGATCACGCTCGTCGGCGAACGGGGCTGGGCCTTCGACCGCGCCCAGACCTGGATCGCCCGTGCCGCCTGCCGGGAACTGCTCAAGCAGGCCTGAGGCGACCGTCTCCCTCGACCAGGTGCCCGAGGGCTACCGGGCGATGGACCGGCGCGATGCGCTGGAGGTGCTCATCACTGCGTGAACACCGCGGCCCCGGGCCCCGTCCGGCCTCACAAGCCGGCGTCGGCGAGGATGCCATGCATCCGCTCGGGGCGCAGCACGGGGTTGGCGGCGGCACTGTGGACGACCTCCGGATCCGGGTCGTAGAGCAGTCGTTCCAGCAGTGCGTCCGTGATGTTGGGGTGCCGCGCGACCGCTTGACGCAGGAAGGGCTCCTCCGCGGCGGCAAGTCGCTCCAGGACCGGCGGGGGCAGTTCGGGGTCCTGCAGGGCGACGTGACGCACACGGGCATCCGGTTCGTCGGCGAACGTAGGCAACATGTGGCGGGGGAAGTGGGGGTGCTCGACGAGCGGAGGCCGTACGCGGAACTCGTCACCGTGGGCACGTACGAGCCGTTCCAGGACCTCCGGGGGCGTGTCGGGCCGACGGGCGGCGATGCGGCGGACCTGGAGGTCGGGGTCGTCGTCGAGCCGTTGCCACGCCTCCTGGGGCAGGTCGCGGCAGGAGGCCAGCACGCGCCGGAATGCCACATGCGGGCTGTCCAGGTACGTCAGGCGTTCGTCGAGGGGCGCTTCGCTCAGCCAGCCTGGCCTGACGGGGTGCCAGTTCAGCGCGACCTCAGCCTCGATGCTGCCGTCCGCGCGCTGCCGTTCGACGTGGGCGTACAAGTTGTCCCGGGTCTTCGCGTCGACGTGCCGGCTCTGGGCCATCGCGACGCGCACGATCGGATCGTCCACGTCCAGGAGCCGGGCCACCATGTCGGCGGTCAGGTGCGGGTTTCCGGCGACGGCCTGCCGGACGTCCTCGTCCCCGTCTCGCATGAGCGCGAGGAACTGCTCCCCCGTGAGCGGGACGTGGCACGCCACGTTGGCACGGGTGGCGGGGTCGGCGAGGCACCGGTCCCACCACTCCGGCGGAACTCCCGGTCGCTCGTGCGTCGTCGCGGCCGCCCGGACCTGCGGATCGGGGTCGGCGAGCAGGGCCACCTGCACCTCGATGGGCCGCTCCCACCAGGTCTGCGCCACCGCGGCACGCAGCTTCGGGTCCGGCGCGCCGGCGAGTGCCCTCCTCGGCTCGCCATAGGCCTCTTCAAGAGCCTCGATGTGGGTCGGCACGCCGAGGTCGACCATGGAGCGGATGAAGTCCGCGTGCGCGTCGCGGATCGCGGCGTCGGGATGCGCGGCGATCCGGCGGCGCATCTCCGGGGAGATCAGGGACCGGCGCATCAGCACGCCGCTGTCGCTGCCGCCGTGGGTCAGCAGGGCCTCGACGACGGCGTCCGCCAGCCGGCCATCGCGCAGCTCCACCCCGTGCCGACCGGCGGCGTGCGCGGCCAGGCGCACCAGGACGTCGTCGGAAGCCGCGGGATTGCTCCCCAGCCCGGAGAGTTGCGGATGCGTGAGGCTCGTCATGCGCCCAACGTATCCGCACGGCGGACCGGCCGGTGAGCGGCAGGTACTCGTCCCCGCTTCCCCCCTCACATGCTGTCGAGGTAGTTGATGTAGAGGACAACGGCGGGAACCTTGACGTTGAGGGCGCCGGCATCGTTGGTCAACTGCTCGTCGTACGACAGCAGTTGACCACGCCGAGGGTCGAACACGAGGGTCTGAACCTTTGGAAGGCCGCCGTAGGTGGTCGCCACGGAGAAGGCGTCCCCCGATCTGCCCGCGCGATCCCTCACGACGCCGCGGTACTCGACGCCTTCGACGGTGCTCAGGACCCTCAGCAGCGCGGCCCGCTGGGCCGGGGAGAAGCTGTTGTCGAGGTAGCGCTCGGCGACCGAGTCGAAGAGCTCACCCGCCCCATGCGTCTCGTACCCCGCGCGCAGCCAGCGCTTCATTCCCTCCGCGTCGGAGGGCGCCTCCTGATGGCGGACGTCCTCGGGGTCGGCGGGACCTGCCGAGTCGGTGTACTCCTCCGGTGCGCTCCCCAAAGAGCCGGCGTCCTCCCACGTTTCGCGCTGCTCCGCGGTCTGGAACTGCGGTTCCAGGGTGCGGACGCGCCACGTCTGCGACCCGTCCGGCTTCTTCCACGTCACCCTTCGCTCGGGGACGATCGCGGACGTAACCTGGATGCCGTCGATGCGGGTCGACAGGGACCAACTGTCCTGCACGAAGCGCTCGGTACCGGACGACGGCGAGTCGTCCGGCAGTACCCCGACCCGCCCGGCAAGGGCCTCGAGGACTTCGGCGGCGGGCCTGTCCGAGTGGCGCAGTGGCAGTGGTTCCGGCGTCACGGCGTACGCGGGCTGCGCTGCCGGGCCGGACACCTGGGGAACCACCACCGCGATGGCCGTCGCCGCTGCTGCCGCCGCGACAGCCAGGCCCCACGCGCGGGCCCCGGAGCGCCGGGGCCGCGCCGCTCCGTTCTCGCGGGGGGTCCGCAGGGTCCTCTCCAGCAAGGTCCCGCGCTCGGCTGCGGTCAGGAGCTCCGCCCGACCCATGGCCGGATCCAGGGCCCGGAATCGCTCGTCGGTGTCATGCATCGGATCCACCCCATGTCAGCCTCGGCAACGCGCTGTTCTGAGTGCCCTGTGACGGTCGCTCGATCGCGGCGGGGTGCGAGGCGACCCGTCGGCGCAGACGCTTGCGCGCACGGTGCAGGCGGACCTGGAAGGTGGCGGACGAGCACCCGAGGACGCGCGCCGCGTCCTTCGGCGTCAGCTCCTCCCACAGTGCCAGACGCAGCACCTCTTGGTCGGACTCGCTCAGGCCGTCGAACGCCTGCGCCAACTGGAGACGATCCGCGACGACGTCCGCGTGATCACCGACATCTTCCCTGGGCTGGACGGCAAGCACTTCCAGCAAACCTGCGCGCCGCTGGTCGGCACGGTGGGCGTTGGCCAGGGTCCGCCGTGCCACGCCGTACAGCCACGGCAGCACGTCGAAGGCGGGCGCCGCCTCGTCGAACCTGCGCCACGCGACGAGGAACACCTCGGCGACCACGTCCCTCGCCTGGTCAGGGTGGGTGCGACGACGCACGTACGCTTCGACCGCAGGGTAAGTCGCCCTGTACACGCTGGTGAAGCGCTGCTCATCGGTTGTTGTGTCCACATCGCCTCCATCCTGTCTATGTCCGGTCGCGGCGCCCGCTTACAGGCCGGGGTCGAAATCTTCGGCACGTCATAGGCGACCACGGGTTCGGGCGCTCCAGGCCCCTACGGCTAGTCTCTGTGCTGTCGGGGCGCAGCCGGGTGGCAGGGCCCAGGCGGCGGCCGGTGGGCCGGGGAAGGACGGATGTGGACTTCGAGCCGATCCTGCGCGCCGAACACGCCTTTCAGCAGGGCCTGTCCGCGCAGGAGATCCAGGCCGTCGCCGGCCGCGCCTTCGGAGCCGCGGCCCGGGTCGTCTCGGCCGTGGAGCTGGGCCTGGGCATGTACAACAACACGTACCGCCTGACACTGGCCGGGCGGCAACGGCCGGTGATCCTGCGCGTCGCACCGGAGCCACGCAGGCAGTTCCTCTCCGAGCGGGAGCTGATGCGCAACGAGTACGCGAGTGTGCCGTGGCTGTCGGTGGTCGCGCCGTTGATGCCGCGCGTGATCGCCGCCGACTGGTCGCACGAGGTGATCGGGCGGGACTGGATGGTGCAGAGCCTGCTCGACGGCGTGCCGGCGCCGGGCCATCTGGACGCATACCCCCGATCGGCCTGGCCGGGGTTCTTCAGGCAACTGGGCGCGGTGGCCAGGACGGTGCACTCGGTGCGGGGCCCGCACTTCGGGCCGGTCACCGGTCCCGGGTACGCCACGTGGAGCGAGGCGGTCGTCGCCTCGATCGAGGACATCGCCACCGACCTCGACGGCGTCGGCCTGGACGCGGCGGATCTCCGCAAGGTGGCGGCCCCCGCCATGGAGCGCCGTGCGGTGCTCGACGAGGTCGCCGAGCCACGCATGCTCGCCGGCGACCTGTGGACCGTGAACGTCCTGATCGCCGAGGGTTCTCCCGAGCCCCGGATCACCGGGGTCCTGGACCTGGACCGGACCCTGTGGGGCGACCCGGCGGCGGACTGGACCATCCACATGGCGCGGGCCAGGCCCGGCAGCGAGCGGGACGCGTTCTGGGACGCCGACGGCTACGGCTCGCCGGCGGACTCACCCGCCGCGGTGTGGCGCTCCCACGTGTACCGGGCGCGTCACATCGGTGCGATCCGGCTGGAACACCATCGCCTGGGCAACACCGACGGCGTCCACGGCACCTACGAAGACCTGGCGACCGTGGCGGCGGAACTGGCCTGACATTCGAGCCCGGCCGGGGGCGTACAAGCGGCCCTTTCCGGTGCCGGCGAGGGCGGGCGAGATGACGTGCCGGGCGCTGCACCCGGCAGCCGGCGGAATCCGTCAGTGGTCGTCCCAGTGCCCGTCGTGGGCTGCGTGACGGTGCCCGTCGTGGACGTAGTCGACGTGGTCCCCGTGCGGCACGGCGACGTGGCCGCAACCCTCGGCGTGCTGATGGCCGTGCCCTTCGTGGGCCACGTGGGCCGCAGCATTGCATTCGTCGATGTGGTCGCCGTGGGTGCGGTGGATGTGACCGTCGTGGGCGTAGTCGGTGTGGTCCCCGTGCGGCACGGCGACGTGGCCGCAACCTTCGCCATGAGCGTGCTCGTGCCGATCGTGCGGACGGTGCTGGCCTGTGCTCTCCATCAGGACTCCTTCCATGACGCCTCGCATGCGAACGCGTCGCCGGTTGTTCGTCACCGGTAGAGCATCGACAACCGATAAGCATCGTAGCGCCCGATATGTGCCATTCACACACCCTGACGGTGACGCAACGACCTTCAGGATGCCCTTTGCCCGACCCCTGTCGATAGTGGTATTCATTTTCATCTAACCTGCCGGTGTGCGTGTGGCCTTGCGCCCACCCGGCAACGCCCCTTCGCAGCCCTTGGAGGCTTCCGTCATGTCCCAGTCCTCTCCCCGTCTCGCCATCCTGCTGACCGGTGCCGCGTCACTCGGTCTGCTGGCCGGCTGCGGCGGTTCCTCCGACGGTGCTGCGAGCGCCAAGAGCAGCGCTTCCGCGTCCAGGATCTCCGTCGTCGCCTCCACCGACGTCTACGGCGACATCGTCGAGCGGATAGGAGGCGACCGGGTCGACGTCACGTCGATCATCAGCGATCCCGACCAGGACCCGCACTCCTACGAGGCCGACACCCGCAACCAACTGGCCCTGTCCGAGGCGAAGATCGTCGTGGAGAACGGCGGAGGGTACGACGACTTCATCGACCGGATGCTGAAGAGCGGCAACGCCTCCGCGGACGTCATCAACGCCGTCGAGGTCTCGGGCCGGACCGCTCCGGCCGGCGGAGAGCTCAACGAGCACGTCTGGTACGACTTCCCCTCGGTCAGCAAGATCGCCGACCACGTTGCCGATGCCCTGGGCAAGGCGGACCCGGACCACGCCGGCACCTTCACCAAGAACGCCGCCGCCTTCAAGAAGAGCCTCACCGCGCTGGAGAACAAGGAGGCTTCCCTGAAGTCCGCACACAACGGCGAGGGCGTGGCGATCACCGAGCCCGTGCCGGGTTACCTGCTCGCAGCGTCCGGCCTGGTCAACCAAACCCCCGAAGAGTTCAGTGAGGCCGTCGAGGAGGGCGGCGACGTGTCCGCCAAGGTGCTCAAGGCCACCCTGGACCTCTTCCCCGGCAAGAAGGTCAGGGCCCTGGTCTACAACGAGCAGACCTCCGGCGCCCAGACGGAGAAGGTGAAGTCGGCGGCCGAGGCGGCCGGTGTGCCCGTGGTACCCGTCACCGAGACCCTGCCCGCGGGCAAGGACTACCTGACGTGGATGAACGACAACGTCGACGCCCTCGTCGACGCCCTGAACAAGTGACCCGGCAGCCCTCGCCGTCGGTCCCCGGGCCCCGCACGGGCAACTCGCACGTTGACGGCAGGCCGGGGCCGCTGATCCGGATGAGGAAGGGCGGTCTCCGGTACGGGGACCGCACCCTCTGGAAGGATCTCGATCTGGACGTGGCGCCCGGGGAGTTCTGGGCGGTGCTCGGACCGAACGGCTCCGGCAAGACGAGTCTCGTCCAGGCCCTTCTGGGGCGCCGGCCGCTCTCCTCAGGCACCCTGCACGTGCTCGGCGACGAGCCCCGTCAGGCCGCGCCCCACATCGGGTACGTGCCCCAGCAGGGGACGGCCATGGCGCACGACATGGTGCGGGCGCGTGATCTGGTGGGTTACGGCCTGGACGGACACCGGTTCGGGCTGCGCCGGCGCGACGCCGCCACCCGGCGGCGCATCGACGCCGTCCTGGACGCCGTCGGCGCTTCGGCCTACGCGAACGCGCCCCTTGGCACCCTCTCGGGCGGCGAACGGCAGCGCGTCCGCATAGGGCAGGCACTTGCCACCGACCCCCGCGTGCTCCTGTGCGACGAGCCCACGCTCTCCCTGGACCTCCACCACCAGCGGGCGGTGACCGAGCTCATCGACCGAAGGCGCCGGCACCATGGGACCGCCGTGGTGTTCGTGACCCATGAGATCAACCCTGTGCTCGACCTGGTGGACCGGGTGCTCTACCTCGCCCCGCAAGGACACCGCACCGGCGCCCCGGAGGACGTGCTGACGTCGCGATCGCTGTCGGCCCTGTACGGCGCGCACGTCGACGTCCTGCGGGTGCGGGGCAGGATCGTCGTCGTCGGTACCCATGACCAGCAGGCCGTGCACCACCCGGGACTTGACGCCGCGGACGCACACGAACCCGACGGAGCAGACCGATGACGGCGGCCGAGATGTGGCAGCAGATGTCCAACTTCCAGGACTACGGCGCCCTGCTCGGCCTGGTGCGCAACTCCCTCATCGTGGGGGGCGCGCTGGGCCTGGTCGGCGGACTGACCGGGGTCTTCGTGGTCCTCCGCGACCTGCCCTTCGCCGTCCACGGGATCAGCGAACTGTCCTTCGCGGGCGCCTCCGCGGCCCTGCTGCTCGGGATGAACGTGGTGGCCGGCTCGATCGTCGGATCGCTCATCGCCGCCGTGGCGATCGGCGTACTGGGCTCCCGCGCCCGGGACCGCAACTCGATCATCGGCATCCTGATGCCGTTCGGGCTCGGCCTCGGCGTCCTCTTCCTCGCGCTCTACAAGGGCCGTTCGGCCAACAAGTTCGGCCTGCTGACCGGCCAGATCGTGGCCGTCGACGATCCGCAGACCGGGTGGATGCTCACCCTGTCCGCGCTGGTGCTGATCGCCCTCGCCGTCATCTGGCGCCCCCTGGCCTTCACCAGCGCTGACGCGCACGTCGCCGAAGCACGCGGCCTGCCCGTCCGCGGGCTGTCCGTGGCCTTCATGCTCCTCCTGGGAATCACGATCGCCCTGTCGGTACAGGTCGTCGGGGCCCTCCTGGTCCTCAGTCTGGTCGTCACCCCTGCCGCTGCGGCCGGCCGGGTCACCGCCTCCCCCGTGCTCCTGCCGTTGCTGAGCGTGCTCTTCGCCGTCCTCGCCGTCGAGAGCGGCATCCTCCTCGCCCTCGGCAGCAGCATCCCCATCAGCCCCTACGTCACGACCATCTCGTTCCTCGTCTACGCCACATGCCGGGCCGTCGGAACACGGCGCGCTCGACACGGGCGGACGACCCGCACGGTGACGGCGGTTGCCGGCGGACCCGTACGCAGCTGAAATCCACCCGGTGACGGAAAGCTTCCTGCTGTCGAGCCAGGTCGACCGGCGATCGGACGATCCGCGGGCACCGGCCTGGCCCTACGGCCGGACGTGACGGTCGGCGTCCTCGGCCGCGGGCACGTTCCAGCTGGCCAGGATGCGCAGCTTCTCCTCCGACGGCGAGCCCCGGTCGGCCCTGAAGACGATGACGCTCTGGCCCTTGCCGCCGGGCAGGGCCATCGTCTCGTAGTGCAGGCTCATCTCGCCCACGGTCTCGTTGAAGAACCGCTTCACGCCGTACGAGTGCTCGTACAGCCGGTACTCCGCCCAGTACCGTGCGAACTCCGGCGAGGCCACCGCGATCTCCCCCACGAGCTGCTCCAGCACAGGGTCCGCAGCCCGGTCCGCGGCGACCTGGCGCAGTGCCGCCGCGACCTGGGGCGCGATCCTGTTCCACTCGGGGTAGACGGTCCTGGCCCGGGGGTTGAGGAACGTCCAGCGGGCGAGGTTGCGCTCCTTGACGGGCATGGCGTCGAAGTCGTCGATGAGGAGCCTGGCGGTGTGGTTGACCGCCAGCACCTCCAGTCGCGGCCCGTGCACCATGGCGGGCAGGTCGAGCGCGTGCACCAGGGCGACGACGCCCGGCCTGGCCTTCGCCGGGGGCGGCGCCGAGGGGGTGGGCCGGCTTCCCGCGTTCCGTACCAGTGTGCGGAAGTGCGCGCACTCCAGCTGGTCGAGCTGGAGCGCCTTCTCCACCGCTGCGAGGACCTCCTCGGAGATGCGGCCGATCCGCCCCTGTTCCAGCTTCGTGTAGTAGGCCACGCTCACGCCGGCGAGGGCCGCGACCTCCTCGCGCCGGAGTCCCGGCACCCGTCGGCTGCCGTAGCCGACCGGCAGTCCCGTCCGCCCGGGGTCGATCGCCGCCCGCCGGGAGACGAGGAAGTCCCGCAAGGCCCTCTCAGCGTCCATACCCCAGGTATAGCCGAGCCCCGCCTCCGTGGGGCCCCGAAGGTGGCTCTGCGAGTAGCACCCTCAGCACGGTCACGCTCCCTCTTCGCCGGGGGCCCCGCACCTGGTGCAGTCGAAGACGGAAGTTCTCCCCGTCCGACGTCGCCCCACCAGGAGACAGGCATGCCTTTCGTCGTTCCCGCCCTCGCCGCAGCCGGCCCCGACGCGCCGGTCGAGCTCACGACCATCGAGCGCCGTGACCCGGGCCCTCACGACGTCGTCATCGACATCGCGTACACCGGCATCTGCCACACCGACATCGCCCTCCTGCGCAACCACTGGATGGAGGGCCTGTTCCCCATGGTCCCGGGCCACGAGATCACCGGGACCGTCGTCGCGACCGGCCCGGACGTCACCCGGTACGCCGTCGGGGACCGGGTGGGCGTCGGCTGCTACGTCGACTCCTGCCGCACGTGCGTGAACTGCCTCGCGGGCGAGGAGCAACACTGCCTCAAGGGTGAGGTCCTCACCTACGGCGCGCTCGACTACGACGAGCGGCCCACCTTCGGCGGCTACAGCCGGAGGATCGTCGTGGACGAGCACTACGTCCTCCGCATCCCCGACGGACTCGCCCTGGACGTCGCCGCCCCGCTGCTCTGCGCGGGGGTCACGATGTACGCGCCGCTGCGCCGCTGGGGCGCGGCGGCGGGCAGGAAGGTCGCCGTCGTCGGCATGGGCGGCCTCGGGCACATCGGGGTGAAGATGGCGCACGCGATGGGCGCGGAGGTCACCGTGCTCAGCCGGAGCCTGTCCAAGCGCGAGGACGGTCTGCGGTTCGGAGCGGACGACTACGTGTCCACCGAGGACGGTTCCTACGTCCGGGATCACGGGCAGGGCTTCGACCTGATCGTCAACACGGTGTCGGGCGGCATCGACACCAACGCCTACCTCGCACTGCTGCGCCTGGACGGCGTGCTGGTCAACGCGGGCGTCACCGCCGAGGCCGCCACCTTCCAGGGCATGCTGCTCGGCAGCCCGCGCCGGATCATCACCTCGACGAAGAACGGCAGCATCCGCGAGAACCAGGAGATGCTCGACTTCTGCGCGAGCCACGGCATCGCCGCGGACATCGAGACCGTGCCCGCGGACCAGGTCAACACCGCTCTGGAGCGTCTGGACCGCGGCGACGTGCGCTACCGCTTCGTCATCGACGTCTCCACCCTCGGGGCGTCGAAGTAGGTGACGGGCGGGTGGGGGGACGGGATCACTCGGCAGGGCCCGGGTGCGGCGTGATCCGGGTGTTGGTGATGTGCTCGTAGACGATCGAGGAACGCACGTCCGCGATCTCGGGGCGTTGGGTGAGCCGGTCGATGACGAACGCGTAGAGCGCGTTGTTGTCGGGGACGGCGACGTGGATGAGGAAGTCCTCCGTGCCCGAGGTCACGTAGACGCCGAGCGTGTCGGGCAGCGCGCTGACCCAGGTGCGGAAGCTCTCGATGACCGTGCGGGACGGGGGCCGGACCCGCACCGCGATGAGGGCCTGGACCGGGCGGCCGATCGCCGCGAGGTCGACGTCGAGGATCGCGCCCCGGATGATGCCGCGCCGGCGCAGTGCCCGGGTGCGGTCGAGGGCGGTGGTGGGAGAGACCCCGACCGCCGCGGCCACCTCCCTGTTGGTCTTCCGTGCATCCGACTGCAGTTCCCGCAGGATCGCCGTATCAATCTCGTCCAGCGCCACCGAAATCCGCCCTTCTCCGATACATGTACGGATGCTTTGCATCAGCTTCGTATGAGTGCCTAGCATTCCAGCAGTCCACCCGTACTTGATACCCCGAGGAGTCCGCAGATGGGTGAGTTGCACGAGGCCCGCCAGGACATGCCCGGCATGGCGGTCGGCTTCGCACCGGAGGAGGTGGACCTGGACCTGTCGACCCGCGACGCGCGACTGAAGTGGGTGGTGGTGGTCGACGAGGCACTGCCGGCGGGCCGGGCGTCGAACGCCGCAGTCTGCGTGGCGGCCCCGACGGCGGCCCGGGTTCCCGGACTGCTCGGCGTGGACGTCACCGACGCCGAGGGCAACGTCCATCCGGCCCTGCCCTGGGTGGGCTGCACGGTGCTGACCGCCGACGCCGCCGCACTGCGCGCGATCCGCGCCAAGGCCGGCGCCTCCGCGGACGTGTTCGTCGCCGACATGCCGGCCGCCGCGCAGCGCACGCTGGTCTACACCGACTACCGCGACGCCGTGGGCAGGACGTCGGCCGAGGCGATGGAGTACTGCGCGGTGAGCATCGTCGGCCCGCGCAACCGCGTCAACAAGATCGTCGGCAGGCTCCCGTTGATGTCCTGAGGTCACGCGCGCGGAAGCGACCCCTTGGGCCCGGGGGCGCTGGGCGCTGGGCGCCGGCGGCATGCGGCACGCCCGGGTGAGGGGCGCCGCCGCGCGCCCTTCGCGGTTGCTGTTGCAGGCTGGGGTTATGCGCACCGAGGGGCCGCCGGTGATCGTGGAACCGCCGGTCGACGGACGAAGGGTCGTGATCCGGGGCGAGTACTTCGGCACCGCGCACTCCCTGGCGGACCTGTTGCGGTACCTGTGGCTCGCCGGGTACGACGCGGGGACGGTCAGCTTGACCGACCCCGGTCAGGTGGAGTGGCGTGGGGGCGGCGCGGAGGCGTGGTGATGCCGCCCGGCGCATCCGTGGGGGCCGGCGGGAGCGGGGTCAGCGGGGCGAGGTGTAGCGGGAGCCCGGCCGTAGCCGTACCGCCCTGACGCGCTGCTGTTCGGTGAGCCTGTCGTCCTGGCAGTCCCCGCAGAGTTCGTGCCGGCCTTGGTCGGTGATGACGGTTCCCCAGCCGAAGCAGGCTCCGCATTCGCGGGCCAGGTCGACGTTCGCGCGGGGAGTGGGGTAGGGCAATCCCTCTGCTCCTCGGGTCATGAGACACCCCTCTGCTCTGCTCTGCTCTGCTCTCGGAGATTTTGCGTGGTTATTACCCATTCGCCAGCACATACACCCATTCCGGGGCATTTCCGAGTCAGCGGCCCCTCCTCCCCGCCCCCGCCCCCGCTACCGGGCTCGACGCAAACGACGTGCACTCCACTGCGCGAGGGGCTGCAGGGCCGCGATGAGCGCCTGGCCGTCGGGGGCGAGGGCGTAGCGGACGTGCACCGGGGTGCTCGGGATGACGGAGCGCTCGATGAGGCCCTCGGCCTCGAGTTCCTTCAGGCGCTGGGCGAGCAGCCGGTCGGAGATCCCGGCGATGACGGCGCGGTACTCGCCGAACCGGCGCGCACCCTGGGCCGCCGCGGCCAGGATCGCGCCCGTCCAGCGGCGTCCGACGAGCTCGACGGCGCCTTGGAAGCTCGGGCACGCCTCGTCGTGGACCGAGCCGCGCTCCAGGTGCAGCGGCTGGGGGCTGATCGTCTCGTGGGATCCCGTGGTCATCCTTCGGAGCGTAGCCCCGTCTGCCGACCGGGCGGGCCTCGTGCCTGGTAAGGCCGGTACCAGGAAGGGTCTTCCCTGGCGGCCGGCCTCCCTCCGAGGACCAGGCGTGCGGACGCCCCCCGAGACACGACGCGCACGCCGGTTCCGGGAGCTGTCGCAGGCACCGCGGCGAGCAGTGGTCACGGACACATGATGAGTGCTGTCGCCGGCTTCCGAGGTGGCAGCATGCGGTGTCATGGCGGATGACAGCAGCGGTGGATTTCAGGCAGGCCGGACAGGACTCATCGTCAGGATCCCGGACGCCGAGCCGGCCGTCCGCGCATGGCGTGAACGGTTCGATCCGTCAGCCCAAGCAGGAGTACCCGCACATGTCACGGTGCTCTTCCCGTTCCTCGACGAGAACCGAATAGATGCGCGTGTCCACTCGGCTCTCACTGATGTTCTCGGCAGCCGTCACGCCTTTGACCTGCGGTTTGACAGCTGTGGGCGGTTTCCGGGAGTGCTGTATCTCGCTCCTGAGCCCGACGCGCAGTTGCGGGTGCTCACTGAGGTGATCGCTGAGCGGTGGCCCGAAGCCCCTCCCTACGGAGGCCAGTTCAGCGAGATCGTGCCGCACCTGACCGTCGCTGACGGTCAGGACGATGAAGTTCTGGATCAGATTGAGGCCGAACTGCTCAGCAAGCTCCCCTTCACGTCCCGGGTCTCATCAGTCGACCTCATCGTGCATGACGGTGCGAATTGGCAAGAACGGGCGTCGTTCGCGCTCCTTGAATGAACGGGCCGTGAGCTTGGCCGGCCCGCAACGAGCGGCGGACCAGAGACGCGTACGGCCGCCGACCTGGAGTCACGTCCGCGCGTCGAGGCGGTGCTGCAAGCGACCATCCGGGCCGAAGACGTCCATCAGGTACCCCTTATTCAAGGAGACCCCTTCCTCACGCCGCAGGAAATCGGTGATCGATCCCTTGAGCTCCTCGAAGGGCTTGGGATCATCGTCCGAGTTGTGCGTCCACACCGTCACCAGGGGAACCCCGCCAGGGCCGGAACCGCGCAGAAGCCCGTACACGTCCGTCACTCCGCCGGAATGGCGGTAGTGCTCGGCCAACTGGACCGCGGGATCAGGCGCGACCGTGGAGGTGACCGTCGGGCCAGGGGTGTAGCCATCGGTGGCGGAAGCACTGTGCTCGGTACAGCCGGACAGCAGGGTGACAGATCCAGCACAGGCCAGGGCCACGCGGGCGATTCGCTTCATCGCATGATTTTCACCCGGTCACGAGGGGGCGCACCGGCATTCCGCGGGTCTTGAACGTGGGATTGGCTGGGAGTGATCGACACCAAGCGGACGTTGGCGCGATCTTTGGCCGGGGGCCGGCGGGGGAAGGTGGGGGTTCAGCCGGTGCAGCCGGGGACGGGAACGGGCCCGCCGCAGTTGTCCGGGCGGTTGTTGCGCACCGTGGAGCCGGTCAGTGTCACCGTGCCGTCCTTGTTGTAGACGCCACCGCCTTCGGTTTCGGCGGTGTTGTCGCCCACCGTGGAACCGATCAGCGTCACCGTGCTGTTGATGTCGTTCCAGATGCCGCCGCCGACGGTTCCCGTCGTGTTGCCGCCCACCGTGGAACTGGTCAGCGTCACCCTGCTGTTGAAGATGTTGTAGATGCCGCCACCGGCCCTTGCCGCCGTGTTGTCGCGCACCGTGGAGCCGGTCAGCGTCGCCGTGCCGTTGAAGTTGTTGTAGATGCCGCCGCCGTCGATGGTCGACGTGTTGTGCTCCACGGTGGAGCCGGTCAGCCGCACGGTGCCGAAGTTGATGATGCCGCCGCCGGAGTGTGAGGTGTTGTCGCGCACCGTGGAGCCGGTCAGCGTCACCGTGCCGTTGACGTCGTTGTAGATGCCGCCACCCGGGCCTGCCGTGTTGTGCTCCACCGTGGAGCCGGTCAGGTCCAGCGTGCCCCCGTTGTTGCGGATGCCGCTGCCGGTGCCGTTGGTGATGGTCAGCGTGTCCAGTCGCACCCGGACGGCTCCGGTCACGGTCACGGTGGAGCCGGCTTTGTTGCCGTCGAGGACGGCGGGTTTGAGGCCGATCAGGGTCAGGTCCTTGGTGATGGTGAAGGGGCCGGTGCAGGTCCCGCTCACCAGGAGCGCCGCGCCCGGGGCGGCGCTGTTGATGGCCGGCTGCAGGGCTATGGGGTTGCCGCGGCAGTCGACCACGGTGAGTTGGCCGGCCGCGGCCGGGATCGCCCCGACCAGGCCGCCCGCGCCCGACGTCGCCGCCAGCACCGTCGACGACAGCGCAGCACGAACTGATCCCTTGAGCATGCAGCTTCTCCTGTCTCCGCGCGGGGCACGCCCGGGCTCCTGCATGGCCATCGCACCCACACCCGAAGACCACCGGTGCCCCGGTGGTGTGGGAGGCACGCCGACGTCAGGCCTCACACCCCCCGAACGGCCCGGGACAATGACCCGAGCGGCCGAAGGGCGGCCCCAGGCGACTTCGGTCCGGCGCCGGGGCTGGTTTCGAGCACCTCAGAAGCTGTCGTGGTGGGCCGTCGGCTGGACGCGGGGGCGTAGGCGCTCACCTTGGGGCCCGTACATGATCAGGTATTCGACCGGCGCGCCGAGACCCGCGTTGGCGAATCCATGAGGGGTGCGGGTGTCGAACTCGGCGACCTCTCCTGAGGTCAGGAGGAGGTCATGGTCGCCGAGTGCCAGCCACAGCCGCCCGGACAGCACGCAGAGCCATTCGTATCCTTCGTGTGACGACTGGTGCGGCCGTGGGGGCTGTTCGTCGGTGGCCGGCAGGACGTGCTTGTGCGCGTGCAGCCCTCCGACATAGCGGGTCAGCGGCAGTACCGCCTTGTCGTCCACCGCGCGCTGCACCGGGCGGGACGGCCGCTGCGCGGCGGCCTCGGCTGTGCCGGCCAGAGCGTCCAGGGAGACGCCATACGCCTTCGCCAGGCGCAGCAACAGTTCCAGATTCGGTCTGCGCAGGCCGTTCTCGACCCGTGACAGCGTGCTGGAGGCGATCCCGGTTGCCCGGCTGACCTCGGAGAGCGTGTCCCCGCGCTTCTCGCGCGCGTCCCGCAGCCGCGGCCCCATGGCGGCCAGGACCACGGCGACGTCGTCCGCCATTCCACTTCGCCTCCCTCGTGTGTCCGTCCTGACCTGCCATTTTGCCAGTTTGTCAACGCGGCTCGCATCCCCGCCCGTCGACAGCGGATGATCGACGGGTACCGCGGCCACCGGGGAACCCGAGGAGAAGCCATGCACCAGCCCACGCCGTCCGGCGACCTGCGCCACCACACCGTCGACGCGCCTGCCGGACGGCTGCACCTGGTCGAGCAAGGCAGCGGGCCGCTCGTCCTGCTCGTCCACGGCTTCCCCGAGTCCTGGTACTCCTGGCGCCACCAGCTCCCGGCCCTGGCGACGGCGGGATACCGGGCGGTGGCAATGGACGTGCGCGGCTACGGCCGCTCCTCCAGGCCGACCGAGACGAGCGAGTACCGCATGCGCGCCCTGGTGGAGGACAACGTCGCCCTGGTGCACGCGCTGGGCGAGGAGACAGCGGTGGTCATCGGCCACGACTGGGGCGCGAACATCGCCGCCGCTTCCGCCCTGCTGCACCCCGACGTCTTCCGCGCCGTGGGCCTGCTCAGCGTCCCCTACGCCCCGCCCGGCGGTCCGCGCCCCAGCGACGTCTTCGCGCGGATGGGTGGAGACCAGGAGTTCTACGTCTCCTACTTCCAGCAGCCGGGCCGGGCCGAGGCCGAGATCGAGCCCGACGTCCGGGGCTGGCTCGCGGGCTTCTACGCCGCCCTGTCCGCCGGCACCATGCCGGCCCCGGGACAGCCCGACCCGCACTTCGTCAGCGCAGGCGGAACCCTGCGCGACCGCTTCCCCGCCGACCGGCTCCCCTCCTGGCTCACCGAGGCCGACCTCGACCACTACGCCGGGGAGTTCGAGCGCACCGGCTTCACGGGAGCACTCAACCGCTACCGCAACATGGACCGCGACTGGGAGGACCTCGTCCAGTTCAACGGCGTCCCCCTGACCCAGCCGTCCCTGTTCATCGGCGGCACCCTGGACGCCTCCACCACCTGGATGTCCGACGCGATCGACGCCTACCCGACCACTTTGCCCGGCCTGGTCTCCTCCCACCTCCTGGACGACTGCGGCCACTGGCTCCAGCAGGAACGGCCCCAGGAGGTCAACCACCTGCTGACCAACTGGCTCGCGGCACTGCCTCAGCCGGCACTCCTGCGATAGCGGATCAGCGCGCCGGCGAGGCCGAAGCGGGCGAGGAAATGCTGCACCCAGCTTGGCTGCCGCTACTCGCCGACGGGATACGAAGCCCCGTTCAGTGGCCGCCGCTGGACCCGACGTGGAACCTGGTCAGGGTGAACACGATGATGAGGTCGAGAACCATCACAGGAATCGCCCATGCGGGGTAATACGGAACGAACATGAACTGGGTGATCAAACTGATCCCCGCCACCGCTGCGCCGGCCCCGCGACCCCAGCTCTTGTTCATCAGGACACCGAAACCGGCGACGACGAGCGCCACTCCGATGACGAGGTGGATGACTCCCCAGGCGGTCAGGTCGAACTCGTAGGCGTAGTGGGACGACGTGACGAACAGCGTGTCCTTCGCAATGGCGGTCGCACCCATGAGGATGCTGAGCGGCCCGCTCAGCATCAGCAGGGACCCGGCGGCCACGGACGCGCCACTGAGCATGTCGCCGCCGCCGGGGCCCCCGTTTCCTTGCCGCGCTGTGGGCATCGCTGTCATGACCGCCGCCTTTCCAGTACGGCGCGGTCACCGACGCACACTGCTTGTACGAGAGCGGCCACGCTGTCTCTGACAGCATCACCACAAACGTTCGCCACCGCGACCGGATGGGTCGGGCGAAGCCGACCGGATTCGAACCGATGTCCTCGCGATTTTGGAGACCGCGCGCGACTACCTCTGCGCTACGGCTTCGCCCGGCTGGGATCCTAGTCCCTCCGGCCATGCGCGCAGCGTACGGGCGCTTCCCCGTCAGAACCCCGCACGTTCCGGGTCCGTTGGTGCGTGTCAGCGGCTTGTCCGTAGCCATCTGCGTCCGCGTCTGAGAACCGCGACGGACGGGGTCGTCGTCATCGACATGGAACGAGGCGTTCGAGCCCGCCGGATGAGCCTCAGGGAACAAGGTCAAGACGCCGGCATCAGGGCACGTAGGTAACGGCGCCGGAAGAATCGCTGTGCCAAGAGCAACGCCGGGAACAGCGGCCGCCATGGTCCGTGGGGAGCGGCACGGGTCAGGGAGCGAATCGTCAGTGCGACCCTACCGTCGGGTGAGCGGTGGACGACGAAGGACTCCTCGCCACGGACAGGATGCCCGGGCAGAGTCCCATAGGCGAAGCCGCAACGGTCCGGCATGTCGACCACCGCCACGACCCGCACGGGCTCCCGCACCACGAACGGGCCGAAGCCTGCGGTGATCCGGTACTCAGCTCCCTCGGCGACCTTCTCCCCGGCGTTGTCACGGCCCGTGACGGTGAAGCCGCTTCGCCGCTTCACACCCCAGCGCAGAACGGCGTCCGCCGCGGCGCGCCAGTCCGCGTCCCCGCGTCCGATGACGACGGTGCGCGAGAAGGGCCGCAAGCCCGTGCCCTCCCCCGACCACTGCTGCTCCGCGGGACGCGTCGCTCCGACAGCGCCGTAGTTGAGCGCACCACTCGAAGGGCGGCTCGTACTGCGCTCAGGCATGAGACACCTACCGAACGGTGGACGGTGATGACTCCAAGACGTGGCCCGCCCGCAAAACGGTGTAGACGAGGGCGGCCTGGTTCCGCCCGGAGGAGACGACCACGGTCGCCGTGCCGCCGCCGGCGAGATCCATCGCATGGAAGGCGGCGCGTGGGTCTGTCATGAGAGGCGGCCAGGGTCGCGCTGTGCCACTCCAGCTGAGTGGCTCGCGCGCGCTGTCCTTCGACCGCTCGCTGGGCGTGGACGGCCCAGCCGCCGAGGGCGACGGCGGTGACCAGGCAGGCCGCGGCGGCCAGGTGCGGAAGCGTCTGTCGCCGCTGACACCGAACAGGAGCGCTCCGGCCGCTGCCGCGCGCCGGTGACGGATGCCCGGCAGTCCGAGCGCGACGGTCAGTGCGCCCAGCACGAGGAGGGTGCCGAGCTGCAGCACGAGCTTGTCGTGGGTGACGAACGAGCGGATCGCCCAGTCCTTCACCGCGGCGGGAGTGCGGTCGATCGCCGCTCCGCCCACAGCCACCACCGGCCCGGCCTGCTGCCGCACCACCCCGGCGACGGCGGCCAGCAGACCGGAAAGCGCGGCGGGGCCGCCACGTGCCAGGTGCTGCTTGCTGTGGATCCTCACGCAAGTGATGCGCCACCCAGGCGGCCCCGCGATTGGTGCACCACCCAATCGAGTGAAGCGACGCGTCCCCGGAAGTGCGGAACAGGTGGGCCGCGCAGGCAGGTGCGGCCTCGACCGAGGCCGTGCCACGACGGGTTCGTCGCCGGGTCGCGCACCGGCCGAGGGCCGCAGGCGTGGGCGCCGGCACGTCGTCGTGTCGGCCGCGGTCGGGTTCCCCCAGGCGGGAGCATGGTGGGACGGTCGTCGTCCGCGGTGCCCCTGTCCGGGCAGACGCTCGTGGCGAGCCGCGGAGGCGATCAGGGAGGGTGCGGTGTCGGACGATGCTGACGAGGGACGGCGTTGGGCGTCGCAGCCGGGCTTCTGGCGGCAGGTCGTCGATCATCTGGGGGCATCGCTGGCCGTGGTCGACCCTGCGGGCCGGGTCGTCGCGGTCAACCCGGCCGCCGAACGGCTGCTGGCACGCGCCTCCGACGCGATGGTCGGCGAGGACTTCCACGACCTCGTGCACCGGCACACGGATCGTGAGCGCACCGGGGCCCGGTGCAGGCTGCTCGAAGCGCTGACCCTCAAGGGTGCGGGGCGTGCGGACGGCGACAGGTACCTGTGCGGTGACGGCAAGTTGGTCGAGGTCTCCTGGTCCGCCGCGCCGGTGACGGACGGTACCTCGTTCAAGGGCACCGCGATGCTGTTCGCCGGCCTCACCAACCACGGCAGTGAACGTGCCGAGCAGATGCACGCCTTGGAGGACCTGACCGGCCGCCTGACGCTGGTCGCGCAGATCACCGCGGTGCTCGGCCAGACCCTCGAGACCGACGAGGCGCTCGCCCGCCTGGGTCGCCTGCTGGTCCCCGGACTCGCCGACTGGGTGGCGGTCGACCTGCTCGTCGACGACAGCGAGACGCACCGGGTGGCGGTCACCGGACCGGAGGGCCGGGACCGTGGGCAGGAAGGCTGGAGCGCCCGCCTCCCCTCGGCGGGCGAGTCCCGTTCCCCGCTGGTCCAGGCCGTGCGCGGGGCGGTGCCTGTCCTGCAGGACCCGGCCGGTGCGGCCGCGCGGCCGGACTCGCCGCTGGCCGCCCTGCACAACGGCTTCCTCCAGTCGGTGGGCGCCGCATCGGCACTCACCGTGCCGCTGGGCTCGGGGAGGAATTCCACCGGTGCCCTGACCCTGGTCCGCACCGACCCCGCCGCCCCCTTCGGCAACGACGACCTGCAGCTCGTCGTGGACATCGGCCGCCGGGTCGGCCAGATCCTGGAGAACACGCGCCGGTTCGGCCGTCAACGAGACGTCGCCGAAGCCATGCAACGCAACCTGCTCACGCCCCTGCCCCAGCCCGGGCGCCTGCTCATGTCCGCGCGCTACGAGCCCGCACCCGCCGCGTCCCAGGTCGGTGGCGACTGGTACGACGCGTTCCAGCTCAAAGACGGCGCGACCGCATTGGTCATCGGCGACGTCGTCGGCCACGACCTGACCGCCGCCGCCGGGATGGCTCAACTGCGGGGCATACTACGGTCCTTGGCGTGGGATCGCACCGAACCCCCCGGCGCCGTCGTCGACCGCCTCGACGACGCCATGCCCGTGATCACGACCGTCCCCATGGCCACGCTCATCCTCGCCCGCGTCGAAGGCCCCCAGAACGGCCCCTGGACCCTGCGCTGGACCAACGCCGGACATCCCCCGCCACTGCTGCTCACCCCGGACGGCCCGGGCCGCTACCTCGACGACGCGCGAAGTCCGCTGCTGGGCGCGCACATCGGCGTCCGCGAGCCCCGGCCCGACGCCACCACACCCCTGCCGCCGGGGTCCACGCTCCTGCTCTACACCGACGGCCTCATCGAACTCCCCGGCGCCGACCTCGACACCGGCCTCAGCCGGCTCCGCCGCAACGCCCTCGCACTGGCCGACGAGCCGCTGGACGACTTCTGCGACCAGCTCCTGAGCCGCATGCCCCCCGGCAACGTCGACGACATCGCCCTCCTCGCCCTACGGCTGCCCCGGTCGTGAGAGACGACCGCGTCACGTCACCCCTTCGGCTACACGGCGTGCGCAAGTGAGTACGAACAGTGATCCTTGCTGTGGGTTCGACGTCCTGCGTGACGGTCCCCGCTGCGTACGGCGGGGCGGACGGCACAGGCCGCCCGCAGAACCCATACCTGGAGGTGACGTGTTGTACCGAATAACCAGGCCCATGTCATCGGCACAGCGACGCTACGGCCGTGTCCGCGTGTGGACGGTGGCCGCGAGCGCGGCACTCGCGTCCTGCGTGGTGACGGGTACGGCGTACTCGGCGCCCACGGAAGGCAGCTCCACGGCGGCTGACAGCACGGAGTACGGCGCCGCCCAGCAGGGGTCCGTGCACCCGTGCTACCCGTACCCGTCGTACCCCAACTACTGCCTGAACCGTCCGGGCATCCCCGGTCCTCCCGGGCCGCAGGGACCGGCCGGTCCCGCAGGTCCCCCCGGCCAGGCCGGGCCTCCCGGAACTCCCGGAGCTCCCGGGCCCCAGGGCATCCCCGGCGTCCCGGGCCCCCCTGGCGGGCTCTCCGGGGCCCACACCCTCGTCGCCACGTTCGCGGCGGACGGGCTCGACCACACGTTGTCCTGCCCCACGGGCGAGTTGGCGGTCGGCGGCGGATTCGCGCTCGACACGGCCACGATCGTGACCAGCGTCCCGTTCGCGAACCCCTCCACCGGGTGGACGGTGAACGCGGTACCCGCGGGAGTGGGCCCGCACACCGTGACCGCGGTCGTCGCCTGTGCGCTCAGGGCCACGCCCTGACATGTGCCGACCGAGCCCGGCGCACCCCTTCGGTGCGCCGGGCTCGTCGGTGTCCGGCCGGTGCGGGGTCAGGCGTTACGGAAGGCGTCGCGCAGCCGCATCTCCCAGGAGGATGCCATGACGAACCGCAAACTTCTGGTGATCGGAGCCACCGGCCAGACCGGCAGGTACACCACCGAAACGCTGCTGCAGCGCGGCCACCGCGTCCGTGCCCTGGTCCGCCGCATCGACGGACGTTCCGAGGCACTCACCACGCTGGGCGCGGAGGTCGTGGTCGGCGACGTCCACGACCTCGACTCCCTGGCCCACGCGACCGAGGGCATCGACGCCGCCTACTTCACGTACCCCATCCTCCCCGGCCTGATGGACGCCACGGCGAACCTCGCCCAGGCGGCCGAGGAGAACGAGGTGGGAGCGATGGTGAACATGTCGCAGATCTCCGCACGCCGGGAGGCCGCCAGCAACGCGGCGCGCCAGCACTGGGTCGCCGAACGCCTGTTGGACCGCTCCCCTGTCGCGGTCACCCACCTGCGTCCCACCTTCTTCGCCGAATGGCTGACCAACATGTGGACCGGGACCGGCGAACTGCGCTTCCCCTTCGCCGACGGGCGGCACGCCCCGATCGCCGCCGTCGACCAGGCGAAGGTGATCGCGTCCATCCTCGAGGACCCCGCCCCGCACGCCGGCAAGATCTACCCGCTCTACGGAGCCGTCGAACTCGACCACTACGAGATCGCCGAGGCCATGTCACGCGCCTTGGGCCGTCACGTCACCTACGTGCCGATCGACCTCGACGAATTCGCCGCCATCCTGGAGAAGCGCGGCGCCTCCCCCCACCTCATCCAGCACCTCCTCGCCGTCGCCGTCGACTACCGTCACGGCGTCTTCTCCGGCATGAACGACCTGGTGAAGCGGATCGGCGGCGACGACCCCCTGGACGTCGAGAGCTTCGTCCTCCGGCACCGGGCCCGCTTCGACGACCACTCCGCCTGAGCCGGTCGAGCCGTCCGCCGCTCCGGGGACGCGCGGCAGCGCGCGGCCGTACGGCATCCGGCCCGACCCGCACCGCCGGGCCCGGCGGGCCGCGGCGCGGCGCATCAGCTGCGCACGATGCCGTGGAGCAGCAGGTCGATGAGCCGGGTGGCCAGGCCGCGGTGTTCCTCGCTGGCGGCCATGAGGCTGATCCCGCCGAGGGCCATGAGGACGTCCTGGGGGTCGACGTCCGGGCGGGCCATCCGCTGCCCGTCCCCCCCGTCCCTGGGAGCCAGCAGGTGGGTGATGGCCTCGGCGAGCAGGGCCCGGGTGTGCATCTTCTCGCTGTCGTCGGTCAGCACCACGCGCAGCGCGTCGGCCATGCCGTGCTTGGCGGCCATGAAGTCGATGAAGGACTCCATCCAGGTGCGCAGGGCCTCCTCGGGCGGGCGCGTGGCCGCCAGGTGGGGCGCCGCCTCGCACAGGCGCTGCACTTCGTGCCGGTAGGCCGCCTCGACCAGCAGTTCCTTGGAGGGGAAGCGGCGGTACAGCGTTCCTACGCCGACGCCGGCGTCGCGGGCGATGTCCTTGACGGAGGCGCCGATGCCGTCCCGCGCGAAAGCCGCGGCCGCCGCCTCCAGCACCCGGTCCTCGTTGCGCCGCGCGTCGGCACGCAGGGGTCTGCCGCGCCGCGCCGGGGCCTCGTCGTCGCCGGTCAATCCCGTCTCCCTTCCCGCCGCCACTTGCAAGCGGAACCGGTTCCGCTTACAGTCCTGAAGCGAACCGGAACCAGTTCCGGATACGAGAGTACGGCCGCACCGTGCCCGTGCGCCACCGGCCGCACGCGCGTGCCCCGCATCACCGCCTTCCTGGAGAACGTCATGACCGACCAGCTCATCACCACGCCCTTCGGAGCGCAGACCACCGCCACCGACGTACTCGCCGGCGTCGACCTCGAGGGCCGGCGCGCCATCGTCACCGGGGCGGCCTCCGGCATCGGCCGCGAGACCGCGCGCGCCCTCGCCGCCGCCGGCGCCGAGGTCACCATCGGCGTCCGCGACCTGGCCGCGGGCACCCAGGTCGCCCGGGAGATCACCCCCGCGAGCGGCCCGGGAAGCGTGCGCGCCGCCCTGCTCGACCTCGCCGACCAGGGATCCGTGCGAGCCTTCGTGGCCTCCTGGTCGGGACCGCTGCACGTCCTGGTCCTCAACGCCGGGGTGATGGCCTCGCCACTGGAGCGCACCGAGGAAGGCTGGGAGCTGCAGTTCGCCACCAACCACCTCGGCCACTTCACCCTCGCCACCGGCCTGCACGACGCCCTCGCCGCGGCGCGCGGGGCACGCGTGGTCGCGGTCAGCTCGGTCGGCCACGTCAACGGCGACGTGCTGTTCGACGACGTCCACTTCGAGCACCACCCCTACGACCCCTGGGCGGCCTACAGCCAGTCCAAGACCGCCAACGTCCTGTTCACCGTCGAGGCGGCCCGCCGGTGGGCAGCGGACCTGATCGCCGTCAACGCCCTCAACCCCGGCCGCATCACCACCACCCGCCTCGGCCGCCACATCGGTGACATCTCCAACAGCCCCACCACCTTCGACGCCACCAGCACCGACGTGTCCTGGAAGGACATCGAGCAGGGAGCCGCCACCTCCGTGCTGCTCGCCGCATCACCGCTGGTCGAAGGCGTCTCCGGCCGCTACTTCGAGGACTGCAACGAAGCCGCCCCGCACACCCCCGGGATACGCCGCGGCGTCGCCGCCCACGCCATGGACCCCGACCGGGCGGCGCTGCTGTGGCAGGTCTCCCTCGACATGATCGCGTCCTCCGTGACCAGCGCCTGACACCACCCCCGCACGCGAGCGGCGGGCCGCCCGCCTACCTCGCGGACGCGACGGGCCGGCACCGCCCGATGGCGTTGTCGAGCCCCAGCAGGGTCGCGCGTCCGTCGCCGGTCCGGTCTCGCGCTCGCCGTCGGCCCTGACCGATGAGCGGCCTCGCCGGCCAGGGCGGAAGGCGGCGAGGCCGCACGTCCAGGATGCGGCGCCATCGGCGCTCGGGCACGCTGGAGAGGCGAGCCGGGGCATAGGCTCGCACCGGTCGGCGCGTCGACGGCGACCCCTTGGAGCCCTTCGAGGTCCCGGCGGCGCGCCGACCTCGCCTGTCAACCTCGCGCTACCGGCGCCGGTTGAGCACACCGATGAGTGTCGCCAGGTCGGCGGCACCCACCGGGTCGTCCGCATACCGGGTCGTCTGGAGCGGGCCGACCTCCGGGAGGACGATGTCCTCGCGGGCCAGGACGTGGACCAGGGTCAGCAGGGCCGCGCGGGCATTGCCGTCGGTGAAGGGGTGGAAGAACGCCACGTCGAGGTACGCGCGGGCCGCACGTGCCGCCGGCGGGATCAGCGGGTCGGTCGCCTCCCGCAGGCAGGCGGCGAAGTCGGCCTGGGTCGTCGACGTCAGGCCGTAGCGTTCGCAGCCCGCCTTCGCGTGGGCGTCCGTCTCGCGGAACGGTGCCTGTCCCCCGCCGAAGACCTCGCGCTGCCAGCCCGCCAGCAGGGCGAAGTCCAGCGGGGCCCGGCGGGCGGCGTCGGCGCGGGCCAGGGTGTGGGCGGCGAGCAGGCGCTCCGCACGGACGGGGTCGCGCCGGCGTACCGGCCCTTCGCACCACGCGCGGAACCCGTCGCGCACGGGCCGCACCCGTCGCAGGGCGGGTGCCTGGTGCCAGGCGGACTCGCGGCGTACGCGCAGCCAGGTCGCGAGGCTGTCAGGAGCGGTCATGGCGGTCCTCCAGGTCCTCTCGCTCACGGTGGTCCTGGTACGGGGCGTAGCCGGTGAGGCCGACGGCGAGGTCCTCACCGACCGATTCGATCAGTGTCCGCGCAGGGGCGACCCAGCTATGGAACCGGCCGCCGATCGCGGCCTCGACCGCCCGTCCGGCGTCCGCCTGGCTCATGCCGCTGGTGGTCAGGTACCAGCGCAGGAGCAGACCTGCCTGCCTGTGCCAGCCGCCCTCCGCGTCGGAGTCGAGCGCGTACGTCACGAGCCGGACGCAGGCGCGCTCGAGATGCCAGCTGAGATCCTCCGGAGCGGCGTCCGGCGGCGGTGCCAGCTCGACGAATCGCCGAGCCGTCGTCTCCAACCACTCCCGCCACTCAAGCAGCGCGGCGACGACGCGGGCGGCGGTCTCGTCGGGGGTCGTCACCGAGCCGGCTCCGGTGACCCAACTGCCGATGACCCCGCCGTACCGGTAGCACCAGTTCCATCCCTGCGCCCAGGTCCCGTACCGCTCCCGGATGATCGCGTCCACCTGGCGTTCGCACCACTCCTCGCCCTGCCACCAACCCGCCATGCCGGAGAGCACGGGTGGCACCCATTCACGGACCAGCGCGCGGAGACGGGCCTCCTCGTCCTCGTCCCAGGCGAACGGGTGGCGACCCGGGTCGAGATCGGCCCAGTCGTGCATGCCCGTGAAGGAGGCCGGAGGCACGCGGTTCTCGGGAAAGGGAAGTGTGTCCCGGTTGTACGTCAGTTCCGGCCCCGCTCTGTCCGTCCGGTGTGATGAGCCCCTCAGTCTCGGCCCTCGGTCACCAGGTTGACCAGCGGTTTTCGCCGGGCTCAGGCGAAGTCTTCCCTGTCGACCGCCGCTTCCTCCATCGCCTTGCGGAGGGCGTCCCCGACGGTGCCCTGCTCACGGTGCGAGGAGTCGCGGCCCCCTTCGTCCTGGGATTCCTGGCGGGGTCGCCGGGTGATGTCGTCGGTCCCGGCGCTCTTTCGGCGGTCTTGTTCTGACGTGGCCATGAGTCCTCCTCGGTGCGTGGCCGGTGACGGCCATGACCTGCCCCTTTCCGGCCCTTCGGGTTCCATGCGGAATACGGCGGGCCCGTTCGCACGCCATCCGGTGCCCTGTGGTTCACGCATGGCGATCGCGCCTCGGGGCAGACGCGTGGTCAGGAGGTTGACGACATGGTTCCTTTGCTTCTTGTCCTGCTGCTGGCCCTGATCCTCTTCGGGGCCGGGTTCGCCCTCAAGGCCCTGTGGTGGATCGCCATCATCGTGCTGGTGGTGTGGCTGCTCGGCTTCGTGTTCCGGGCCGCCGAGGGCGGTGGGCGCCGCCGTTGGTACCGATGGTGACCTGACGCCTCTCCCCCGTGCCAGGGTGGGGTTCGCGCTGCCGGAAGGGCCGCGAACCTCACCCTTTGCACTGCCCGGACGCATCACGGTGGGCGCACCACGGATGGCTCGCCGGCGCCCCGTTCGCCATCAGCGGGGAACCTCCCCGGCGGGCCACACCGCCGTTGGAGTGACAACCGCTCAACGCCCCGCCACGCCGCCCGGTTTCACACCTTCTCATCAGGTTGACTCGGAATGCCGCATCGGTGGTGATGACCACCGATGCACACGGCCCTGTGAGCGGTGGGTTGCAACTGCCGGCCACCCACCGCCGCAGGCGGCCATCCGAAGGGCCCCTTGCCCTGCGCATGTTGGGCGCGAGGCTGCCGAGCCAGGCCCTCCCGTTCCAACGGCCGTGACCCCCCATCCTTCGGGAAACTCGTGCGACCCGTTCCGGGACCCGTCGCTCACCGCCGGGCCGGCCTGCGCCCTGACCAGCGGTAACACACGCTCACCCCTATGCATCCTTGATCAAGTGTGGTTTTCTCGTCGCTCGTGACCAAGGACTCGGTCGGGCGTTCGACCTGAGGGGCAACTCGCCCCAGCACAGGCCTGCCCAGGCCGTCTCCCGGGTGGCCGGCGACCGCCGGGCACTCTCTGTCCGCCGCCCGCGTCCCAGGTCTCCCCGGGCGGCCAAAAGGTACTCATACATGCGTATACGAGCCGGATGGGCCCTGGCGTTGGCCGGGCTGGTCGCCGGCGCCGTACCAGGCGCCGCGCAGGCATCCCCGAACTCCGCACCGCCCGTACCCGCCCTGGGCTCCGCCTCGCCCGGCGCGAAGGCGGTCCGCACCCTGACCCTGATCACCGGTGACAAGGTCACCGTCACCCGAGGTGCCGGCGGCGTCCCCGCGGTCAGCGTCACACGCGGCCCGGGCCGCGACCGCATCGGCTTCGACGTGTCCCACCAGTGGAAGGGCACGGACCACCACATCCTCGTGGTCCCGTCCGACGCACAGCCGCTGTTGACCGATGGGAAGCTCGACCCGCGTCTCTTCGACGTCACCGAGCAGCTCGACGCCGGCTACGACGACGCCTCGAGCGCTTCGCTGCGGCTCATCTACTCCAGCCGCAGCGCCTCTTCCTCGGCCGCTCGCGGAGCGATCCAGCGGCACGGCGCCAGGATCACCCGGACCCTGGACGTCCTCCACGGAGGCAGCCTCGCCCCGGCCAAGCGCGACGCCACCGCGTTCTGGACGTTCGTCAGCGGGACGCAGGGCCTCCGCGGCCCGCTGGACAAGCTGTGGCTCAACGGCCGCAGCCGCGTTGCCCTCGCCGAGAGCACCGCCATCATCGGCGCCCCGAAGGTCTGGGACAGCGTCGACTCCACCGGTGCGCACATCACCGGGCAGGGCGTCACCGTCGCCGACCTCGACACCGGCTACGACCCCACCCACCCCGACCTCTCGGACAAGGCCTCCACCGGCGGGACCATGGACTTCACGGGCACCGGTACGGTGGTGGACGGCAACGGCCACGGCACCCACACCGCTTCCACCATCGCGGGCACCGGCGCGGCCTCCGCCGGCAAGTACAAGGGCGTCGCGCCCGACGCCAAGCTGCTGATCGGCAAGGTCTGCACCGACGACGGCTTCTGCCCCGACGACGCCGTCATCAACGGCATGACGTGGGCGTCCGAGGCGGGCGCCAAGGCCGTCAACCTCAGCCTGGGGCAGGCCCCGTACGCGAAGACCGACCCGCTCACCGAGGCGGTCGACACGCTGACCGCCGAGCGCGGCACCCTGTTCGTGATCGCGGCCGGCAACGAAGGCGCCCCAGCGGCCGACTACTTCGGCGGCACCGTGGGCTCCCCCGGCATCGCCGACTCCGCGCTCACCGTGGGCAGCACCACCAAGCAGGACACGCTCAGCGCCTTCTCCAGCCGCGGCCCGCGGATCGAGGACTTCGCCGTCAAGCCGGACATCGTCGCGCCCGGCCAGGACATCACCGCGGCCCGCGCGGCGGGCACCACCATGGGCGACCCGGTCGGCTCCTCCTACGTCACCGCCTCCGGCACCTCGATGGCGACCCCGCATGTCACGGGAGCGGTGGCGCTGCTCGCCCAGCAGCACCCGTCCTGGAAGGCCGCCGACTTCAAGGCCGCCCTCACCAGTGCCGCCAAGGGCCTGCCCGGCCTGACCGCGTACGACCAGGGCACCGGCCGGCTGGACGTCGCCCGCGCCAGCGCGCAGAACGTACGCGCCACCTCGGGCAGCATCAGCCTGGGCAAGGCCGACTACCCGCACCAGGACGTCACCCGGACCGGCACCGTCACCTACACCAACGACGGCGCGGCCGACGTCACGCTCCACCTCTCCGTCGACGCGTACGGGCCCAGAGGCACAGCCGCCCCCGCGGGGGCCTTCGCCCTGTCGGCCGACACGGTGACCGTCCCGGCCGGCGGCACCGCCTCCGCCACCCTCACCGCCTCCGTCGACGACACGATGGCGGGCGCCTACGGCGGTTCCATCGTCGCCACCACGGAGGACGGCACCACCACGGTCCGCGACGCCTTCGGTGTCTACGCCGAGCCGCTCACCCGCGCCCTGTCGCTGACCGTCCTCGGCCTCGACGGCAAGCCCGTGGGCCCGGACATCAACGTCGCCGCCTTCGACAGCCGGACCGGTCTGCAGTACAACGCCTCCACCGACGCCGACGGCAAGGTCGCGATGCAGCTGCCCGAGAGCGAGTACGACGTCTCGGCGAGCAAGTTCGACCCCGTCGCGCAGACCTCGGTCCTCTTCTCCCGGCCCGGCGTCGACCTCACCGCCGACACCACGCTCGTCCTCGACGGCCGCACCGCGAAGCCGGTCGACCTCACCGTCGACAAGGGCACGGCGCAGAACGACGGCATCTTCGCCAGTACGACGTCGATCAGCGCGGACGGCCGTTACGGCACCCAGAAGTTCGTGCTGGGCTTCCCCGGCAGCCGCGTCTACGCCACCCCGACCACGACGAAGGTCACCAGCCACCCGTTCTGGTTCCTCGCCACCCAGCGGTGGAGCGGCACGGTCCCCAGGACCGCCACCAAGCCGGCCTGGAGCTACGCCTACAACCTGGCCGTCAACACCAAGGGCGGCATCCCGGCCACCCTCACCCGCCCGATGCACGACAGGTCCCTCGCCCGGGTCGAGGAAACCTACGCCGACCAGGGCGGCAAGCCGCTCGGGGTCCGGATCGACACCCCGGTCCCGACCTACGGCGCCATCACGTTCGTGGACGGCAACCAGGTCCCGGTCCCCGGCAGGCAGACCCGCTACTACACCGACGACTCCGCGATCGTCTGGGACCGCACCCTCGGCATGCGCGCCCAGGGTACCGCGGGCTACGACGAGATCCAGTTCGCGGGCACCACACGGTTCACCCCGGGCAAGGCCTACACCCGAGGGTGGAACCAGGGACCGCTGCGCGCCCGGTCGGTGGAGGCCCTGCGGCTCGAGGACGGGCTGTACCTCACCCCCGGCCTGTTCTCCACGGCCGCCGAGAACACCGCGACGCACTCGGGCGAGGCCCGGGACACCACGGGCTCGTCGACCTTGTACCGCGACGGCGTGAAGATCGCGTCCCTGGACTCCCTGGGCCGGCTGCAGGCGGCGGTTCCCTACGAGAAGGCGACCTACACCCTGACGTCGTCCGGCACCCGCAAGGTCGGCTGGTCGAGTCTGGGCAGCAAGGCCTCCGCCACCTGGACCTTCACCTCCGGACGCCCGACGGGCCCGGAACCGGCCGAGCTGCCGCTGATGAACGTCCGGCTGGGCGGCCCGCTGAACACCTCCGGCACCGTCACGGGCGGCCACACGTACCTCTTCACCGTCGCCGCCGAGCGCGGCAGCAAGGCCGTCACCACCTCGCTGGGCCTGCGGGTCTCCTTCGACGACGGCAGGAGCTGGAAGGCCCTCAAGGTCTGGCGCGCAGGCGACCGCGGCTTCGTGAAGCTGACCACGCCCTCGGCCGGCGGTTACGCCTCGATCCGCCTCACCGCCAAGGACGCGGCGGGCGACGCCGTCGACCAGACGGTCATCCGTTCCTTCCGGATAGCCCCCCGACGGTAGGGGGACTCCCGCACGAGGCGGCCTCGCCGACGGCCGGAAACCGTGGGCGAGGCCGCTTCGTGTCCGTGCTGCTTCGGCAGCACCAAGGTCAGCCGCGGACGATGTTCTCCGCCTGCGGGCCCTTCTGCCCCTGCGTCACGTCGAACGTGACACGCTCACCCTCCACGAGCTCGCGGTATCCGGTGCTCTGGATGTTGGAGTAATGGGCGAACACGTCCGGCCCACCGTCCTGTGCGATGAAGCCGAAGCCCTTCTCCGAGTTGAACCACTTCACAACGCCAGATGCCACTGAGTTCGTCCTTTTCATGCTGCTGAGGCGCGCCCTTGGTGCGCCGGCGGACCCCCGTAGTCGGGCCACCAGGGCACTAATTACCGCATGTCCCTGCCACAGCGCTACCGAATACGCCGATGCAGGACCAAGTGGTCGCTCGAGTGGCCTGCCACCGCGCACCGGGAACGTACCGTCCCGGGTGGTGCGCAATCGGGATGATCGGGGCGCGGGTCAGAGAGCCGCTTCGGCCAGTTCCATCAGCGAGGCGTCGACGGATTCGGCGCTGCGGCGCGCGGCGGTGACCCCGGGCATGATGTCGGCCGCGAAGAACTCCGCGGCCGCGATCTTGCCGGTGTAGAACGTCTTGTCCTCGGCGGACGCGTGCGCCAGTCTCGCCTGCGCCACGGCCGCGCCACGGAGCAGCAGGTAGCCGACGAGCACGTCACCGGACGCCATCAGCAGGCGGGTGGTGTTCAGGCCCACCTTGTAGATGGACTTCACGTCCTGCTCGGTGGCGGCGAGGTCGGTCAGCATGACGCCGACGATGGCCTCCAGATCGGCCGCGGACTGGGCGAGCTGCTCGCGGAGCGGCGGCCAGCTCGTCACCGCCGGTCCCGGCCGCCAGGAACCGCTTGATCTCCTCGGTGAGGGTGGTCAGCGCGGCGCCCTGGTTACGGACGATCTTCCGGAAGAAGTAGTGCTGGCCCTGGATCGCCGTGGTGCCCTCGTAGAGGGTGTCGATCTTGGCGGCTGCTCGTAGCCCTTCTCGGAGCCGTAGCCCTTGACGATCGGCAGCAGCAGGTCGTTGACGCTGTGCAGGGCCGAGGCGTCCTCGCCGGCCGCTTCCTCGACCTCGATCCCGTCCTGCACGGTGGCGGTGTGGAGGACCAGCGCGCGCATGCCCTTGACGTAGAGGCCCAAGAGACAGGCCCCCGGCGCTTCACAGCGGCGGGGGCCCGGCTCTCGGCCGAGGGGACGTCTGGGGGAGGTCGACGGACCCTCATGCACGAGACGATCCTTGTCCCTGCCGGCCACGGCTGCCAGGCGGGAGGCCCAGTCGGGTGAGGGGCCGGGAGGTGCGAGCTTCCCGCTTCGGCCCCGTGCCGAACCACCCGCTCCTTCCACGACGGTGCCGATCAGCGAGAGCGACCACTGGTGGTGCGGTCGGGGTGGCGGGATGTACGGCGGGCCTCTTTCATCTGGGCCTCGTAGAGATGGTCGCGCCCCTCGGCGAGGTCGTCGACCAGGCGGCGTTCCAGATCTGCGAAGGGTCGGTAGTAGGTGCGGTTGTAGGCCTCGATGATCTCGAAGGTCCAATGCCCGGGGAGGACATCGCGTCCCAGGAGCTCGCGCTCGACGGCGTCGGCTTGCGCCTCATGACCGGCCTCTCGCAGCAAACGGACAGCACGGTCCAGTTCAAGGTCCGCAGTGCCGGTCAATTGATGGAAGCCGTACAGGTGACCGCGGGCGCGCTCGGTGGTCTCCAACGCCTTCGACAAGGACCCGAGGGCCTCGACCGTGAGGTCGCTCATCCCCGTCGGACGCCGGTGCGCCGCGTCCTGCGGCTCCCGCTCCACCTCTGGTTGTTTGCTCACCCCTGCCGTATGCCACGCGAGAGGGCAGATGTATCCCTCGCCTCACCCGCAGGGCGGTGTCGCCATGCCCTCCCCCCATGCAGTTCGCGTGACAGCGGCGCGCAGAAGCCTGGCGGGGCCGCTCGGCCGTGTGGCAACCGCCGTACGCAACGGTCCACCGCCACCCCATAGACTGGGAGCCGGTCAAAACCACGCTGGCACCTGGCGGGCGCCGACTGCGGCGGGACCGCATCCGGCACGGGAAACGGCTGTCCAGCCCTGCCCCGGATCGTCGGGACGCCCGCGGACACTCCACAGACGGCACAAGAGGTCCGACGCCATTTTCGGAGGAGTTGCGATGCAGGTGGCCGTCGTCACGTTCGACGGGTTCAACGAGCTCGACAGCTTCATCGCCGCCTCGTTGATCAACAGGTGCCGCAAGGACGGCCTGGAGGCCTTCATCACGACACCGACGCCGGTGGTCACCTCGATGAACGGCGTCGAGGTGACCGGGCAGCGCCCGATGGAATTCGTGCGCGAGGCCGACGTCGTACTCATCGGAAGCGGCGTGAGGACGCGCGACGTGGTCGCCGACGACCGGTTGCCCTCGATGCTGCCGCTCGACCCTTCGCGACAGCTGATCGGTTCGCAGTGCTCCGGCGCGCTGGTGCTGGCGCGCCTCGGGTTGCTGGGTGACATGCCGGCGTGCACCGACAACAAGAGCCGGCCTTTCGTCGAGGCCTGCGGCGTCACCGTGCTGGACGCGCCGTTCCACGCCGAGGGGAACATCGCCACGGCAGGCGGCTGCCTGGCGTCCCAGTACCTCGCCGCATGGGTGATGACCCGGACGCTCGGGGAGGACGCGGCGCGCGGCGTCATCGACTACGTGGCTCCGGTCGGTGAGAACCAGGAGACCGTCGAGCGCGCCATGCGGGCGGTCCGCGCAGGCGAGGTCGCACTGCACTGACACCCCACGGGTCCGCGGGCTTCACGCCTGAGGGCCCGAGGGCGCGCGGCCGCTCAGGCCATGCCCGCCGCGTCCAGCATGGCCGCGGCGGTGGCGACGGCCAGCCCGCCCAGACCTTGGGCCTGCGCTACGGCGCGGGAGCTTGATCCGTCGAAGGCGATGGTGAGCTGGCGGGCCAGCACATCCGGATCGTGCGCGTCACCGCGGCTCGCCTCCTCACGGAAGAAGTCGGTGAGCGCGTCCTTGTAGCGTCGCGCCACCACCCTGGCGGGGTGGACGGGGTCCTTGAGTTCGAACGCGGTCGCCAGGAAGGGGCAGCCCAGGTACTCCGGGGACGCGGACAGCGACTCGAGCCGTTCGAAGACGTGCATGATGCGGTCGCGCGGTGGCAGTTCGGCCCCGGGAGCGGGCAGCAGCTGGGCCAGGTAGCCGGACCCCGCCCGCTCCAGGCTGGCCGCGAGGACGTCGTCCTTGCTCGTGAAGAGCTGGTACATCGACCGCTTGGAGACTCCGGCCGCCCGGCATAGCGCCTCGACACCGATGTTCACGCCCTCCCGGTAGAAGAGCGCGGCTGCGGCGTCGAGGAGCCGCTCACGGCTCGGGCTCGTCGCAGTCGCAGTCGTACCTGCGGTCGCAGCCGCCGTCGCGGACTCGGACGAGGCCGATGCGGTCGAAGTCATACGCCACAGGCTACGCCCGCTGCTTGCCAGGAGGAAACCGATCGGTTTACGGTACAGAAAACCGATCGGTTTCCGCCATCGGCCGCAACGCAACTGGGAGCAGCTCATGACCGCAATCGCAGGTTCGACCGTCCTCGTCACCGGGGGCAGCCGGGGCATCGGCAAGGCCCTGGTCGAGTCCCTGTACGCCCGGGGCGCCAAGAAGGTCTACGCCACCGCCCGCGACCCCCGCAGCGTCACCCATCCCGGCGCGGTCGCGCTGCCCCTGGAGGTCACCGATCCCGCGTCGGTCGCCGCCGTGGCGGCACAGGCACAGGACGTCACCATCCTGGTCAACAACGCCGCGGCGGCCGTCGCGGCGTCCTTCCTGACCTCCCCGGTGGACGACGTCCGCCGCGAGTTCGAGACGAACTTCTACGGCCCCCTGGAGATGACCCGGGCCTTCGTCCCGATCATCGAGGCCAACGGTGGCGGCCATCTGCTCAACGTGCACTCCGTCCTGTCGTGGGTCGCTCTCGCCGGTTCCTACAGCGCCTCCAAGGCAGCGCTGTGGTCCCAGACCGACTCGCTGCGTCTGGAGCTGAAGCCACGCGGTGTCAACGTGACCGGGCTGCACGTCGGTTACGTCGACACCGACCTGGCGGCGCACATCGACGCCCCGAAGTCGTCGCCGGAGAGCGTCGCCGAGCAGGCGCTGGACGGCATCGAATCCGACGCCTACGAAGTGCTGGCCGACGAGCTGTCCCACCAGGTCAAGGCGGGCCTGGCGGCCGGCCCCGCCGCCCTGTACCCGCAACTCGCTTCCTGAGCGAACGCCCCGGCGGCCGACCAGCGGAAAGGCGTCGGCCCCGGCGGCGTCGTATCGTCAACGTGTAGGAGCTTCCTCACCGAACGAGGTCGGTGAGATGGACACCTTGGATGGGGCGTTCCCCGCCCGCACCCCGGCCCTCGACGGAGGCCCGGCGGCCTTCGTGGTGGACGCGGCGGGCCTGGTGTGCGGATGGAGTCCGGCGGCCGAGCGTCTTCTGGGGTACGAGACTCCCGAGGTCGTGGGCAGACCGGTCGGCGAGCTGTGCCCGGTGCTTCCGTGGGGCTCCCTCCGCCGGCTGGTGCCGGCCGCGGAGGCCAGCAGTACCCCCTGGCTCCCGGTCGTCCTCATGCACCGGCTCGGCCGTGCTGTGCCCGTCGCGCTCATGGCCTGTTCCGTGACCTCCGCCCTTCCGGGCAGCGAGCGAACGGTGATCCTGGCGACCGCCGGTCCGCTGCCCCAGATCTCGGAGGACGATGCGGCGCGCAGCCTGCTCGACCAGCACGAACACCTTGCGGCGGTCGGCCTGAGAAGGCGCATGGAGGCCGCTCACGCGCCGGACCACAGCGCGGCCGAGATCACCCGCTCGTACGTGCCCGCCCGCAGTGGCACGGGGGTGAGCGGCTCGTGGAGCGACGCCGTCCCGTTGTCCGGCATGCGGGTCGCCTTCAGCGTCGGTGACGTCCTGGTCTCCGGGGTACAGGCCACCGTCTGCATCGGGTTGATCGGCGCCGCGGCCCGGGCCCTGTCGGAACTCGATCTCGCACCCGAGGAAGTCCTCGCCCGGCTGGACGACATCGTGTCGCGCTATGCCACGGGCGAGCCCGACCGGTGGTCCACGTGGTTCGTGGAACGACTGGTCGGCGCGACGTTCCTCTACGCGGTGTGGGACCCGGTCGGGCGCCGCTGCGTCCTGGCCAGCGCGGGCCATCCCCCGCCCGCCGTGGCCGGTCCGGGCGCATCCGTCCACGTCCTCGAACTGCCGGGCAACCGGCCCTTGGGCATGGGCGAGCCGGTCTTCGAACCCCTGGACCTGAAGCTCGCCGAAGGCAGCACCCTGCTCTTCCACACGGGCAGCCTGGTGCGCGCGTGCGGCAGCGACGACGCTGTCCCCCGGCTGCTGCGGACCGCCATGCGGCGCAGCGGCCGGTCGGTCGAGGACGTCTGCCGGGCCACCGCGGACATCGCGGCGCCGCTCCTGGCGGCCGAGGACGACCTGTCGCTCCTCGTGGTCCGCACGCACGGACTCAGCGTCGACCACGTCGTCACCTGGGAGCTGCCGCGCGACCCTGCCGGTGTCGCGGGCGCCCGCTCTCTGGTGGTGCGGCAACTCGACCAGTGGGGCATCGGTGACCTCGGCTTCACCACGGAGCTGATCGCGAGCGAACTGGTCACCAACGCCATCCGCTACGGCCGTGAGCCGATCCGGCTGCGGCTGATCCACGACCGGACCCTGATCTGCGAGGTGTCCGACGGCAGCAGCACCTCCCCGCACATCCGCCGGGCGAACACCAGCGACGAGGGAGGGCGCGGCCTGTTCCTCGTGGCCGAATGCTCGCGGTGCTGGGGGGTGCGGTACACCGGCCAGGGCAAGACCATCTGGGCCGAACAGGCGCTCGCAGGCCGCGCGGCTCGGACGTGAAGCGGTTCGGCGATGAGCTCCCGGGCGGCCTCGTCGAGTTCGCCGAGATCGCCGACGTCAGCACGGTCGCGCCGACACTTCCGGGCCGTCGTCAGGCGCGTTCGGCGCTGCGATCCCCGCCATCTCGCGGCGAGCCGCGAGGGGCGAGGGGCTAGGAGCGAGGAGCGCATGATCACCCGTGCAACCGGCGCAGAGCGGGTTCATCGGCGCCGTTTTAGACTGTGATCTCGGGCGTCACGGCGTTTCCCACGTCGCGTATTCGGGTCGCAAGCCGGGTGCGCCGTGCCACCACGCTCGCGCTGTGCCCATTCCATCGCGACGCACCAAGCGAAGAGCCCCGTCCCCAGGCAAGGGAGTGCACTTCAACCTCATCGGTCACATTGGTGCGCAGGTGCCGGCATCTGCGACGAGACAGGAGCGAGGAAACGATGGACGTCCAAGCGAACACCTACGCGCCGGACGAGACAGCCCTGCTGATCATCGACCCGTACAACGACTTCCTGTCCGAGGGCGGGAAGCTGTGGCCGGCCGCCAAAGAGGTGGCGGAAGGCATCGGCCTGCTCGACAACATGCGCGCCATGCTCGGTGCGGCACGTGACCTGGGCTTCCACGTCTTCATCGTGCCTCACCACCAGACGACGCCCGACGACTACCGCACGTGGGACCACCTCTCCCCCACCCAGCAGCGCGTCGTGGAGGGGCAGACCTTCGCCGCCGGCAGCTGGGGAGCGGAGTGGCACCCCGACTTCGTGCCGCGCGAGGACGAGCTGGTCATGCGCCAGCACTGGGCCTCGAGCGGCTTCGCCAACACCGACCTGGACATGCTGCTCAAGCAACACCGCATCCAGAAGGTCATCTTCATCGGCATGAAGGCCAACACCTGCGTCGACACCACCGCGCGCTTCGGCCAGGAACTCGGCTACCACGTCACGCTCATCCGCGACGCCATAGGAGCCTTCAACTGGGACGAGATGAAGGCGACGTTCGACATCAACGGTCCCGCGTACGCGCACGCCATCCTCACGACCGACGAATTCCTGACGATCGTGGGCAAGCAGCCCCAGGCGATGGCCATGTGACCTCGCTGGGGAGACAGACCGGGCGACCGCCACGGGCCTGCCTGCGCACAACGGCGGTCAACTGCCGTTCGGAGCAGGACGGCTGCGCAGACGGAAGGTGCGGCGGTAGGTGTCGGGAGGTACGCCGACCGTGCGGTGGAAGTGCCGGCGCAGCGTCGTGGCGGTCCCCATGCCGGTGGCCGCCGCGATGGAGTCGACGCTGTCGTCGGTGGTCTCCAGCAGCACCTGGGCGTGCCGGATCCGCTGGGTGAGCAGCCACTGCAGTGGCGTGGTGCCGGTCACCGACCGGAAATGGCGTCCCAGGTTCCGTGGGCTCATCCGTGCCCGGCGGGCCAGGTCCTCCACGGTCAGGGGCTGGTCGAGCCGTTCGATCACCCAGGGGAACAGTTCGGCGAGCGGGTGGTTGTCCGGGGCGGGCGCCGGGGCCGTGACGAACTGGGCCTGTCCGCCGTCCCGGTGCGGTGGCACGACCAGGCGGCGGGCGACGGCGTTGGTGACCGACGAACCGTGGTCCAGGCGGACGATGTGCAGGCACAGGTCCATGGCGGCGGCCTTGCCCGCGGAGGTGAGCACGCTGCCGTTGTCCACGTAGAGGACGTCCGGGTCCACCGTCACTTTCGGGTAGCGGGCGGCCATGACCTCGGTGTGCGCCCAGTGAGTGGTCGCGCGTCTCCCGTCGAGCAGGCCCGCGGCCGCCAGTACGAACGCGCCGGTGCACAGGGAGGCCACACGCGCGCCCGCCTCGTGGGCCGCGCGCACCGCGTCGACCAGGTCGGCGGGCGGGTCCTCGTCGACGTCGGCCCAACCCGGGACGATCACGGTGTCGGCGCCCGGGAGCCGGTCGAGGCCGTGATCCGGCTCCAGCGCGAACCGGCCGGCCCGCACGGCGCCCGGCCCGCAGACGACCAGGTCGTACCAAGGACCTGCCAGGCCGTCCGGGGCGGAGCCGAAGACCTCGTACGCGAGGGAGAGTTCGAAGTGCAGCATCCCGTCGGTAACGGCCAGCGCCACAGTGCCCATGTCCGGAATTGTACGAGGCATGGCGTTCCGGACACTCACGTTCCGGTGCCCGCCCCGGACAGGATGTTCCTCGGCCTATCGCAACGGATCATCCAATACGGGGGAGGAACCCATGGGTTCAGGGCTCGAGGTGGCGGTGTTCGGCGCGTACGGACACACCGGGCGCTTCGTGGTGGCGCATCTGCGGGATCGCGGGTTCGTCCCGGTGCTTTCCGGGCGCGACGCCGACAAGTTGAAGGAGCTCGCGACATCCGGACCCGGGCTGGACTCCCACCAGGCGTCGGTCGACGACCCGGCTTCCCTCGACCGCGCACTTGCCGGTACGGCTGCCGTGGTCAACTGCGCCGGGCCCTTCGCGACGACGGCCGCCCCCGTGATAGAGGCGGCACTGCGCGCCGGAATCCCGTACGTGGACGTGGCCGCCGAGATCGAGGCCAACGCCGATACGTTCGCGCACTTCAACGACCGCGCCCGCGCGGCGGGGACTGTGATCGTCCCCGCCATGGCCTTCTACGGCGGCCTCGGCGACCTGCTGACGACCGCCGCCATGGGCGACTGGACGACGGCGGACGAGGCGCACGTCGCCTACGGGCTGGACAGCTGGCACCCCACCGCCGGCACGCGTGCCGCGGGCGCGGTCTCCCGGCAGCGGCGGGGCGGGCGACGCGTCCGCTTCACGAACGGGCAGCTGGAGTACCGCGACGACGCCCCGCCGACCCTGACGTGGCCCTTCCCCGAGCCGATGGGCCCCCGCACCGTCATCGGGGAGTTCACCATGGCTGACGTCGTCACCGTTCCCAGCCACCTGTCCATCCCCGAAGTGCGCACCTACATGACGACCGAGGCGGCCACGGACCTGGCCTCCCCGGACACACCGTCGCCGGCCCCCGTCGACGAGCGCGGGCGGTCCGCGCAGACCTTCCTCGTCGACGTCGTCGTACGCTCCAAGGACGGCGAACGGCGCGCCACGGCCAAGGGCCAGGACATCTACGCCGTCACCGCGCCGCTGGTCGTGGAAGCGGTCGACCGCATCCTCTCGGGACGGACCACGACGGTCGGTGTCGCCTCCGCCGGAGCGATCTTCGACGCGCCCGACTTCCTCCGCGCGCTGTCCCGGTACATGTCCGTGGACCTGGACGCGTAGCGGTCTGAACCGGTGGCTCCCTGCGCTGCGCCCCCGTTCGGGGGGGGCGTGACGTGCACCCCTAAGCTCGACCCCATGACCGCGTTCGACGACCTCACCCGCCTCGTCCCTCCGCCGTCGCAACCGCTGTGGGCGAACGGAGACTGGAATGAGGTGGAGGCAGCACTCGGCAGGGAGCTCCCCTCGGACTTCCAGCAGTTGGTCGAAGCCTACGGGGCCTACCACTTCGCCGACTTCTTGACGCCGCTGACGCCCTTCGGCGGGCGGGACCTGCTCGTCGGCCCGGCGAAGCGGCTGCTGGACCAGGAACGCAACTTCCGGGACAGCCACCCCGAAGACTGCCCCTACCCCTTCTACCCCGAGCCGGGCGGACTCCTGCCGTGGGCAGGAACCGACAACGGGGACCGCGTGTGCTGGCTCACCGACGGGAAGCCGGACGAGTGGACGGTCGTCTGCTGGAATCCGCGAGGCTGGTATTACGACGCCCACCCCGTGGGTGCGGTCGAGTTCCTGGTCGGATGGCTGTCGGGCCGCATCAGCACCCACGTCTTTCCTGACGCCGCCGAGTTCGGCGAGGAGGACTGATGCGCTGCCGCGTTGGCCGTGAGCGCCACCGCGTCGGACGAGCCGGCCGTTGAAGCGGCCTCCAGCAGCTGGGACGTCCATGCCTGGATACGCGCCCTAGGGGGCGAGGCCTGCCGTGGGGCGCTGAACCTCCAGTAGGACCGCTGTCCCGGCCACTGTTCGGTCCTCGTGCATGGTGAGCACTTGCCCGGGCTGAACGCGTTGCCACTGCGACGGGTCGAGAGGGGCGAGCCGGATCGTGGCTCGCCCCCCTGGCCCCAGCGAGGGGGCGAACTCCACCCATATGGCCGCGATATTGAGGGCTGGTTGGCCGGAGGGGCTTCGATTGCCGACGTCCCACATCGGTTTCAGGACCCCGGCTCCGGAGAAGGACGTCTGCCGGCGTGCCTCACTGGCCGGTCGGAGGGTGAGGTCAGCGCGGATGATCCCGTTGCTCGTTTCATAGCAGCGCCAATGGCACCAGGCAGTGCTCCTCTCCAGGTGCATCTGTTCGGCAGCACTCGCCAAGGTCTCCCAGAAGCTGAGCGGAAGGGGGCCCACGTCACCAAGCTCTTCCAGTAGGTGAAGGGCCATTTCCCACTCATCGTGGATGAGGTAGTCCCAGACGTCATCCACCGTGATGTCGTTTTCGGTGGCGATCTCTTTAGGTACCAGCAGTGAAGCGGCTTCCAGCATCTCGGGGACGTCCATGCCTAGATTCTGGCCGCCCGCTCGCAGCCCGGGCTACGCACCTCCGCCTCAAGTGGTCCCGGCCGGTGGCGGCCTCCTGGACGTGAGGGCGGAGCCGACGCACTGCCGGGTCGGCTCACCGAAGACGGCGTTGGGGTCACATCCACAGCACGCCGTCGTCCTCGTGCTCACGGACGCGGTGAGCGATCATGCGGCGGAGGAGGTCGGTCGGCACCGGGCTCCCGTACGGGAGCCTGACAGTGCCCTTGCCGGTTCCGAAATCCGTGAGTTCGGCGTCGAAGGCTTCGCGGGTACTGGGGGTGAACGCGAAGTTCGCGTGCTTCGCGTGGCCGCTGATCACGAACAGGATCGTTCCCGACGGGTGCACCCACGCAGGGTGGCCCCATTTGACCGCCTCGTTCGCCTCCGGCACCGTCTCACGCGCCAGCACATGCAGCTACTCCAGCAGCTCGCGGGCCTGGCCGCCGAAGCCCTCGATGTACTCGTCGATCGTCTGGGGCCTGCTCATGACATCAGTCTGGCAGGCGGCGCGCCCGGCTGGTCCCCGCCACTGCGGGTGGACGGACGAGGGCGCCGCACCGCTCCTTCTCTCCGGCAGGGTCCGGATCCCGTCGCCGGAAGGCTTTCGAGGCTCCCGGCCGCGGCGCGGCTGCTGAGCGGCCCTCGCGCAAAATCGCTGTCACAGGCGGGAAAGCGGTCTTGTCGTCTTTGTGGACAGTCCCCGCTTGGAGGAACGCATGAGGCCAAACCGCCCACACCTGCCCCCGGGCGTCGAGCGGTCCTCGCGCGAGGACACCGTGATCATCTGCTCGTCGCCATGAAAGGCCTTCTGTGAACCGTCCCTCTCAGTACCGGAACGTCAGGACCCCCCTCTCCCCCATGGCCGCGGTGTCCGCTACCGCCGGTCTCCTCTCGGTGGCCGTGGATCCCGCGGAAGCCGTGAAGGAAAAGGAGGGTGGTTCGATGCAGGACGGCAAGCCGACGGTCGTCCTCGTCCACGGCGCATTCGCCGACTCCTCGAGCTGGAACGACGTGATCAAGCAGCTGAGGCGACACGGCTACCCGGTGGTGGCCGCGGCCAATCCGCTGCGCGGACTGGCCGGTGACGCCGCCCACACCAGGAGCCTCTTGGCGAGCATCGCCGGTCCCGTGGTCCTCGTCGGCCATTCCTACGGCGGTGCCGTCATCACCAATGCCGCCCACGGCTGCGACCAGGTCAAGGCGCTGGTGTACATCGCCGCCTTCATCCCGGACGAGGACGAGAGCGCCGACGACCTGGCGAGGAGGTTCCCGGGCAGCTCGCTCGCCGACGCGCTGCGTCCCGTCCCGTGCACCCTGCCCGACGGCTCCCCGGGTGTCGACCTCTACATCGACCAGGACAAGTTCCACCATCAATTCGCCGCGGACGTCCACCCGTACACCACGAACCTCATGGCGGCCACCCAGCGCCCCGTGACCGTCGCCGCGCTCGAGGAGCCTTCGGGCGAACCCGCGTGGAAGACGATCCCCTCCTGGACGCTGGTGGCCGGCGAGGACCTCAACATCCCGCGTGAGGCCCAGATGTTCATGGCCAGGCGCGCCGAGTCCCACATGGTCGTGATCCACTCGTCCCACGCCCCGAGCGTGTCCCACCCGGGTGACGTCGCCGACATCATCGAGCGGGCGGCGCGCTCGGTCCGCTGAGCGAGCGGCTCCACGGGCGGGGCGCTGACGTGACTCCCCTCTCGTCGCCGCACGAGCCATCGCCATCGCCATCGCCATCGCCAACCGCACGTCCATCCTGGCCCCACCCGTCATCGACGAAGAGGAAGAACTCCCGTGCCGTACACCCCCAACGCCGGCCCCTACGACAGTCTCACCCCGGACAACGCGATCGTCCTGCTGATCGACCACCAGATCGGCCTGATGCAGCTCATCGACGACATGTCCCCGGAGACGGCGAAGAACAACGTCGTCGGGCTCGCCCGGGCAGCGAAGACCCTGGGCCTGCCCGTCATCCTCACCACCAGCCGCGACTGGGGTCCGAACGGGGCCCTGCTGCCCGAGCTGGCCTCGCTGTTCCCCGACGCGGAGGTCATCCGCCGACCCGGCGTGATCAATGCCTACCGGTGGCCCGCCTTCCGCGAAGCACTGGAGGCCACCGGCCGGAAGAAGGTCATCATCGCGGGGGTCACCGACGCCACCTGCCTGTCGTTCCCCGCTTTGGACATGGTCCTGGACGGCTACGAGGTGCATGCCGTCATCGACGCCTCCGGCGCCGAGGCACCCGGCGAGATCGTCCGCGACGCGGTCGTGGCGAACCTCTCGCGGGCCGGAGTGCACATCAAGTCGTGGTTCGGCGTGGTCGCCGAACTCATCGCCGACTGGCGCCGCGACGAGGCGAAGGGCTGGCCGCTCGCCGTGGGTGCGGTCCACGACCACCTGCCCAGCTGGGGATACCTCCTGGACACCGACATGGCCTACGGGACCGGCCGGATGACGCCTCCGGAGTGGTTCGTGACGGGCCGGTCCGAGCCGACCGGCCGCACTGCGGCGGTCGGCACCGCGGAGCGTGGCGACTGACCGGGTCCGCCGGCCACGGGTCGGAGCGGCCGCCCTTGGCCGTCGCCTTACTGCTGCGCCGGACGCACCGGCGCGCGTACATCGTGCACGCGCCGGGTACGCAGAGGACCGGCCGTGCGCAGGCCCATCCGTGGTGACCGTCGGGTGCGGGCCGTGGAGGTCACGCCGCAAGGAGCCGGGGTTGCCGACGCGGTGCATGCGGCCGTCGAGCAACCGGCCGGGTGCATGGTCACCGAACTGAGCCCGGGCGAGCGCGCGCCGTTCGGCGATCTGCCCATGCGCGTCGCCCGGCCCACGAGCGGCGCGACGTAAGCACGCCGGATCGCCTTGCAGGTGTGCGCACTTCCCTCACCTCAGTAAAAAAAACGAATGTTCGGCTTGACGTGAGACCACTTGTGCCACAGGATGGGCACCGCAAAACGGAATGGTTGTTCTCGGAAAGGGTGGAGGTGCCGTGGAAACCGTGCACACCTTGGGGTCGGCACTGACCGCATGCCGGGTTGCGCGGGATGGCGGGGCTCCCGCCTCACCTTTGCCAACCGGACCCACCCCGCCCGGCACCGTGGCCTTCGTGCTCCAGGGCGGTGGCAGCCCCTGTGCTTCGCAGGTCGGTGCCTTGCGGGCGCTCACACAGGCGGGCATCACGCCCGATCTCATAGTCGGGTCCTCGGCCGGCGCGCTCAACGGCGCCGCTTTCGCGGCCGACCCGACCGCCGAGGGCGTCGACCGGCTGGAAACGCTGTGGCTCACCATCAAGCGGCGGCATGTGGCGCCGATTTCGCCATGGACCGTGATCCGGGCCGCGCTGGGTCACGCCGAGGCCGCGGTGTCGAGCAACGCGCTGCGGCGGGTACTGAGGTCCGGGGACGGCGTCGACCGCCTCGAAGACGTCGCCGTGCCGGTGCACGTCGTGGCGACCGACGTGGAGAGCGGCGCTGCGGTGGTCCTCTCCCGGGGCGACGCCGTATCGGCCCTGCTGGCCTCAGCGGCCGTCCCGGGCCTGTACCCCCCTGTGCGCGTCGGGCAGCGTCACCTCATCGACGGCGCAGTATCGGCGGACACCCCCGTCCTCCAGGCAGAGGCACTGGGTGCGACGACCATCTACCTCCTGCCCGCCGCCGTTTCCGAACAGACCGGCCGCCGGGCACGGACGGCCCTGCTCGCCGCCTACCAGGCGGTGGGAAAGATGCTGGAGGAGCGGGAACGCCGGGACGTGGCGGCGGTGCGCGGGTCGGTTCTACGGCTGCCGGCCGCCACCACGCCCGTGGTCAGCCTCATCGACTTCCACGAGACCCCGCGGCTGCTCCAGGCGGGCTACTCGCTCACCCGGGACTGGCTCGCCCGGCAGCCCGCGGCGATGGCCTGAGGACGTCCGATGGCCAACACGGCCCGCTTCGTCAGGCGGTTGCTTCCCCGCGCCTCGCGTCCACGGAACAGCCGCGCACCGCGGTGGTGGGCGGAACTGCTGCTGGTCGGGGTGCTGTACGCGGTCTACGAAACCACCCGCGGGCGGCAGCGGGGCTGGGACGCCACCGCGGACAACAACGGCCGGACCATCCAGCGCTGGGAGAACGCCGTGCACATGGCCCCGGAGCAGTCCCTCAATCAGGTGCTGCACCAGTTGCCGGTCCTGGCCGTCGCCGCCGCGTACTGCTACGCCACGCTGCACTACGTCGTCACGCCTGCCGTCCTCATATGGCTCCACCGCAGGCACCCCACGCACTACCGCGGCGCACGCACCTGGCTCGCCACGGTGACACTGGCCGCACTCGTCGCGTACTGGCGGTTCCCGACCACGCCGCCCCGCCTGCTGAGCGACGGCGGCATCCACGACATCGTGGCCGACGTCGAGCATTGGGGGTGGTGGGGCGGCGAGACCAGCGCGCCGCAGGGGCTCGGCAGCCTCGTGAACGAGTACGCGGCCATGCCGTCGCTCCACGTCGGCTGGGCGGTGTGGTCGGGGTGGCTCCTCTTCCGGCATTCCCGCCGGAAGACGCTGCGGGGCTGCGGCCTCGCCTACCCCGTGCTGACCAGTCTCGTGGTCGTCGCGACGGGCAACCACTATCTCGCCGACGCCGTCGCGGGCGCACTCCTCATCGTGCTCTTCGGCTCGTTGACCGCTCTCGTGTCCGCCGAACGTTCCGCGCGGAGCGGCGCACGCCGTGTCCGGGCGGGCCACCCGGATCCCCACTCGCAACTCCCCCCAAGGTAGTCCGACATGCCCCACTCCCCCCTACCCTCGCCTCCGGGCGACGGAGAACGCCCGGGCGTCGCGCGCACGACGCCCGACAGCGGACATGGCACCGGGAAGGCCGGTGGCTGGCTGCGCAGCCGGCGCCCGGGTCGGACCGCCTCACACCTCACGTTGCACTTGGGGGAAGTCTTCCTCGTCGGCGAAGACGCCGAGGGACCGACCGGGGGCCTGGTGCGGTTTCGGATATCGGACGCCGTCGAGGAGGGTCGGCCGCGACGCTCGTGGTGGCCCCGGACGGACGTGGGGCGCCACCTCGCCGGGTCCACGGGGGAGCTCCGGCTGGTCCGGAACCACGGCCACGACGGGACCACCGCCCCGCAGGCACTCATAGCCGTACTCACGCTCAACGGCATCACCGACGTCGTCCCCCTCGTACGGTTCGACATCGCGCACACGCTCCCGCACGTCGCCGACGCGGACTCGGGCCGTGCCGTGGCCGTCGGCGTCGACGTGCACTTCTTCGCGGGTCTGTGGGATCTGCCGATCCCGGCCCGCACGAAGTGCCGCGTGCACCTGGAGGGCTCGGCCCGGCTGCTGCCCGACTGGCCGGGGCGATGAGCGAGGAGGACGGGACCGAGGCCGACGACCCGGCGACGGGGCCGGGCGACCGGGCGGGCCACGCCCACCACCTGTGCGGCACGCTCACCGCGCTACCGCGCCTGCGGCGACGTGCCGCGCTGATCGTGGGCGCCATCGCGGTGTTGCTGGGCGCGGACGGGGACCTGGTCCTCACCCTCCACGACGGCGGGATACCCGCCGGAGACACCACGACGGTCCGGAAGACGTAGCCGAGCAGGTCCCGCCCGGTGCGGCACCTTTGCGACAAAAAGAAAACGAATGTTCGGCTTGACGTTTTCCCGCGACAACCCCACACTGGGACAGTAAATAAAATGATCATTCGTCTTTGTGGAGGCATGGCGTGAAAAAGCCATCGACGGGGCTGCAGTCATGGCACCGGACCGTCATCGCGACCTTGGCGTTGCCCTTGGTGATCTCTCTGGCCGTGATGGCGTTCGCGTGGCCCGCGTCGCGGATCGCGCCCCGCGATCTACCCGTAGGGGTCGTCGGCACCAGCGCGGCCAGCCAGAAGGCGGTCGAGGGACTGACGCACGGCAAGCCGGGCGGATTCGACTTCCACCTCTACGCGGACCAGGCATCGGCGCGCTCAGCGATCAAGCACCGGGAGATCTACGGCGCCTTCGTCGTCACTCCGGGCCACGTCACCGTGCTGGAGGCCACCGCCGCGAGCATGCCCGTCGCCCAGCTGCTGACCACGTCCGGTCAGCATCTGGCGGACGAGGCGGCGAAGGCGGCGGCGAAGGACCCGACGCCACCGGGCGGCGCGTCCGTCCGGTCCACCGCCCCGAAGAAGGCCGCCGCGAAGAAGGCCGCCGCGAAGAAGATCACCAAGGTGAAGGTGAAGACGGTCGACATCGTCCCGATCTCCGCGAGCGACCCGCGCGGCGTCGTCTTCGTTTCGGCCCTTCTCCCGCTCACCGTGTGCAGCATCATGATCGCGGCGCTCGTCGCGCTGACACCCGGTCACGTCTCGGTACGCCGCAGGCTGGTCGACCTGGTCGCCGCGTGCGCCGTGACGGGACTCGCCGCCTACCTCATCGCCCAAGGCCTTCTCGGTGCCCTGCCGCACCAGCCCGTGGCCACCTGGGCGGCCCTGTCCCTCACCCTGCTCGCCATCAGCGCGACCAGCTTCGGCCTGGTCACCCTCATCGGTCCCCCCGGGCTCGGACTCAGCGTCGCACTCATGGTCTTCGTGGGGAACCCCTTCTCCGGCAGCACGTCCGCACCGGAACTGCTGCCCAAGGCCGTGGACGAAATCGGCCAGTGGCTCCCGCCGGGTGCCGGCGCGGGCCTTCTGCGCAGCACGGCGTACTTCGACGGGAACGCATCCGCGGGACACATCGTCGTCCTCGCCCTGTGGAGCACCCTGGGCCTGGCCGCAGCCCTCCTCGGGGGCCGACGACGCTCCGCGGTCGCGAACGGCACCTTGGGGGACGACCGGCTCGGTGCCGACGACACGAGTGCGGTCGCCCCGGACACGGCCGGAACCACGACGACCGTGACGCCCGCACCGGTGTTCCGCACGCACTCGCACGCCCGGCACGCCGCCCACGGATGAGGAAGGCGGCTCGTCCTCGCCTCCGCGCGGGAGACGGCGACAGCCGGCCAACGCACCGAACGCAAGGAAAAGAACCATGTCGTCGAAGTCCGCGGAGCGCGCCGAGGACCTGATGGACGCACAAACGACGTTCCACGACGTCCGCAACATCACGTTCGGGATCGCCTACCGGATGCTCGGCAACATCGGCGACGCCGAAGACGTCCTCCAGGAAGCCTGGATCCGCTGGCAGACCTACGACCGCTCCAAGGTGCAGAACCCCGATGCCTTCCTCACCACGATGGTGACCAGGCTGACGATCAACGTGCTGCAATCCGCGAGGGTCCGCCGGGAGAACTACGTCGGCCACCGGCCGCCGGAGTCGATCGACCCCATGAGCGATCCCGCACTGGGCACCGAGAAGGCGGAAGCGCTGAAGGTCGCGGTGCTGATGCTCATGGAGAGGCTCACGCCCGCGGAACGGGCGGCGTACGTGCTCCGCGAGGCGTTCGAGTACCCCTACGGGCAGATCGCAGAGGTCATCGGGCAGTCCCAGGTCAACGTGCGCCAACTGGTGAGCCGCGCCCGCAAGCGACTGGCCGCGCAGAAACGGGCCAGCGTCTCGGCCGCCGACCACCAACGGTTCCTCGTCACCTTCCTGGTGGCGGCCCGGGCGGGGAACGTCGCCCCACTCGAAAGGCTGTTCGCGGAGGACGTCGCCTGCCCAGGCGGAGGGGTGGTGCGGGCGGAGGGGCAACCACGCCTGCGAATGGGTCTTTTGACGAGGCGTCCCGCATCCGCGTGACCATACGGGGTGGGCAGTCCCCTGGCTCCGATGACACGTGAAGGACGCCGACGTGGTCGTCACCATGGTCCCCGCCTCCCCCCAGGTGG
>NZ_JBEXSX010000063.1:0-57861 GCF_040613835.1 Streptomyces sp. NPDC006207 | reverse complement strand
CCGGGCCGCGGTTCCTTGCGACTCGCACGACGTCTTGGCGGAACTCTTCCGGATAGGGCTTGGGCACAGCGACATCCTTCCCACCCGCCCCACAGGGCAAGCCAGTTCAGATGTCACCCGATCGTGCAGCAGACCCCAATGCCTGCGTGCCGTTCTCACCAATGGTGATCACGCCTGCGAGGTCGTCCACGGCACATGCCCGGTCGTAGTCGTCTGGAGCGGTCGCGTCTCCAGTAAGTACGCCGGTCTCGGTGGCGCCGCGCCACGCAGGCAGCGCAGAGACGGGAACGACAATCAAGGGGCCGCCCAACGACTCAACCCAGACTGGAGAGGGGGGAGACAGGTCGGCACCTCCGGCAGTCGAAGGGGTGCTCATGCCCACAGTGTGCCGCAGCCCACCGACAGCGCTGTCGCGGGCACCGTGACCAACTATGCCTCAACGCCAAAGTGGTCATGTGATCCCCGCAAGCCAGGCAAGACACGAGCAACGGCTACGCAGCGCGGTAAGACTTTCCCTACTTCATCAAGGCGGCTCGCTCCGCTCGCCGCGCGCGGCCCCGGCTCGCCGCCGGGCCCGACGCTCTTGTCTCCGCCCCGCTCCGGGCCCGGCTACGCCGGCCGCGCGGCTGTAGCGAGCACACCCGAGCGGTGGACGGTAGCCCGCGGTGGCTGGGCCCGGTCGGCTCCACGGCTTTGGGCAGCCACCATGGGGCGAGCCTCGAAGATCGGGGCCCACATCGGGCTATTGCGGGCAGGTCCAGAGACTGCCCGCTTCGCGACCAGCGTACGGGCCCCGATCTCTCGCCCCATGGCAGCTCCAGCCCAAAGCCGCTCCCGCCGACCTCATCGGGCCCGTGTGCGATCGTCACGCCTCCAGGTACGTTGAGCCGTCAGCCGAGGGGGAACGCTCGCGAGGGAGCGCCCCGCAACGCGTGGCTGCGGGGCGCCGATCCACTTTCACAACGGGCCCTGGTGGGGTTTAGTCGACCGTCTGCCCGTCGTACATACCGCCCCTGCAGGTCGGGAGCACGGGCGTCGACCGATCGATCGTTCCGCCGCCGTCCGTGCACTCACCCGGGGTGACGCTGGCCGGGGTGACGCTGCCGGCGGTGGCGGTGGCGGTGGCGGCGCCTGTGAGGCCGAGTCCGGCGAGGGCTGCCGTGGCGAAGACTGTGGCGAGGATTCGTCGAATGCGCATTTGGTTCGCCTTTCACAGATTGCCTCGGTTGGGGCACTAGCCAGCTTGATCTTCACCCATATGGGTGGCACGTCATGTTGGGCCATTCGAGTGACAGTGTTGTCGGGTGCGGGGTCGGTGACGCGACCCGTCAGAGCGGATGGAAGCCCGTGCCACATCCGTGCCAGAAAGAGCGGATCCCAGCGGTCAAGAGCAGTCAAGCGCGACGCCTCGCGATTAATCACCAGAGGCCGTTTGCGCTGGTCAGCGTCAACCCCCTCCGTGACGGCCCGGTGATTCCCAAGCTCAGAGCGCGGTTTCTATTCGCGGAGTGAGACGCAGCCGTGACACTCCCGCGCCCTGAAGCTGGCGCCCGACTTTTTGCAGTGGAGCGCGGACACCTGTCAGGCTCCGCCCCTGGATCCGATGAGGCTGTTTGAGCCTGCCCCTGGTGAGTACTCGCTCTTGCTCGACGCCGGAGCCGCGACTGTAGGCGGCGTAGTCGATGAGCTCGGTCATGAGCCCAACGGGTACTTCTGGGAAGGTGTGGCTCGGTGGCTCGTCAGTACCGAGGCGCCGGCGCTCGAAGGGCGTTTCGACTACGACTCGGAGGCGGGCCTGTTCTGCGCCCGCGGTACGGATGCCCGCGCTCCGGCGCCTCCACACGCTCGCGGAAGCGGTTGCTGCAGCAGAAGTCAGCGTTCCCGGCCCTATCTCGTGGGGGTAAGGATTTCCCGCAGTACGAGATCAGTCGAGCAGACCGCAACGGACGTCCCGCCCATGGATCGCATCGAGAGGGTCACCAGCGCGGATGCCGTGCCACTGTCGTGCCGGAGCGGGCGGTGGGAAATCCACAGGTCAGGCCGGTGTGGCGGCGTCCTGGGTGGTGGAGTCCGCGAACGCCTCGGGACCCTGCTCCGCCGCTGCCGGGTCCATCCACATGACCTGCCAGCCATGGCCGTCGAGGTCGAAGAAGCTGCGTGAGTACATGAAGCCGTGGTCCTCGGCGGCATCCGCCTCGGAGCCGCCCGCCGCGAGTGCGGCGGCGCTGACCGTGTCGACCTCATCGCGGGACGACACGCTGAAGCAGTACAACGCCAGCGTGTGCGTGGTGGGGTCGGCCATCGGCAGTTTCGCGAACTCCGCGAACTTCCCGCGGCTGAGCAGCATGACGAAGGCCTGCTCGCCGACCAGCATGCAGGCTGCGGACTCGTCGGTGAACTGCGGGTTGAAGCCGAACCCGAGCTTGGCGAAGAACGCCTTGCTGAGTTCGAGGTCCGCTACGGGGAGGTTCACGAACAGCATGCGGCCGGGGTGTGCGGGATTCGTCATGGTGGGTCTCCAGTCGGTGGCTCGATGGCGTGCGTACTGAGAGACCGGCCTGGCCGGCGGAACTCATCGGTGTACCTTCGCCGGCTGCCCGAACAGCAGACGCGGCCGCTTGGACACCTTCGCCCATCAGCTACTGGAACGGCCGGGGCTCCCCCTACCTGCCAACGCCCGACACCGGCTGACGACCGCCCGGAGCATGCCCGGTGGGCGTGCGGTGAGAACCGCACCGGCGGCCGTCAGCTCTCGTGCGCATGGGGATCAGATGACGGTCAGCGTCAGGACCGCCGTGTACGTGCCGGGGGGCGTGGAGGTCGGTGCGTCGAAGTCGAGCCCGGCCCCGGCATCAGCGGTGCCGGGGCCGATGCCGGTGGCCAGTGTCCGGGACTCCTTGAGCCCGTTGCCGTCGCCGGGTACGACCGGGGCGCCCGGCGTGATGGACGGGACATTGCCACGGTCGGCGATCGCGGGGGCCCAGGTCAGGCTGCTCCCGTCGATGGTGCTTCCGGCCGGGCCGGTGAAGTCGCCGACCTGGCCGGAGACCGTCCAGCCGATGTTGCCGGCGCGCGCGGATCGCCGCAACCCGGGGCGACAGCCCGGTGAAGGACGGACAGTGAACGCACCAATGCCGAGGGCCGCGCTGATCGGGGTTGCTGACGGCGTGCCGCGAAGTCGGGCATGGCAGGTGACCGATCCGCCCGACCCGTGCGGCGGGTGGAGGAACGGACCCTCATGCCGCCGGCGAGGTGGCCGGGACATGCCGCGGTCACATCAACGCGGCTGCTGGCGGCGGGGGTTCACATCGGTTCCTGGGCACTGCGCACGGCAACCGCGGCTCGGTCAGCCGCATCGGTGCCGGTGCCACGCCGCGGCCGCGGTCTGCATCGTGGCCGTCCACTCGTTCGGGGAGTCGCCGGCGATCTCGTCCCAGAGCCGGTGCTGCGCTCGCGCGAACGCGTCGCGCCCGGGTGCCGGGGCGGCGGGGAACGCGGGGTGCTCGGCCGACAACTGCTCGGCCTGCTCGGGAGAGTGGCCAGAGGCGATGAGCCAGATGGCCCACAGGGCGGGGTCGATCCACCCGGCGCCTCGGGCGGCCCAGGCCCAGTCGACGAGCCGGGCCCGTCCGGCGATGAGGACGTGGTGCGGGTTCCAGTCGGTGTGGAGCAGCCGGTCCCCGGTGAACAGCCCGGCGTCGTCGCCGGCGTGGGCCCGCAAGCGGTCCGGCATGGTCCTGAGCGGCAGGTCGGGCAGCGGCAGGGCCGCGAGGGTGCGCATCGCATCGGCGACGAGAGCCAGGTGGGCTGAGCCGGGGGCGTAGTCGGCGTGGGGACCGTCGAGGTCCTCGAAGCCGAGGAGGTCCCAGCCCGCCCACCGGGTGTGCCAGAGGAGGGCCGGAGCCAGCGGCGTGACGTGCGGGGCGATGGCCGCTTCGCGTTCCTGCGTCCAGGCCCGTGGATGCCCGAGCCTCAGTCCCTTGACGAAGACGGCGCCCGTCGCCGTATGGATACGGGCCGCGACTTCCGAATTGAGGCCCGTCGGGACCGACTCGGCTTCCAGCACGGGCCCGGTGTGCTCCTCGATGAGGGCCAAGGCGTAGGCGGGGACCTCGGTGAAGCGGTGCGTCGGCATGGTCGGAGGGTCCCAGAACGGGCCGGAGGGGGGCCACGTCGTGCACACGGCACGGCTTCCCTCGGTGACGGTCCGTGGCAGGGTTCGCTGGCCCGGGCCCGCTGTACTGCGCCGGCCGGCCGAGCATGCGGAGCGTCGTGGCGCAGTTGGGGGGCCGCCAGGCGTGGCCGGGGCGGGCGTACGGGCTCCGTCGGCGGGCCTGCTCACCCGTTTGCCGACGGGCGCTTCACCCACCTGGCCGCAGTGCTGGCGGTGCTGGGGTCTGTCCGTGGCTCGTCGTGCTTCCATCCCGTCAGGAGGCACACATGATGCGTGAGGACCGACAGCAGGACACCCACCCGCAGGCGGGTGCGTCACGGCGGCATCTGCTCGCCGCGGCCACTCTGGCGCCGATGCTGGGCGGGGCGATCTCCGCGTGCGCGCCAACCGGAACGTCGAAACAGCACAACCACCCGTCGGTCATGCCCGTGCGCACCGCTCTGACGGACTGGAAGGACGTGTCCGTCGCGCTCGGGCGGACGGGCGACATCAGGCGCGAGTTCATGTACCACACGGGTCTGCCGCGCCGGGACCTCAAGGTGGTCTCGCAGGGCGTCACCGTCAAACCGGGGCTCGCCCTGGGCTCGCACGTGTCCTTCGTCCGCTACGCCGACGGGAACACGCTGCTGATGGGCGACGTGGTGGTCACCGAGAAGGAGATGCAGTCGTTCGCCGACGTGCTGCACGAGCGCAAGATCGAGCAGACGGCGATCCACAAGCACCTGCTCTCGCAGGACCCGGAGATCTGGTGGGTCCACGTCCACGCGCACGGCAAGGACCCCGTGGCCATCGCCACGGGACTGCGTGCGGCGCTCGACCGGACCGGCGCCCCGCCGCCGGGGCGGCCGGACCACACCGTGCCGCGCAAGCTCGACATGGACGTCGCCACCATCGACAAGGTGATGGGCATCAAGGGCGGCATCGACGACGGGGTCTACAAGAACACCTTCGTGCGCCGGGAGACCATCACCGACGCCGGTATGGTCCTGCCGCCGGGCCTCGGATCCACCAGTGCGATCAACTACCAGCCGCTGGGCAACGGCCGCGCCGCGGTCAGCGGCGACTGCGCCATGATCGCCAGCGAGGTCCAGGACGTCCTGGCGGCCCTCAGGCGTGCCGGGTGCCAACTCGTGGAGCTGCACAACCACGGGCTGACGGACGAACCGCGGCTCTTCTTCGTCCACTTCTGGGCCGTCGGTGACGCGGTCAAGCTCGCCAAGGGGATCCGGAAGGCGTTGGACGCCACCAACGTCAAGGGGATGGCGGTGGAGATCGGCTGACGCCCGGCCGGCAGCGGGTACGGGAGGCCCGACCGCCGCTCCGCGCGGGAGGTCCGTTGCGGCTGCGGCGGTCGGCTCCGCCCGCCTTCGTTGTACCGTCTCCACGGACGATCACGGGGAGGGGCGACGGGGATGACCAGACGGTGGTACACCGCCCTGGGCGTGAATCTGCTGTTGGGGATCCCGGGAGTGGTGCCGATGTGGATGCTCTGGTACCTCGCCGCGAACTGGCCGCTCGCCGACCTGGGTCTGACCGTGCGGGAGCCGACGGAGAACGACGGCATCCTGCCCGGGCTGCTGCTCTTCGGGCCCGTCGTGCTCCTCTACGCCGTGCTCTGGTGGGTGGCCAACCGGCCCCTCGCCGTCCGGACGGCGCTGTCCGCACGCACCTACTGGCTGCTCAGCGTCCTGGGCACGTTGCTGCCGACGGCGGCGCTGATCGCCAACTCCTGATCCGCCGGCCGCACGCAGCCCCGCAGTCCCGCCGCGGGGCGGCTCCCCCGCGGCGGGACGGCGCGTGCGGTGCGGGTCAGGCAGGCGTCCGGACCGCGGGTCCGGACGGGGCGGGCCGGGGGATGACGCGGCGACGGCGGGTGGGGAGGCCCATCGTCGGGTTGGCGACGCCCCAGGCGGCGCCCTTGCAGACCAGTTCCTTGTAGAGGGCGGCGAGCCGTCCGGTCAGGGCCGCGCTGACCGCACGGTCGTCGGCGGTGACGTACTGGATCAGGCCCTCCTTGCGGCCGAGCGAGATGCACTGGTTGAAGTACCGCAGTGGGGTGTTGGGGAGCTTGCCGCCGGTCAGGCGGGCCGCGATGGCGTCGGCGGCCTGCCAGGCGGTGGGGATGCCCGAGGCGCACGACATCCGCAGCGGCTTGTCGCCGGGGCCCATCGCCAGGGCGGCGTCGCCGATGGCGTAGACGTCCGGGTGGGAGACCGAGCGCATGGTGCCGTCGACCACGATCCGGCCGGTGCCGGTCGTCTCCAGGGTGGTGGCCCCGGCGATCGGGTGGACGGCGAAGCCGGTGGTCCACACGGTGACCGCGGCCGGGATGGAGGTGCCGTCGGCGGTGGTGACGTGGTCGGCCGCCACGGCGGTGACGGTGGTGTGCTCGTGCACGGTGATGCCGAGCCGGTCGACGACCTTGCGCAGGTGCCGGGCGCCCTTGCCGGAGAGCCAGTCGCCGAGGCCGCCGTGGGCGGCGAGGGCGACGGCGAGGTCCGGGCGGGCCTCGGCGATCTCGGTCGCGGCCTCCAGGCCGGTGAGGCCGCCGCCGACCACGAGCACGGGCCGTCCGGCGTCCAGGGCGGCCAGGCGCTCGCGCACCCGCAGTGCCCCGGGGCGGCCGGCGATCTCGTGGGCGTGCTCGGCGGCGCCGGGGACGCCCTGGTCCTTCCAGCCGCTGCCGAGGGCGTAGACGAGGGTGTCGTAGGTCAGTTCCCCGGCGCCGTCCGCGCCGTGGACGGCGACGGTCCTGCGGTCGGGGTCGATGCCGGTGACCTTCGCCGCCTTCAGTTCGACGCCGGTGCCCGCGAACATCTCGCCGAGGGGCCGGGTGGTGAGGTCCTGGCCGGTCGCGAGCTGGTGCATCCGGACGCGCTCGACGAAGTCGGGCTCCGCGTTGACGAGGGTGATGGCGACGTCCTCGCGGTGCAGCCGCCTGGCGAGGCGCCCGGCGGCGCTGGCTCCGGTGTATCCGGCTCCGAGGACGACGATGCGGTGCTGCATGTCCTGGCTCCTGTCTTCTCTCCAGCGGGTTCGCCCCTTGAACCGGGCGGGCCGCCGTTTCCTGACAGGAACGCGATGTGAAGCACGTCACACCGGGGTCAGAAGGCGTGGAGCAGAGGTTCCCCGTGGTCGCCGGCCGCCCATCGCCCGGTCGCGCGCCGGAGCTTGTCGGGGTTGACCTGGTTGCGTACGGCGGCGATGCCCTCGGCGGTGACCTCCAGGCACATGACGCCGACGACCCGGCCGTCGACGACCGCCACGAGGGCGGGGCCGCCGTTGGCGGTCGTCGCGTGGATCTCGGCCGAGCCGCCGACCAGGGCACGCTTGGCCGTGCCGGGCTTGAACAGGCCCCGCAGGAACTTCGCGACGGCGAGCGCGCCTTCGAACGCCTTCGCGCGGGCCGGGACCTTCCCGCCGCCGTCGCCGACCGCGACGACGTCCTGGGTGAGCAGCCGCACGAGCGGCTCGGTCCGGCCGCTGGTGGCGGCCGCAAGGAACTCCTCGACGACCCGCCGGGTGGCCGCCTCGTCGACCTCGGTACCGGCCTTGCGGGCCTTGCCGTCCGCGATGTGCTTCCTGGCGCGGTGGTGGATCTGCTGGCTGGCGGCCTCGGTGATGTCGAGGATCCCGGCGATCTCGCGGTGCGGGTAGTCGAAGGCCTCCCGCAGCACGTACACCGCGCGCTCGTTGGGGCTGAGGCGCTCCAGCAGGACGAGGACCGCGTACGAGACGGATTCGCGCTGTTCGGCGGTGTCGGCCGGGCCGAGCATCGGGTCACCGGCGAGCAGCGGTTCGGGGAGCCACTGGCCCACGTAGGTCTCGCGCCGGGCCCGGGCCGAGGTCAGCTGGTTGAGGCACAGGTTGGTGAGCACCTTGGTCAGCCACGCCTCGGGGACGTCGATGCGGTCGACGTCGACGGCCTGCCAGCGCAGGAAGGTCTCCTGCACGGCGTCCTCGGCCTCGCTCGCGGAGCCGAGGAGCCGGTAGGCGACGGCCTCCAGGCGCGGCCTGGAGGCCTCGAACCGGTCCACGTCGTGCAGGGTCAGGGCCATGGCCCGGATCCTAGCCCCGCGTCCGGTGTCCGGTCAGTGGGTGATGTCGAGGCGGACGACCGCGCCGATCTCCACGAGCTGGTCGGGCAGGGCCAGGTCGGACACGCCCATGACGGTGCTGGTGGGGCGGTGGTCGCCGCAGTAGGCGGCGTGCAGGCGGGCGGCGGTGTCGAAGTGGTCGCGCAGGCCCCTGACCAGGACGGTGGTCTCGACGATCTGGTCGCGGCCGGCGCCGAAGTGCTCCAGCACGCGGTCGAGGTTGTCGAGGGTCGTGCTCATCTGGAGCTCGAAGTCGCCGGTCCCGATGAAGGTTCCGGCGCTGTCGTGGGACAACTGCCCCGAGATGTAGAGCGTGTCGCCGGCCTGTACGGCCTGGCTGTACCCGTAGAGCGATTCCCACGGCATGCCGAAGTTGAATTCCCTGGACCGGACGGTCACGGTGCTCTCCTCGTCGTCGACTGGACCGGCCCCGCGTGGACGGGGGCCGACAGCTGAGACCGGAGCCGTCGTGGGGGTGTGACAGGAGCGGGGCGAGGGCGGCCCGCCGGCCGGAAGTCCCGCGGCGGTTCGCCACGGGACTTCCGGCCGGTCGGGGTGTGCCGCGGTCGGTGGGGCGGGGAGCCCTCAGCGGAACGGGAAGTACCCGCCGAAGCCGCCGACGGGGACGGCCACGGGGACGACGACGACGGGGACGAAACCGCCGTAGAAGTTGTTGCCGTAGAACCCGTTGCCGCGGAAGCCGCCGATGCCGCCGAAGCCACCGCCGCCCTGGACGTAGCTGGTCGGGGCCGTCTGGAGGGCTGAGGTCGTGATCTGTGGTGCCGCGTCGGCGGTGCCCGCCGCGACGACGGCGAGCAACGGTGCCGCCAGCGCTGCGGCGACAGTCCGGCGGACGGTGATGTTTGCACGCATGTCAATCTCCTTCGTACGTGAAGATTGGTGGACAACGGCCGTGCCATTTCCGACCGTCGTCGAACCGGCTTCGTGTGCCTGGAGCCGGTAGGACGAGGGCCACGTGACCCACGCGTTCTCGCTCACCGGGCAGGGACGCCGTGATGCAAGGCGGCAAACGCCGAGGACATGACCGTGACACGGGTGGGGCCCGTAGTCAAAAGAAAGCGCCGCGGCGCAGCGCCGCGGCGGGCGCTTCTTCGCAGGTCAGGGGCTATGCGAGGGCGCTGTGGGAAATCTTCCGGGCGCCGGGGGCGGGCGTTCACCCACCGGCGGCCCTTGGCCAGGACCCGGGGGTCACGGTCACCCTCCGTCGCCGGCGGTCCGGACCGCGCCCGGCCGCGTCACACGATCGCCGGGTCCGCCTCCTCGCGCAGCGTCCAGGAGGGGCCGCCCGGGAGGGCCGTACCCGCTTCTCCGGTCCCGCGCAACGGGAGGACGTCCACCGGGGCCGGCCCCGGCGCCGCCGACGTGGGGGCCCGGCTGGACCTCGACGCGCCGACGGGCACGCCACCCGGCACCTACACGGCTGTCCTGACGCTCACCGTCATCTGACCGCGGCCGGGACGCCGGGCACGGACGCGGCCGCGGCCGGGCACGGGCGACGGCGGTCGCCCGTCCCCGGCCGTTCAGGTCAGGTCAGGTCAGGTCAGCCGGTGACGCTGGCCCGGCCGGTCTCCAGGTGGCCGGTGAAGCGCTGCGACCAGGTGCGGTCGCAGTCGGCCGTGACGGTGACGTCGTACCAGCCGTCGCTGACCTCCAGCGGGTTGACCGTCCACGCCTCCTTGCCGTGCGGGGCGACCCGCACCTTCGTGGGGGCGCCGTGGATGTAGTGGTTGTGCGTGACGGTGAACGTCACCGGCTTGCGGCCGTCGTTGCGCAGCCACAGCTTGAGCTTCGGGTGGGCGGTCGCCCTGCCGTCGTGGTAGCGGGCCTCGACGACGAGGTCCTTGCCGGCGCCGGCGGTGTCGCCGGTGAAGCGGCGCAGGAACCGGTTGGGGCCCGTGACCGTCAGGTCGTAGGCGGTGTCGCCGGCGGTGGAGCCGACGGGGCCGGTGCCGGTGACCCGCGCGCCCGCGGGGACGGTGTACTGGCCGGGGAACGCGGCCGGGTACGCGGCCAGCGAGGGGAACCCGCCGAGGTTGTTGTGGACGGAGAAGTGGCTCGCCTTGGTGGCGAAGGGGGCCTCGTTGCCGAGCTCCAGCTCGACCGCGCCGTCGGCGAAGCCGGTCAGGTTGGCGCTGGGCTGGTACGGCAGCGGGCGGGCCCGCTTGGTGCCCTTCTCCTGCGTGGGCATCGCGTTGTCGCCGGGCAGCGGGGTGTACCGGGTCTCGGGGACGAGCGGACCGGTGTCGGGCAGGTGGGGCAGCCCGTAGACGGGGGAGGCGAAGTCGAGGGCGCTGGTGAGGTCGCCGCACACCTCGCGCCGCCAGTCGCTGATGTTGGGGCAGATGGCAGGCGTGCCGAGGGCGGTGGTCCACTTCTCCAGGAACTGGATGACCGAGGTGTGGTCGGAGACCTCCGAGGTCACCCAGCCGCCGCGGGTCCAGGGCGAGATGAGCAGCAGCGGCACGCGGAAGCCGAGGCCGACCGGGAGGGGCTCGGTGACGCCGTACTGGCCCATGGTGCCGGAGACGAACTCGTCGGCCTCCCCGGGGGCGGGGACGGGCGGCGGGACGTGGTCGAACTGGCCGTCGTTCTCGTCGTAGTTGACGATCACCAGCGTCGAGTCGAAGACGTCCGGGTCGGCGTGGAGGGCCTCCAGGACGCCGCGCAGGAAGTACCCGCCGTTGCTGGGCGCGGTGACCGGGTGCTCGGAGAAGAACTGGTTGTTGACGACCCAGCTGACCTGCGGCAGCGTGCCGCCCAGCACGTCCGCGCGGATCGCGGCGCTGATGTTGTCGGCGTTGCCCGCGAGGCCGGTGACCGGCTCGGGGACGTCCTTGACGCCGTTGTCGTAATAGACGTTGCCGGGGGCGGCCTGACCTCCCTGGGTGGGGTCGAGCCTGGCGAAGGTGCCGAAGTACTCCAGCCCGTTGTCGCCGTAGTCGTCGGCGCACTGGTAGACGCGCCAGCTGACGCCGGCCTCCTGGAGCGTCTCGGCGTAGGACTCCCAGGGCAGGAACCTGCCACGCTCGTCGCCGCCGTCGTTGGCGGTGAAGTCGCCGTGCTTCTTGTCGGCGTTGATGGTGCCGCCCCACAGGTAGGTGCGGTTCGGGCCGGTCGCGCTGAGCACGGAGCAGTGGTAGGCGTCGCCGACGGTGTAGGTGTCGGCGAGGGCGTAGTGGAAGGGCAGGTCCTTGCGGTCCAGGTAGCCGAGGGTGGTGGGACCGCCCTTGGCGTAATACCAGCCGTTCATGAGGCCGCCGTACCAGGCGCCGTGCTGGTCGGTCCAGCCGTGGCTGGTGCCGCCGTAGTTGGCGGCGCCGAGCTCGGCGCTCGGCGGGGTCGGGCCGCTCCAGGACTTCGCGCCGCTCAGCCGCCACGGGTACTGGGTCTCGGCGCCCTCCGTCGGCGTCTTGGGCTGCTGCCACACGGAGCCGCCGCCGGGCAGCTGGATCGTCGCGCGGTCGCCGAAGCCGCGTACGCCCCTGAGGGCACCGAAGTAGTGGTCGAAACTGCGGTTCTCCTGCATGATCACGACGACGTGCTTGATGTCGCGGATGTCGCCGTGCGCGTGGCCGTGGCCGTGGCCGCGCGGGACGGGCCCGGCCTGGGCGGGGGTCGCGGCGGCGCTCACGCCGGGCAGCGTGGCGCCGATGGCGGCCGCGCCGGCGACGGTCGCGGCGGTGCCGAGGAAGTCTCTCCGGGACACTGAGGACATGGCTCAAAACCTCCGGTTGGGAGATACAACTACCTGGAGACCTTGATCCTGCGTCCTTGCCCACAGGTGTCGGGAACCGGGCGCGGACATGGACGGGCCGAGGCGCCCGCCCCCCTGCCGCTCGGCCTGCCGGAAGCCGGGACCCCTTCCCGAATCCTTGACGTGTCAAATAAATGCCTCTATGTTTGCTTGACACGTCAAGCGATGATGGGAGCAGGGCGGGCCCAATACCGTCGCCCCGGGGCCCGTCCGCGCCGCCCCCAGGATGAGGAGTCACGACCATGGCACAGCCGCACGGCGAGGAGCTGCAGGCGATCCTGGAGCGCCAGGCGGAACTGAGGGACCGTTATCTCCTCCCGGCCGAGGAACGCCCGGCACCCACCACCCAGGGGGTCCACCACGCCGCGTTCATCGCCCGGGACGTCGAGGAGACCATCCTCTTCTACCGGGACGTACTGGGGCTTCCGCTGGTGGACCTGATCGAGAACCGCGACTACCGCGGATCGACCCACTTCTTCTTCGACATGGGCGGCGAGAACATGCTCGCCTTCTTCGACTTCCCGGGCCACCCCCACCCCGACTACGCGGAGACGGTGGGCGGCGGCCACCACGTCGCCCTCGCGGTCACGCAGGAGGCCTACGACATGGTCAAGGCCCGCCTCGACGAGCGGGGCCTGCCGTACGCGTCCTTCCCCACCGAGGTCGCGGACAGCATGTTCCTGGCCGACCCCAACGGGCTCAGGATCGAGCTCATCACGGAGCGGAAGGGCTACGCGCTCGGGGAGTACATCCTCTGACGCGGCGGGCCCCTCCCGCACGGGTGCCGGGCGTCGACCGAACGGGCGGAAGACCACCCGGCGGCCGTCGGCCCGGCTCCGGCGCGTCTTCGGGTCCTGGCGGCGGGGCGGGAGGCCTCATGGCCCCGGGGCCCCGCCGTCCTCGCGGACTGACGGCCCGGGGTCAGCCCTTCTGCGTCTCCTTGTCGCGGAGCGCCTTCTCCACGGCGTCCCGGACGCGGGTGTCCTCGCGCTGCTTGCGCCGCGTGCGGCCGCGGCGGGTGAGGACGATCGCGGCGGCGACGGCCGCGGCGAGGAGGACGATCAGCAGGACCAGCACCCAGGGCACGGCCCAGCCGTGGGCGGTGGCCTCGACCGGGTCCAGCGGGGTGATCGAGCCCGACGCGTCGGTGAGCATCGGGGTGAGGGTGGCGGTCGCGGTGAGGCGGACGGCGGGTGCGACGCCGTGGACGGGCACCTTCACCTTCCAGCTCTCGCCGGGGAGCAGCTCCGGCGGCGCGGGGATGTCGCCGGCCTTCGCCCGCAGCCATCCGAACGGGCCGGCCACCGAGACGGACTGGCGGGCCGACAGCATCGCGTTGCCGGTGTTGTGGATCGTGTACGTGACGGTGGCGTCGCCCGAGGCGAAGGGGCCGGCCGGGCCGTCGTAGTCGAGGTGGAGGTCCTCGACGGCGAGCTTCGGCTTGAGCTCCCCGCTGACCCGCAGCTTGACCCGGATGCCCAGGCGCCGGTCCACGTTGATGCCCTGGGCCTCGTCGGACTGCTTGAGCGAGGTCAGGATGCCGCCCACGTAGTCGCCGGGGGTGGCGTTGTCCGGAACGGTGACGGTGAAGGGGATCTCGGCGGTCTTGCCGGGCTTGATCTCGACGCTGTCGCGGTCGGCGTGGACCCAGGCGCCGATCCCGACGGACTTCTTGTCCTTGGTGAGCAGGTCGAGCTGCCCGGTGTCGGTGGTGTAGCCGTCGGCGGCGTAGAGCGCGAGCCGCAGCGCGGAGGTGCTGCGGTTGGCCACGACCATGGCGTCCTTGACCTGTCCGCCGGGGTTCGCGGTGTAGCTGTAGCTGGACCGGTCGTTGCCGAACCCGTTCGCGGCCGTCCTGACCGTCCAGGTGACGTCGCCGTCGGCCGCACGGGCGGGGCCGGCGTGGAGGCCCACGAGGGCGAGGGCCGCGAGCAGGACCAGGACGGCGGTGCGGGCGAGGGGCGTCGTGCGGCGCGGTGCGGACGGGTGCATGTCGGGGTTCTCCTGGAGCGGGAGGCGGGGCAGGCACCGACGGTGCCTGCCCCGCCGTCAAACGGGTACGGTCAGCTGCTCAGCGCAGTGATCGTGAGGGTGGCGCGGTAGCCGCCCTTCTCGACGCTGTCCGGGATCTTCAGATCCAGGTCAGCGCCGAGCTTGGCGGAACCCCGCGGGTGGCCCTGCTCGGCGGAGCCGAGGCCACGCGAGACGGACAGGCCCTGGCCGTGGTCGTCGTAACCGGAGGTCACCGGGTCACCGGCCGCGGCACCGGCGCCGCCGTCCAGGACGTACGGCGTCCAGCCGAGGTAGGAGCCGGAGAACGTCTTGTCGGCGTCCTTGAAGTCGCCCACGTTGGCCGAGATCGACCACGGGGCGAGCGAACGGCGGCTGTCGGAGACGAGGATCGGGTTGATCTTGCCGCCCGCGACGAAGTGGTCGCCGTTCTGCTCCTTGGCGGTACCGAGGTCCACCAGGCCGTTGTAGCCGTCGATCGTCCAGCCGAACTCACCCGGAGCCGGGTTGGGGACGTTGACCTGCAGGTCCTGCTTGTCCCCGTGGTACGGGTGCACCGTGACGTCGTCGACGTGCGAACCGACCGGCTGGTCGGCGCCGTTGGCGGCGCTGCGGACGTTCTCGACGACGAGCTTGTCGTTGCGCACCTGGACCTTGACGTAGGTGCGGACGTGCTCCTGGTTCTGGACCGAGTTGTACCAGTAGTTGTCCGGGTTCAGCGGGTCGGCGCCGTTGCCCGCGCCGCTGGTGCCGCTGCTGTCCGGCTTGGTGATGTCGTAGTACTTCGAGCCCGAGGCGGAGTTGGCCGTCACGTAGAGGACGCCGCCGGGACCCGGGTACACGTCGGAGGCACCAGGCTGCTCGGCCGGGTTCTCCTTCTCACCGTTCTTGATCAGGTAGCTGCGGGAGTAGCTGTGGTCGTGGCCCTGCAGGACCAGGTCCACGCCGAGCTTGGAGAACGTGGTCGGGAAGTCCTGACGACGCTGCTTGTTGTCGCCGTCCTTGGCGTGCGAGGCCGGCGAGTAGATCGCGTGGTGGTAGACGAGGACCTTCCACTTGGCCTCGTTGCCGTGCTTGTTGATGACGTCGGTCACGTAGTTGACGTGCGCCGCGTCACCGCCGCCGTTGGCGGAGTTGTAGCTGTTGCTGTTCAGGTCGATGAACAGCACGTCCTTGTAGATGTACCAGTAGTCACCGCCCGACTTGGTGCCCGCGGGGTTCCCGTTGTCGTAGTACGGGGCCGAGCGGTCGGTGTTCGGGGTGGTGAAGTGCTGCTCGTAGGCCTTGCCGCCGACGTCGTGGTTGCCGATGGTGGCGGCCCACGGGTACTGGCGCAGTCCGTCGGGGGCGAGGAAGGAGTTCCACTGGGACTCGGTGTTGGCCGTCTCGACCTGGTCACCGCCCGACACCAGGATCTCGGCGTTCGGGTTGGCCCGCAGCGAGACGTCGACCGTGTCCTGCCAGCCGGCCTGGTCGGCGGCCAGGTTGCCGGACGCGCCGATCTGCGGGTCGCCGTAGAACAGGAAGTCGTACTCGCCCTCGAAGTCCTGCGTCTTGAAGGAGTACGTGGAGGACCAGTTGCCCTCGCTGCCGACGCGGTAGGAGTACTGGGTGTTCTCCTTCAGGCCGGTGATCGTCGCGTGGCGGTTGTAGCCGCCGCTGGAGGCGATGTTCGCCGCGCCGATGGCGTCGAAGGTGGCGGCACCGGCCGGGAACTGGCCGTCGGCCACCTGCGCGGTCGGGGCGAGCTGGATCTGCTGCGCCGTGTCGGCGGAGGAGTACCAGGTCACGGTGCGCTGGGCCTCGTTGGCGCCGACACCGAGGACGATGCCGCTGAGGGTGGCGGTGTCGGCGGCGGACGCCGAGGTGACCAGCCCGTTGCCAAGGGCAACCGTCAGGCCGAGGAACGCCGCGGTGGCCCCGGTGGCCACACGGCGCCGCGCGGACCCGGAGGTCCGCGAGGAGTTGCTCGATCTCATTTTTGTCTTTTCCTTCTGTGCACGAATCGTGTGCATCGAGTGGAGACCCCCACGCTCACCTCGGCAGGTAAAGCGAACATAAATGCGAGCCCCGAGATAGTTGAACTTCACACGTGTCCTGGACGTAGTCTCAGAATCCGGACACTCGTTGCACGAACCACACCAGCCCCATGACGGACACCCCCGCGGAAATCGCGCCCGTGGTCCAGAGCCCGGCCCGCGCCGACCGGCGGCGCAGCACCAGCAGCAGCGGGAAGACGACGGCAATGATGGCCAGCTGGACGGCCTCGATGCCGACGTTGAACACCAGCAGGGACCACAGCAGGGTCCACGACCACGCCTCGTCGATCCCCAGCGCGCCCGCGAAGCCGAGGCCGTGCACCAGGCCGAAGCAGAACACCACGCCGAGGCGGGTCCATCCGGCCCGGTCCAGGCTGAAATGCCCCTGCCCGGCGGCCTCGAGGTCGGTCGCGTGGTCACCGCGCCGCCAGATCCGCCACAGGTACCAGCCGGCGACCACGGCGATCGACAGCGCGATGACGGGCTCGACGATGCGCGCGGGCACGTCGACCACGCCCAGCGCGGCGAGCATGAACGTCACCGAGTGCGCCAGGGTGAAGCTGGTGGCCGCCAGCACGATCTCGCGCGGCCGCCGCGATCCGGCGATCAGGGCGAGCAGGAACAGGATGTGGTCGATCCCGGTCAGCAGGTGCTCGGCGCCGAGGCGGAAGAACTCCCAGAACCGCTCGTACCAGGACTGGCCGATGGAGAAGGACGGGTGCTCGGCGTCGAGCGCGGCACTGCCGGAACTGCCGTCGACCGCGTACGTGACGATCGTCTTGGTGCCCTTGACGTAGCCCTCGGAATCGGGGAACAGCCCGCTGCGCACCTCGCGGTCCTCGCCCTGCGGGCAGTTCCAGTCCAGGCGGAGGGTGGCGTACGGCACGCCCTCCCGGCGGCCCATCGTGAAGCCTCCGGCCTGGGCGGGGGTGCAGGCCTTGCCGTCGGAACTCACCGTGAAACGCCCGGTGGCGTACGCGACGGCCGACGTCGCGTGCGCCTCCAGCGCCGCGGCCTGGGCGGTGGCGTCGCCGGCGTCGAACGCGGCGGTCCCTTCGCGGAAGAGGGTGTCGTCGTGCTGGTAGTCGGCGGCGGACACGACGAAGAGGTCGTACTCGAGCTGCAGCGTGGTCCGTATGCGGCCTCCGTCGGCCGGGGCGACGTCCACGTACACGGTCGAGGTGAAGCCGTGCGCGAGCGCGGACTGCTGCCCGAGACCCAGGAAGGCGATCACCGCCGCGGTGATCCCGACGAGGGTGCGGCGGACGCGATGTGACATGTGGCTCCTTCAGGTTGCCACTGCACCGTGCACGTCACGGGTGAACCGGAACCGGCCGGTCGGCGAATCGTGAGAAAACAAGTTCGACAACGGCGCCCCCCCGGATGAGACGACGGGAACGGGATTGCAGGATGGGGGCGGCACCACCTGTCACCACCCGGAGGTCGATCGCCTTGCGCCCCCCGCTTCGCGCCGCTGCCACCCTGGCCGCGGCCGCCGCGCTGCTCACCGGATGCGGCTCCGGCGACGACTGGTCACACCCGCACCCCAGCCCCAGCGCCGTCGGCACCCCGGGCCCCGGGTTCGTCGACCGCGCCGCCCCGCCCGCCCCCGAGGCCACGGCCACCCCGCGCCCCGGCTCCTGGTCCGGGGTCCACCCCTCGGAGGGCTACCGCGTCGTCCTGCTGACCGCGGGCGACGACCGCCCCGCCAAGGCGCTGGCGACCGCGGTCAAGGAGTGGGCCGAGGCCGAGCACGTCGACCTCAGGACGGTCGTCACCGACCACCCCGCCGACCTCCTGTCCGACGTCACCCGGGCCCTCGACATGCATCCGGACCTCATCGTCAGCGCCGGCAACGACCTGATCGACCCCCTCGCCACGGTCACCCCGAACCACCTCTCCCAGCAGTTCCTCGTGGTGGGCGCGGAGTTGGCCGAGCCCACCGCCAACGTCACCGCCGTCGACTGGTCCGGCGCGTCGTTCCGCGGTGAGGGTCTGGGCATGTCCTCGACGTACGACCCCGCCACCTTCACCCCCGCCCGCTGCGCCGCGGCCGTCCGCGCCGGCGTCGCGGCCATCCTGGGCGGTGTGACCGGGATCGTCCTCTGGCTCGACGAGCACGAGGGATAGCGCCCCCGGTGCCCATCCCCTGGCGATCCGCCGACGAGGCCCTGGCCCGGATCCTGCGCCGCCACGGCGCCGCGCCCGGCGCGGTCCACGACGTCGACGCGGCCTGGCAGTCGTTCGCCGAGTTCCTCGCCATCGAGGTCGAGGGCGTCGAGGAGGCCGACGGCGACGGCTTCATCGCCGCATGGGGCCGGTGGGACTGGAACGACGACCTGCCCGCGCTCTCGTTCGGGCGGCTGCTCGCGGTCCACGACACCGGCGGCAACCGCAACGACCCCCACCGGCAACCCGGGTACTGGGAGGTTGAGCTGCAGCTCTGCTGCGCCGAGGATCCGGCGTGGGCCGAACTGGACGACCTGGGCCTCCAGGACACCGGATTCGACCACCACGCCATCGGCGCGCCCAGGACCGCCGCGCTCGCGGAGACGCTCCGCCTGATCCGGTCCTACCCGCAGTTGGCCGCCATGTGGCGGGCCACGCCTGTGCGCAGCACCGTCACCCTGGAGCGCGCGGGCTGATCGCGGGGCGGGCGTACCGGCGGGGTCAGCTCTTGGCGCCACCTGGCACTACCTGGTGGCACCATCTGGCGCCACGTAGCACCATCCAGCGCCATCCATGGCACATCGCGCACATGTGGCGTCATCATGGCTCAGGCCACCGTCATCACGTTTCACCAGGTCAGAGCGGCTACACCACAGGGTGGGCACCATGCGGCACCCTTCAGGCTTGCGCATGGCGCCATAGTGGTGCCACTATGACGTCATGGACCTCACCCCGTATGTCGACACCCTCCGCCGTGAACTCGCGGTGGCCGCCGAAGCCGGCGGGGAGGATGCCCGCGAGCTGGCCGAGCGGCTCACCGCTCCGCTGGAGTCGGCGACCCGCCTGACCATGCTCAACGTGCTCTCCGCCGCGATGGACGAGATCACCCGAGAACTCGCCCCCGGCTCGGTCGACGTACGGCTGCGCGGGCTGGACCCCGACTTCGTGGTGACGCTGCCGCCCACCGGCGGCGGCCCCGCGGACCGGGTGGACGCGCCCGTCGAACCGCTCAAGGCCCCGGCCCCCGCCCCGGCCGAGGGCGACGAGGGAGGCACCGCACGCGTCAACCTGCGCCTGCCGGCGCACCTCAAGGCCCGCGCCGAGGAGGCCGCCAACCGCGAGGGCCTGTCGGTCAACGCGTGGCTGGTACGGGCCGTGTCGGCCGCGGTCGACGGCGGCCCGCAGCGGCGTACGACGGAGAAGACCCGCACCATCGGACAGAGCTTCACGGGCTGGGTGCGCTAGCCGGGCCCGCCCGCACCCGCACCCGCTCCACGTCACCCACACCACGTCCCACCAGCGGGGACGACCCCAAGACCCAAGAGGACGGGACAGCCATGCCTTCTTTCGACACCCCCGAACCGATCTCCGTCACCGCCCACGTCGGCGCCGGTTCCATCCGGTTCGCCGCGGGCGACCGCCCCGACACCGTCGTCGAGGTGCTGCCCCGCGACCCGAAGCGGGACAAGGACGTCCGGGCGGCCGGCCAGACCGAGGTCACCTACGCGAACGGCGCCCTCACCGTCAGGACCAAGGAGCGCTACCTCATCGGGCCCAGCGGCGCCGTCGACGTGACGGTCGAACTGCCCACGGGCTCGCGCGTCAACGTGACCGGTTCCTGGACCCAGGTGCTCGGCGAGGGCCGGCTCGGCGAGGTCCGGGTGAAGACCTCGTCCAACGACGTCCGCTTCGACACGACCGGCCCGCTGCAGCTGACCGCCTCCCACGGCTCGATCACCGTCGACCGGATCGAGGGCACGGCCGAGATCACCACCAGTTCCGGCAGCCTGCGCGTCGGCACCCTCGACGGTCCCGCCGTCCTGAAGAACTCGCACGGCACCACGACCGTCGGCGCCGCGCTCGGCGAACTGCGGGTGCGCGGAGCCCACGGCAACGTCGACGTCGAGCGTGCCGAGAGCTCGGTCACGGCCACCGTCGCCCACGGCAACCTGCGCGTCGCCGAGGTCGCCCGCGGCACCGTCCAGCTGGAGACCTCCTACGGCGCCATCGAGGTCGGCGTCCGCGAGGGCACCGCCGCCTGGCTCGACGTCAGCTCCGAGCGCGGGCAGGTCCGCAACACGCTCACCGCGTCCGGGACCCCGGAGGCGACCGAGGACACCGTCGAGGTCCACGCCCGGACCCGCTGGGGCAACATCGACATCCGCCGTGCCCGGGTCTGAGCACCACGACCCCGACCCGCGCCGGCCCCCACCCACTTCAGCCTTCGAATGGAGGGCCCCATGCCTTCATCTGTCATGCCCACGCCCAGGCAAGGTGACCGTCACGCCTCACCCGCCGCCATCTCCGCCATCGGTCTGCGCAAGTCCTACGGCGACAAGACCGTGCTCGACGGCATCGACCTGCGCATCCCGGCCGGATCCGTGTTCGCGTTGCTGGGTCCGAACGGGGCGGGGAAGACCACCGCGGTGAAGATCCTGTCCACGCTCATCGCCGCCGACGGCGGGCAGGCCCAGGTCGCCGGCCACGACCTGGCCGGCGATCCGCAGGCGGTGCGTGCCGCGATCGGGGTCACCGGGCAGTTCTCCGCCGTCGACGGGCTGATCACCGGCGAGGAGAACATGCTGCTGATGGCGGACCTGCACCACCTGTCCAAGGCCGAGGGACGGCGGGTGGCCGCCGCGCTGCTGGAACGCTTCGACCTCACCGAGGCCGCCGGCAAGCCAGCCGCCACCTACTCCGGCGGCATGAAACGCCGCCTGGACATCGCCATGACCCTGGTCGGCGACCCCCGCATCATCTTCCTGGACGAACCCACCACCGGCCTGGACCCCCGCTCCCGCCACACCATGTGGCAGATCATCCGCGAACTCGTCACCGGCGGCGTCACCGTCTTCCTCACCACCCAGTACCTGGAGGAGGCCGACGAACTCGCCGACCGGATCGCCGTCCTCCACAACGGCACCATCGCCGCCGAAGGCACCCCCGACGAACTCAAACGCCTCATCCCCGGCGGCCACATCCGGCTGCGCTTCACCGACCCCACCGCCTACCACCACGCCGCCACCGCCCTGCCCGGCGCGGCCCGCGACGACGACGCCCTGACCCTGCAACTGCCCAGCGACGGCAGCCAACGCGACCTGCGCACCCTCCTGGACCGGCTCGACGCCGCCGCCGTCCACGCCGACGAGCTGACCGTCCACACCCCCGACCTCGACGACGTCTTCTTCGCCCTCACCGGCGACACCGCCACCGTCCCCCACCAGCCCACGGAGGCCCTGCGATGAGCACATCGACCCACGCCCTGCGCGACTGCTCCACCATGCTGCGCCGCAACCTCCTGCACGCCCGCCGCTACCCCTCCCTGACCCTCAACCTCCTCCTCACCCCGATCATGCTGCTCCTGCTGTTCGTCTACGTCTTCGGCGACACCATGAGCGCCGGCATCGCGGGCGGCACCCCCGACCGCTCCGCCTACATCGCCTACCTCGTCCCCGGCCTGCTCCTGATGACCATCGGCAGCACCACCATCGGCACCGCCGTCTCGGTCTCCAACGACATGACCGAAGGCATCATCGCCCGCTTCCGCACCATGGCCATCCACCGCGGCTCCGTGATCGTCGGACACGTCATCGGCAGCGTCCTGCAATCCGTCCTCAGCGTCGTCCTCGTCGCCGCCGTCGCCGTCGCCATCGGCTTCCGCTCCACCCACGCCACCCCCCTGGAATGGCTCGCCGCCCTGGCCCTGCTCGTCGGCTTCGCCACCGCACTGACCTGGATCGCCGTCGGCATGGGCCTGGTCAGCCCCAATGCCGAGGCCGCCAGCAACAACGCCACCCCCCTGATCCTGCTCCCCCTGCTGTCCAGCGCCTTCGTGCCCCTGCACTCCATGCCCGGCTGGTTCCGGCCCATCGCCCAGTACCAGCCCTTCACCCCCGCCATCGAGACCCTCCGTGGCCTCCTCCTGGGCACCGGCATCGGCGACAACGGGTGGATCGCCGCCGCCTGGTGCGCCGGCCTCACCGTCCTCGGCTACCGCTGGTCCACCGCGAGGTTCAACAGCACCAGCACCTTCTGATCCGGTGCACGCACCACGGCGGAGGGCCCCGCGCGCCGCGCGGGGCCCTCTGCTCGGATTACGCGTCCCTGCTCAGTCCGTCGTGAGGTGGGTGTCCATCACCGTCACCAACTCCGCCCGCCGTGCCGTCCCCTTGGGGGCCCGGGTCTGGTCCAGCCGGAGCGCGGCGGCGCGGCCGCGCAGGGACAGGGTCATGAGCTGGTTGCCGAACCATGGGCCGCCCGTCTTGCGCCAGCGCAGCGACGGGGTGCCGGCGCGGCCGTGACGGGCGAGGGCGCGGCCGATGAGCCGGGCGGGGCCCGTCCAGGCGAAGCGGAAGGCGAGGCGCATGAAGCCGGGGATCGTGTTGTGGACCGGCGAACAGGTCAGTTGCAGCAGACGGGAGCGCAGCGGCGTGCCGGGCCGGTGGGCCTCGGCGGTGTAGGCGTGGTGGACGTCGCCGGACAGGACGCAGATCGTGGCGGGGGCCTCGGGGGCGTCGGCGGCGTCGGTGAGGAGCCCGGCGAGGGCGTCGAAGGAGTCGGGGAAGGCCGACCAGTGTTCGAGGTCGCCGGCCTGGCGCAGGCGTTCGCCGCGGTGCGTCCAGCGGTGGCCGCGGCTGCCGCCGCAGAGGGCGGAGCTCCACGCCTCCGCGTCGTGGACGGCGTGCGGGAGGAGCCAGGGCAGGGAGGTGCCGATGAGCAGGTGGTCGAAGCTGCCGTCGGGGCGGACGTTCTGGCGCAGCCAGTCGAGTTCCGCCGGGTCGAGCATGGCGCGGTCGTGCTCGTCCAGGACGCGGGCGGCGCGTGAGTCGACCATGAGCAGGCGGGTGCGTCCGAGGTCGCGGCGGTAACTCCAGCGGGTGTGCGCCGGGTCGGCCTCCACGCGTGCGGCGAAGGCGCGCAGGGTCTCCGTGCCGTCCTCGGCGGCGCGCACCGCGGCGAGGAGCTTGTCGGCGGCGAGTTCGGCGGGGGTGAGGTTGCCGAGGTGCTGGTGGACCCAGTACGAGGTGAGGCCGCTGGTGACGCGCTCGTGCCACCAGGCCGTCTCCCGCATGGTGTTGCGCCACGTGTGGGAGGTGTTCCAGTCGTCTATGACGTCGTGGTCGTCGAAGATCATGCAGCTGGGCACCGTGGACAGCAGCCAGCGGATGTCCGGGTCGAGCCAGGACTCGTAGTAAAGGTGGGTGTATTCCTCGTAGTCGGCGACCTGGTCCCAGGGCGGCTCGTCCAGGTCGCGGCGCCGGGCGAGCCAGCGGCGGGTGGCCGCGGAGGTCTCGTCGGCGTAGATCTGGTCGCCGAGCAGCAGCAGGAGGTCGGGGCGGGGCGCGTCGCCGGAGCCGATGTGGTGGGCGAGGGTGTCCAGCGCGTCGGGGCCGATGGGGTCGGGTTCGTCCGGGGGCGGCGCGGCCCAGCGGCAGGAGCCGAAGGCGACGCGCAGCGGCTGTCCGTCCTCCCCGCCGTCCCCGTCGTGCCCGGCGGTGTGGATGGTGCTGGGCGGGTACGGGGAGCCGGGCAGCGGCCAGACCTGCTGCCCGTCGAGGAGGACGCGGTAGGGCGTGGAGGTGCCGGGGCGCAGCCCCGTCACGGTGACGATCGCGTAGTGGTGGCCCGCGATCTGCCAGGTGCGCTCGCTGCCGGTGGCCCCGTCCTCGCAGGCGACGGTCGCCGTGGCGGGGCGGTCCGCCTCGACCCACACGGTGGCCGTGTCCTCGTCCACGTATCTCAGCAGCGGGCCCAGGCGCAGTTCTGCCATGGCGGTCGGCCTTCCCTCCGTCGTCGTGAGTTGTGGACGTCGGAGGGAAGGCGTGAGTTCCCGGCCCCGCCCGGGCCGCGGTCCCGGCGGCCGGGCGGGGCCGGGACGCACCGTCAGCAGCCGCTGAGGACGCTGCTGAGCTTGCTCTTCTCGGCGGAGTCGACCGCCAGGTTGTAGTAGTACTTCACCTGGACCCAGGCGCGCACGTAGGTGCAGGCGTACGCGGTGCGGGACGGCATCCACGTGGCCGGGTCCTGGTCGCCCTTGGCCTGGTTCACGTTGTCGGTGACGGCGATGAGCTGCGGGCGGGTGAGGTCGTTGGCGAAGGCCTGCCGCTGGGAGGTGGTCCAGGCGGAGGCGCCGGAGTCCCAGGCCTCGGCGAGGGGCACGAGGTGGTCGATGTCGAGGTCGGACGCGGCGGTCCAGGTGGCGCCGTCGTAGACGGAGTACCAGCTGCCGCTGGTGGCGGCGCAGGAGGAGTCGGTGACCACGCCGCTGCCGTCGCGCTTGAGCACCGTCTCACGGGTGTTGCAGGCGCCGCTGATGGTGATCCAGTGGGGGAACAGGTCGCGGTTGTATCCGGTGCGGTTCTCGGTGGCGACCCTGAGCGAGGCCAGGTAGGTACGGGCGGTGGCGGCGCTGACGGGGGTGGGGAGCGCCGCCTGGGCGGTGGGGCCGTTCAGGGTCGCGAAGCCGGCGAACAGGCTGGTGAGCGCCACGAGGAGACCCAGGCGTCGACGCGCGTAGACACTGCGCCGCGCGAGAGCACTGCGTATCCGGGACATAGGGAACTCCCTTGGGTGTGGGGGTGTTTGGCCGCTGGAACCGTCGGCCATCCTTCTGCTGGGACGTTTCTGCCGGACGAGCGGCAGGTAACAGGTTGGCGACATGGACACGTCATGTCTAGAGGTCGGACCGCACCGGATCCGCGCCTCCTCCCCCGCGGGCCGGCGCGGGGGACCCGCCCTCACAGGGCGCGCAGCCCGCGGATCACCTCGCGCAGCAGATCCGCGTCGGGCCGCCCGGCGGCGGCCGGCGGCGGGTCCACCCGGGCGAGCCCGGCGTCGACCAGGTCACCGAGCACGACGCGCACCACGGTGACCGGGAGGTCGGCGTCGGCCGCCAGCTCCACCAGGGGCAGCGGCCCCTGACGGCGCAGCAGCTCCAGCAGGGAGGCGCGCGCGTGGTCGACCAGCCCGTGCGCCCGCGGGCCCGTGGGCTCGTCCAGGGCCCGGACCCGGTCCATCAGCGTGAAGGAGCGCTCCGTGTCGGGGCGAGTACGGCCCCCGGTCACGGTGTACGGACGGACGATCGGGCCGGACTCCTCGTCGTACCAGCGGTCCTCGCCGCCCTCGGCGCGCCGGGTCACTCCTCGCCCGGATCGTCCGCCGCGCGGGCGGGAGTGGCCAGGTGCCGTCCGGTGCGCTTGACGAGCAGGCCCATCTCGTAGGCCAGTTGCCCGACATCCGCGCCCGAGGCGCACAGGACCGCCAGGCAACTGCCCTCGCCGGCCGGGGTGACGAACAGGTAGGCGTCGTCCAGCATCACCATGACCTGGCGGACCCCGCCCACCGCGAACGACCGGCCGGCCGACTTGGCCAGGCCGTTGAAACCGGAGCACACCGCGGCCAGATGGTCGACGTCCTTGCCGGTCAGCCCCTTGGACGAGGCCGTCGCCAGCCCGTCCCCGGACAGCAGCACGGCCTGGCGCACGTGATCCGTGCGGTCCACCAGGTCGTCCAGCAGCCAGTCCAGACCCTCGGCGGCCCCGGCGTCCTCGGGATGTGCCGTGCCGGACGGCTCGGCGTCAGTCATGTCCCTGCCCCTCCTTCTCCCGCACCGTCGCGTCCCCGGTTCAGCCCTCGCTGGAAGGCCCCGAAGATCGCCCCCATCTGCTCCGGCGACAGGCCGGCGCCGGTGACCTCGCGCCCGGCCTCCGGATCGTCCGCCCCGGCGCGCAACTGCGGGGCCAGGTTCGCCTGGCGCACCCGTGTGGGCAGCGCCGCCGCCGCGCCGGTCCCGGGAGCCGTGGGCACGGCCGGGACCGGCCCGGGCACCGCCCGCGTGGCCGGCTCACGCCTGCGCCGCGGCAGCGGGCCGGACGGCTCCGCCACGGGCTCCGGCCCGGACTCCGTACCCGCCCCGGCGGTGACGGGCGCCAGCACCGGCCCCGGCAGGAAGACCACCGCCGTGGTGCCGCCGAACGGGGAGCGGGTGAGCGTCACTTCGACGCCGTGCCGGTGGGCGAGGCGGCCGACGACGTACAGGCCGAGCCGTTCGCTGCGCGCCGGGTCGAAGTCCTCCGCGTGCCGGAGCGTGGCGTTGGCCTGTTCGAGCTCGTCGGCGTCCATGCCGAGGCCGCGGTCGTCGATCTCCAGGGCGAAGCCGTGCGCGGCCTCGCCGACCCGCATGGTCACCTGGGTGCGCGGTGGGGAGAACACCGTGGCGTTCTCGACCAGTTCGGCGATGAGGTGGATCAGGTCGACCACGGCCTCGCCGACCACGCCGACCTCCGGCATGGGCGGCACCACCACGCGCGCGTACTCCTCGACCTCCCCGACCGCCGCGCCGACGACGTCGACGATCGGCACCGGCTTGCGCCAGACGCGTCCCGGCGCGGCCCCGGAGAGGATGATCAGGCCCTCGGCGTGGCGGCGCATGCGGGTGGTGAGGTGGTCGATGCGGAACAGCTCGGCGAGCGCGTCGGGGTCGGAGGTGCGCCGTTCGAGGGTGTCGACGAGCTTCAGCTGGCGGTGCACCAGCGCCTGGTTGCGGCGGGCGATGTTGAGGAACAGCGCCGACATCGCGCGCCGCAGGTCGGCCTGCCGGACGGCCGCCTCGACCGCGGCCCGGCGCGCCGCGTTCAGCGCGCGGCCGACCTGCCCGATCTCGTCCGGGCCCGCGCTGTCGGAGCCGTCGTCCTCCGGCCGCCCGAAGGCGAGCGGCGGCGCCTCGGCGGCCACGTCGACCTGCTCGCCCGCGCCCAGCCGCCGGGTCACCTCGGGGAGCTGGCGCACCGCCAGGGTGTCGGCGGCGTCCCGCAGTTCCTCCAGCCGCCGGGTGATCCGGCGCCCGGTGCGGACGGAGAACCAGAGGGACAGTCCCACGCCGAGCAGTCCCGCGCCGCCCGCGGCACCCGCGTACAGCAGCTCCCGCCGGGCGAAGTCCCGGCCGCGGGCGGCGGCGTTCTTCGCCGCGTCGGTGCACAGCAGCATGTACCTGCGGACGGCGTCGTCCATGGTCCGCCGCCACGACGCGCTCACCAGCACCTTGCCGGTGCCGGTCGCGCCGGCCCGGAGCAGGGCGTCCTCGCCCTCGACCAGGGACCGGTAGAGCGGCCCGCGCTCGAACTCCCGGAAGAGGGCACGCGAGTCGGCGGGAAGGGGCGGTACGTAGGTGCGCTGGAAGACCCGGCGGTCCTCGATCGTGGCGGCCAGCCGGCGGAACCGGTCGGTGGTGAAGCCGCCCGCGACCCGTCCTCCGGTCACCAGCGCGTCCTCGTGGGAGACGAACTCGCGCACCCGGACGAGCCCGGCGACGTTCTGCGCCTCGCGGGCCAGCTGCCCGTTCTGCAGGGCGGTCAGGCCGGTCTGCACCTCGAAGGTGGGCAGGACGACGTCGGTGTAGCGGTCCACGGCGCGCGCCCAGTCGATCCGCCCGGCGATGACGTCGCGGCGCAGCGCGGGCAGCCGGTCCACGGCGGCGAGCGCCCGGGTGAGCACCCGGCTCTGGCCGGCGCTGAGGTCACCGCGCTCGCCCCGGTCGCCGATCGCCGCGCGCATCGCGGCGATCACCTCGTCGGTGTGCCGCTGCTGCCCGGTGAGGTCGGCCAGCGCGCTCCGGCTGCTCCCGGAGGCCAGGTACGCGGCGGACAGCCGCCGTTCGACCTGGATCTGGCCGACGGCGGTGTCGACCGGGGTCCCGTAGTGGACGTAGACGGCCTGCAGCCGGATGAGGTCGCGCAGTTCGCCCGTCACCGAGACCACGGCGAAGGTCCACAGTGAGACGAGGACGACGACGGGGATCAGCACCAGGGCGAGGATCCGGGTGCGGATTGTGCGGCTGCCGGGACGGCGACGCATGCACTCTCCAGGCTGCTCGGACGGTGGACAGCCGGATCCCGCCGCGCGGGACACGCTACGCGCCCGTACGACTACGTTCCGCTCGGCGGAACCGGTTGCGCAGTACCGTAGCGACGGCCTCTACCGGTGAGTAGCCGATGGGACGAATCGTGAAGTGCAAGCGCTGTGCCATGGCTCACAGTTGCCGCGGCTTGTGGGCCTTCGGGGCACTTGTCCCCACCGCGGGACGCCGGAGCCGCCCGCGACCCTCAGGAACCCCCGGCCCCCGACGGCACGGCGGAGCCGCCGCCGAACTCGCCCACCGCGTCCCGGACGATCGCGTCCAGCCGGGCGTGGTGCGCGCCGCGCCAGTACGGGCGCTCGCAGACGACGCACTGCGCGAACACGTCGTAGCTGCGCCGGGTGCCGTGCTCCAGCTTCTCCCACACGGTGTCCTTGTCGGCCTCCCGCAGCGGCCCGTTGCACGCCGTGCAGCGCGTCCAGGGCTCCAGGACGGGGGCGAACCGGCCGAGCACGTCGCGCAGTTGCTCGTCGGGCTGGTCGCTGTAGACGTAGGCGCCCGCCCACAGTTCCCGGCGGCGCAGCAGGCCGCGGTCCCGCGAGAGCATCACCCGCCGTTCGGCGGCCGACCGGGCGGCCAGGGCGGGGTCGCCGATGTCCTCGCTCTCGTACGCGGCGTCGACCCCCAGCAGCCGCAACCGCCGGGCGAGCGTGCCCAGGTGCACGTCGAGCAGGAAGCGCAGCGGCGCCCCCGGCACGGACTGCGGCCGCCTGACGGGCTCGACCTCGACGTGCACGCCGGCGACCGGGACGTACGAGACGGGGACCTCGCGGCCGTCCGCCAGCAGCCGGCCGACCTCGGTCAGCGGGACGCCGAGCGACTCCACGACGTGTCCCAGCGTGGACACCCCGTCGGTGACGACGGTGGTCCGCCCCTCCCGTCGTGGCGCCGCGGCGAAGAGCCGCAGCGCGGAGGCGAAGCTGATGCCGATCTCGGGTCCGTTCACACCGCTCACCCGGCCAGGATGTCACCTCGGCGGCGCAGGGCACACGGGGATTTCCCCGGGCGGGTCACACCGCGCCGTGCTCGACGGGGCTCCGGGCGCGGTCCGGCACCGCCTGCCGGGTGGCCACCTTGCGGCCGTCCTCACCGAGCCCCTCGCGCAGGGTGCGGGCCATGTCCGCCATTCAGCGGAACTCGCCCGTGGCCAGGAAGCGTTCGCCCGCGGCCTGCGGCGAGGCCATCGCGCGGATGTGGACGTCCACGAGGTCGCGCACGTCCAGACGGCGCCGGGCAGCACGGGGGTCCGTTACGGGTGCGGCCTGCTGCGGGTGCGGGTTGTGTGCGCCTGGGCGGGCATCCCCCGCCCACCCTCCCTCCCCCCCAGCCTTCGGCCGGGGGGACCCCCATGGGCGCACCCCGCCACACCCCCTCCTGCCGGTTGGGGCGACTAACGGCCGGTGAGGGTTCGGAGAGCGGTCCGGGGTTGCCGCAGGTGCCTTACTGACCCCCCACCGGCCGTCATGCGCCCACACAAGGGGAGGGGGTGTGGCGGGGTGCGCCCGGAAGCGACGAGCGGGGAACCCGGCGCCGAATGATGCGGACGTAAACCGCGAGCGCTGAGGACGTGCGCCGGCGCGGCCCCGACCCAGGCACACGATGCGCAGGCCCGCACTGACCGCGCCGGATGGGGGTCCCCCCGGCCGAAGGCTGGGGGAGGGAGGGCGGGCGGGGGGACGCCCGCCGCAGGCGCAAACAACCCGCACACAAACAACCACCGGGCAGCCCGGCGCAGCCGCCCGCAACCACAACGCACCCGCACACGACCACCGGGCCGCAAGGGGCACCCCGGGTCGGAGGCGCTAGCCGATACCGAGCAGGAACGTCCCGTCGGCGGCGGCCTCGACGCGGACCTGGGCGAGGGTGTCGACGTGGACCGTGGGCTCGTGGGCCGCGGCGCGGGGGCCGACACCGACCACCCGCATGCCGGCGGCCTTCGCGGCCGCGATGCCGACCTCGGAGTCCTCGAAGACCACGCAGTCCTCAGGGCCGAAGCCCAGCTCGGCGGCGCCCTTGAGGAAGCCCTCCGGGTCCGGCTTGCTGGCGCTGACGCGCTCCGCGGTGACCATGACGGCGGGCATCGGGAGGCGGGCGGCCTCCATGCGGGCCCGGGCGAGGGCCTCGTCCGCGGAGGTCACCAGCGCGTGCGGGCGGCCCTGCAGCGCGGCCATGAAGGCCGGGGCGCCCTCGACCGGGACCACGCCGTCGACGTCGGCGGTCTCCTCGGCGAGCATGCGGGCGTTGTCGGCGTGGTTCTCCGCCATCGGGCGGTCCGGGAGCAGCACCGCCATCGTGGCGTAGCCCTGGCGGCCGTGGACGACCTTCATCACGGCGTCGCCGTCGAGCCCGTGGGTCGCGGCCCACCGGCGCCAGCAGCGTTCGACCACGGCGTCGGAGTTGACCAGCGTGCCGTCCATGTCCAGCAGCAGGGCGCGGGCGGGGACGACGGTGGACGGCGACAGCATGGAACTCCCTCGGACGGACAAATCAAGTGGCCCGCCCGCCGGTCAGGGGAAACGGGCGGAGCCACTTTGTTCCTACACGATACAAAACCGTGCGGCGGTTCCGCCAGGGGGGTGCCCGAACGCGGCCGCCGCCGGGGCCGGCCCCGCCTCACGCCCCGCCTCACGGGCCCCGCGGACCTCAGGACGCGTCGCCCGCCCCGTCCACGTACTGCAGCAGTCCGTAGGTGAAGCCGGCGGTCCGGCGGCCGGCCCCCGGCAGGGCCTGGGGGTCGGTGAACTCCAGCCGCCAGCGGGTCGGGGCGTCGCCCTCCAGGGGCCGTGCGGGCGGGAACGCCCGGGCCACCTCGTCGACGGTGCAGGACCACGGCGCGAGGTCGTCGAGGCCCGACAGCTGCGGCCCCTGCTCCCCCGGGGCGCGGACCAGCCACTCGTTCCAGACCGCCCCGCCGCCCGGGGCGCACAGCACCTCGAACCGCAGGGTGGGCCACAGCGGGACCGGCCACAGCAGCGCCGGGCAGGTCAGGTCGCCCACCTTCCGCCGGAGCACCGCCTCGGGCGGCCCGAGCACCGCGCGGTAGCGGCGCTCGCCGCGCGGGAAGCCCTTGGCGTGTCCCCAGGCCTGCCAGCGGCGGTTCGCCTCCCGCATCTCGGTACGGCTCGCCCCGAGCGTGCGCAGCGCCTCCTCCACCAGTTCGGGCCGGTGGTCGGCCATGCGCCGCAGCAGGACGAGCTGGAAGCCCCTGGGGCCGAAGTCGTCGATCGCCACGCCCCCATCCTGCCGGAGCGCCCCGGGGCCGGACATGGCGGCGCCCGCCGCGGGACCTGGTCCCGGGGCGGGCGCTCACGGACGACGGAAGCCGGTCAGCCCCAGCCGTTCCCGTTCCCGTTGCCGTCGGAGTCCGGGTCCGGTGTCGCGCCGGTCTTCGCCTCCAGGGCCGCCCGGGTGTTGGGCCCGTAGACGCCCTGCGGATCGCCCTTGACCCCGTAGAAGAACTGGAAGCGGGCCACCGCGTCGCCGACCTTCCGGTCGAATTCGCCGTTCGCGGGGCCGTAGTAGAGCCGCACCGCCTTGAGACGGTTCTGGAGGTCCACGACGGCGGGTCCGCTGTCACCGCGCTGCAGCGTCGCGGGCGCGGGCGGCGGCGCTGCGGAGCTGGGCGCCTGGGAGACCTGGCCGCTGGCGGACGCCGTCGGCTGCGACGTGGCGGCGCTGGGCGTCGGGGCACCGGTCGTGGCCGAGGCCGAGGCGCTCGCGGACGCGAGCGTGGAGGGGGTGGCGCTGGGCGAGGCCGAGCGCGAGGCGGAGGCCGAGGGCCGCGCGGAGGACGGCAGTTCGACCGCCGGTTCGGAGGCGCCCTGGTCGGGGGCCGCCTCCGTACGGTCCGGCAGGCCGGTCAGCTGGGCGGTGAGGAAGACCGCGCCGACGGCGAGGCCGACCGCCCCGATGCCCGCGCCGGCGACGAGCGCACCGCGGCGGCGGCGATGGGCCCCGGCACGGCGCCTGCTCACGGCACGGGACGGGTAGGGCACCAGTTCACGGGACGCGGCGGCGACCGGCACCGGCAGCCGGTCCGAGGAGACCGTGCCGAGGTCGATGACGTCGGTGTCCTCCTCCGGCTCCGCGGCCCCCGCGGCCTCCTCCGGTGGCACCGGCGCCATGGGCGCGGTCGGCGGGTCCGCGTCCTGCGGTGGGAAGGCCTTGGCGGCCCCCGCCGCCACGGCGGCCGGGACGGCCTCCTCCGCGTCCGCGTACTCCTCCGGTCCCGGCACGTACGGCCGTACCCGGAGGGACTCGTACTCGTGCTCCTCCTGCGAAGCCGGTGATGCCGGCTTGTCAGACGCCACCGGCGCCCCCTCCCCATCCCCTGACAGTCGCAGTGATTATGCAGACCGCGCATGCCCGGTGCCCAGGCGCCTCCGTTCCCGACGGTCGTACAAACGGAGCCAATCTTGTGGAAAGGGTGTGAATATTTATAAGGAAGTGACGTGAACGCGGTACCGGAGCCCCGGTGCCCGAGCGGAACGAGTCCGTATGGCGCAGGACGACACCACTTCCCCCGCAGGGCGGGCCATGGCGGACGGCCCGGCGGAAGTGACCGACAAGCGGTCCGTCCACGTCGCGATCGGCGCGCTCGCGCTCGGTCTGCTGCTCGCCGCCCTCGACCAGACCATCGTCTCCACCGCGCTGCCGACGATCGTCAGCGACCTGGGCGGGCTGAAGCACCTCTCCTGGGTGGTCACCGCCTACCTGCTGGCCTCCACCGCCGCCACCCCGCTGTGGGGCAAGCTCGGCGACATGTACGGACGGAAGAAGCTCTTCCAGTCCGTCATCGTGATCTTCCTGATCGGCTCGGCGCTGTGCGGCCTCTCCCGGAGCATGGGCGAGCTCATCGCCTTCCGCGCGCTGCAGGGCCTGGGCGGCGGCGGACTGATCGTGCTGTCGATGGCGATCGTGGGCGACATCGTGCCGCCGCGCGACCGGGGGCGCTATCAGGGCGTGTTCGGGGCGGTGTTCGGCGCGAGCAGCGTGCTCGGGCCGCTGCTGGGCGGGCTGTTCGTGGACACCCTCAGCTGGCGCTGGGTGTTCTACGTCAACCTGCCGCTGGGCATCGTCGCGCTCGCCGTGATCGCGACCGTGCTCCACATCCCGGTGCGGCGGACCACGCACCGCATCGACTACGGGGGCATGGTGCTGGTGGCGGCCGCGGCGACCTGCCTGGTGCTGATGACCTCACTGGGCGGTACGACCTGGGCCTGGGGCTCCTGGCAGGTGGTCGGGCTCGCGGTGCTCGGCGTGCTGCTGGTCGCGGCCTTCGTCCTGGTCGAGCGGCGGGCCGAGGAACCGGTGCTGCCGTTGCGGCTGTTCCGCATCCGCACCTTCTGGATGTGCTCGGTGATCTCCTTCGTCGTCGGCTTCGCCATGTTCGGCTCGCTGACCTTCCTGCCGACCTTCCTCCAGGTCGTGCACGGCTACTCGCCGACCTGGTCCGGCGTGCACATGATCCCGATGGTGGTGGGCATGCTGGTGGCCTCCACCGCCTCCGGCCAGGTCGTCTCCCGCACCGGCCACTACAAGGTCTTCCCGATCGCCGGGACCGCCGTCACGATCGTCGGGCTGGTCCTGCTGCACCGGCTGGACGAGACCACACCGGTCTGGGCGCTGAGCCTGTTCCTGCTCGTCTTCGGCCTCGGGCTCGGCCTGGTCATGCAGGTGCTGATCCTCGTCGTGCAGAACGCCGTCGGCTACGCCGACCTGGGCGCGGCCACCTCCGGCGCCACCTTCTTCCGCTCCATCGGGGCGGCCTTCGGCGTCTCCATCTTCGGCACCATCTTCTCCACCAACCTCGCCCGCGAGGTCACCGCCGCCCTCGCCGGGCTCACCCTGCCGCCCGGCTTCGACCCGGCGATGATCCAGTCCGATCCGCGCGGCGTGCGGCAGCTCCCGCCGTCCCTGCGCGACCCCGTGCTGCACGCGTACTCCACCGCCATCACCAGCGTCTTCCTGTGGGCGGTACCGGTGTGCACGCTGGCCTTCGTCCTGGCCTGGTTCCTGAAGGAGCAGCCGCTGCGGCGCACCCTCACCGTGCCCGACGCGAGCGAGACGATCGGCACCAACCCCGTGGACCGCTCCTCCCTCGACGAGATCGCCCGCGGCCTGAGCGTCCTCGGCAGCCGCGAGGCCCGCCGCGACCTGTACGTACGGATCACCGCGCTGACCGGCCTCGGCCTCCAGCCCGCCTCCGCCTGGCTGCTGCTGTACATCGCCCGCACCGGCTCGGCCGACCCCGTCGACCTCGCCCTGCAGACCACGGTGCCGTACACGGTCATCGAGGGCGCCGCCTTCGAGGTCGAGGAACACCGCTACGCCGTCCGCCGGGGCAACCCGCTGTACCTCACCGAACGCGGTCAGGAGGTCGTGGCCCTGCTCACCGAGGCCCGCCGCAAGGTGCTGGCCGAACTCCTGGGCGACTGGAACCCCGAACGCCACGCCGACCTGGCCGCCCTGCTCACCCGTCTGACCACCGAACTCTGCGGCCAGGACCAGGACCGCCCCGGCCCCCACCGCCCCGCGGCGTGAGCAGCCGGGGCGGCCGGGACCGGGACGGTCACCGCGGTGACGCGGCGAAGGCGGCGAGCGCGGTGAAGTCGGGCTCGCGCAGGCCGACACGCGGGTCGACGTGGTGCAGGAGTGCCGGACCGGGGTGGTGGGTGGCGACCCAGTCCGTGTCGGCGGGGCCCTGCTCGTCGTCGACCCAGGCGAAACGGCGGCCGGCGGCGTACGCCACGAGCGCCTCGGTCTTCCAGTGCACGAGGTCGGGACGGTGCGCGAACAGCGCGGCGCCGAAGTCGACGTACGGCAGCTCGGGCAGGCCGATGACCGGCGCGATCCAGCGGTTGGCCTCCGCCATCCAGGTGGTGGCCCAGCACAGGTCGAAACCCAGCCCGAGCAGCGCCTCGCCGTGCGCGGGGTTGAGCCACACCCGCAGCGGGCGCGCGGAGACGCCGGGCGCCGGCACCCTCAGCGTGGTGTAGCCCTCGGGCCGCCGGGTGCGCTTGGCCGCGTACGGGTTGAGAGGGCCGTCGACGTCGAGGAAGAGCAGCGGCCGGTCCATGGTCACAGCCTGACGCGCGGTGATCGCAGACGGCAAGGCGGTTTCCCGGGCCGGTGGGCGGCGCCCCGCGGGAACGGGGCGCCGCGCGGGGTCAGGCCTGCTTCGGCGCGGCCTGCTGGACGACCTCGAAGGACCACAGGGTGGACCCGCTGGCAGCCGGCCTGGGCCGCTCCGCACCGCCCTCGCCGCCCTCGCGGTGCGCGGCCTGCATCGGGCCGGACATCCAGTTGCGGAAGTCCTCCTCGCTGCGCCACCGCGTGTAGACGAGGTACTGGTCGGTGCCCTCGACCGGGCGCAGCAGCTCGAACCACTCGAAGCCGTCCGAGCCCTCCACGGCGCCCGCCCGTGAGGCGAACCGCTTCTCCAGCACCTCGCGCTGCTCGGCCGGGACGGTCAGTACGTTGATCTTGACGACGCTCATGTCCCTATCGTGCCAGCCGAAATTCGCGTGCCCCCGGTCAGCCCCGCGTGTCACGCTGCCCGGCGGAATCTGTCGTCCCGAGCATGGAGGAGTGCGCTGTGTCCGAGAGCGGTGCGCATGCGGTGTCGGCCCTGTTCTCGCAGGGACGGCTCACGGTCATCCCGCGCCGGGTGGCGCGGCGCGAGCAGTTGCTGCGGCATCTGACCGAGACCCTCTTCCGGCCGGGGCGGGACTACCACGAGCGCGAGGTCAACGAGGCGCTGCGCACGGTGCACGACGACTGCGCGGCCCTCCGCCGCTACCTGGTGGAAGGCGGCTGGCTGGAGCGGTCGGCGGACGGGACCGCGTACCGCAGGACGCGCTGAGCCGTGGCCCCGCGCGGCCGGAGCCCGCTGCGCAGCGGGCTCAGCGGCCGGTGTCGTCCCGCGGCTGACCGGGACCCGGAGCGGCCGGGCCGGGAGCGGCAGCGCCGGGACCGCCCGGCGTGCCCTGCCGCTGCCCCGGTGCGAGCAGGATCACGCACACGGCGATGACCCACAGCCCGGCCAGCCCGAGGCCGATGAAGCCGGCGTACGGGATGAACATCAGCACGCCCAGGACGAAGGCCACCCAGCCCAGCCAGTGCGGCAGCGGGTCGCCGTCGCCGCGGGAGATCGCCAGTCCCGCCCCGAGCAGCATGACGCCGATCCCGGCCAGGATGGGCATGAACAGGTCGCTGCCGAGGGCGTTGAGCGCCTGGAGGGCGCCGCCGCCGACCAGGGCCCGGTCGCTGGCCTCGACCAGGCTGAGGGTGAGCCCGGCGCTGATCCAGAAGCCGAGGGCGGCCAGGATGCCGCCGGCGAAGGCGACCTGGGGCAGCCAGCCGGTGCGGTCGGACGTGGCCAGGACGTGCCGCAGGTAGCCGGCGAAGAAGACCAGGAAGAGTCCCGCCACGAGCAGCAGATACAGGCCGACGCCCTGCCGTGTGTCGTGGGTGAGGTAGAACGCCCTGACCGCGACCCCCGAGCTGCCGATCCCCGGGGTGTCCCCCTGGAGCGCGTAGGAGACAGCGGCGAGGATCACGGCAGCCAGGCCGGTGAGCGGTCCGAGTCGCATCGGGGGGTCTCCGATCCGTCCGTTGGCCCCCCAGACCGGTTTCTGTCCGTACCGATGCTGTCACGGCTCGTGCGGGGCCGCCCATCGGCGGCGCCCACCCGGGGTGCGGACCGATGCGGCTCAGCGGGCCTCGGCGACGGCGGCCCGCTCGGGCGTGGCCGCGGTCTGCGCGGGCAGCGTCACCGGGACGACCGTCTGGGCGCGGCGCTCCCGGCGGAAGACGTACGCGGCGAGGGAGCCGGAGCCGACCAGCGCGACGGCGGAGGTGGCGGTGCCGAGCCAGCCGGCGCCGAGCCACTGGCCACCCGCGTAGCCCAGGCCCACGCTGTACGCGGCCCAGGCCAGGCCGGCCAGCGCCGACCAGGGCAGGAACTCGCGGATGCGGCGGTGCGCGGCGCCGGCGGTGATGCTGACGACGGAGCGGCCGGCCGGGGCGAAGCGGGCGAGCACGACGAGCGCGCCACCGCCGCGGGACAGGACGGCACCCAGGATCTCCTGGGCGGTGGAGAGCCGGCGGGAGTGCGCCACGTGCTGGTCGATCCACTCGCCGCCGCGCCAGGCGAGGCGGTAGGCGGCCAGGTCGCCCAGGGTGGAGGCGACGGCCGCGCAGAGCAGTAGGGCGAGCACGTCGAGGACGTCGTTGCCGCCGGCGGCGGTGCCGGCCGTGGCCGCCGAGATCAGCAGGACGCCGCTCGGCATCACCGGCAGGAAGACGTCGAGCACGATGGAGGCGGCTACCAGGGCGTAGATCCACGGTGAATCGAACAGGGAACCTGCTCCGATGACCACCGCGTCCTCCTCTCCCTGCGAGTGCGCGGCGCCACCGAGGTGTGAGGCGGTATCACGCAGAAGCGGTTCCTCTGCGATCCGCTCTCAGCCGTACAGCGTACGCCAGCCATGCTCCTGTGATCTCCTCGGGGCGCGTGACGTTTTCCTCATCTTCGATGGTGACGATCGGGAATAGCACGCGATTAACCGGGAGGGACGACAGAACGTCCCCGGAACGAGATGTTCCGCTCGGCCTTCAGTCCGCATCATGGACATGCCACGCATTCAGCCCTCCGGCATCCGGCTCCCGCCCTCGCACATGCGTACGTCCACGACCGTCCGGCCCGCTCCGGCGGGCCCGGGACGCCACGCTCACCCGAATGAGTGAGTGCAGGGCGCTCCACCCGGTGGGTAGCTTCCGAGAGGAAAGCGGCAGAAGGCAGGGGGAACCACCGCACGAGAACCTCGTTTCACCGTGAATTGATTGCCTAATCCACGCTTTTGTGCGCGTGGGCCATCGGGCCGCAAGGGAAGGACCATCCATGACGGTTGAGCCGGGTGTCGCGTCGGAGGCGGCGACGGGGAACGGCCAGTCTCAGCGGAGTCTGGGCACCGCTGCCGCGCGGAATTTGGCGACGACCACCAAATCCGCGCCGCAGATGCAGGGAATCACATCGCGGTGGCTGCTGCGGGTGCTGCCGTGGGTCGAGGCCGCCGGCGGCGCCTACCGGGTCAACCGGAGGCTCAGCTACTCGGTGGGCGACGGAAGGGTGGACTTCGTCCAGACCGGCTCCGAGGTCCGGGTGATCCCGGCGGAGCTCGGCGAACTGCCGCTGCTGCGCGGCTTCACCGACGACGCGGTGCTGACCGCGCTCGCCGGGCAGTTCGAGCAACGGGAGTTCACGGCCGGGGAGACGCTCGTGGCCGCCGGGCAGCCGGCCGACCACGTCTTCCTCGTCGCCCACGGCAGGATCGACAAGCTGGCCCCGGCCAAGTGGGACGGCCAGGGCGTGATCGGCAGCATCGCCGACGGCGACCACTTCGGCTCCGAAGGGCTGGCCGGCCCCGACAGCACCTGGGACTACACCGCCAGGGCGGCCACCGCCGTCACCGTGCTGGCCCTGCCGCGCCAGGCCTTCCAGGCCGTCATGCAGCAGGCCGACGGGCTGCGCGAGCACGTGGCGGGCTTCGTCACCGGCACCCAGCAGGCGCAGAACAAGTACGGCGAGAAGGCCATCGAACTGGCCTCGGGCCACGTCGGGGAACCGGACCTGCCCGGCACCTTCGTGGACTACGACCTCTCCCCGCGCGAGTACGAACTGAGCGTCGCCCAGACCGTGCTGAAGGTCCACACCCGCGTCGCCGACCTGTACAACCAGCCCTACAACCAGGTCGAGCAGCAGGTGAAGCTGACCGTCGAGGCACTGCGCGAACGGCAGGAGCACGAACTGCTCAACAACCGGGAGTTCGGGCTGCTGCACAACGCCGACTACCGGCAGCGCATCACCACGCACTCCGGACCGCCCACCCCCGACGACCTCGACGAACTGATCAGCCGGCGCCGCAACGCCCAGTACCTGCTGGCCCATCCGCGGGCCATCGCGGCCATCGGAAGGGAATTCAACAGCCGCGGTCTGGTACCGCACACCATCGATTTCCACGGCCACCACGTGCCGTCCTGGCGCGGAATCCCGATCCTCCCCTCCAACAAGATTCCGATTTCCCGGGAGAACACCACCTCGATCCTGGTGATGCGCACCGGCGAGGACAACCAGGGCGTGATCGGCCTGCACCAGACGGGAATTCCGGACGAGTACGAGCCGGGCCTCTCGGTGCGTTTCATGGGGATCGACGAGAAGGCGATCATCTCCTATCTCGTCAGCACCTACTATTCGGCGGCCGTCCTCGTCCCCGACGCCCTCGGCGTTCTGGAGAACGTGGAGATCGCGCGTCCCGGAGCCTAGGCCCGGAGCCTGGCGCCGGCGCACACACGGCCTCCGGGTGCGGCGGCGCGTGCTCGTGGCGGGGCGGGCGGCCCCGGCCGGGCCGTACCGTCCGCCACGAGCACGGCCGTCGGCCCGCCGAACCCCCGGGCGGGGCGGGGGTTTTCCCCACCCCGCTTCCGGTGGGCGGCCTGATTCCGGGCACATCGGACGCTCCGTAGCGTCCTGGGTATGACGAAGAGCACCCGCACGTTGAGGACCCTCGCCGCCGCCGCGGGCGTCGTGGCGCTGATCGGTACGGCGTCCGCCTGCGCGAACGCCTCCGACGACAGCGAGCCGGAGCGCAAGAGCTTCGCGCTCGACGGGAACGAACTGACCATCGACTCCTCCGACAGCAAGGTGGTGGTGAAACCGGCCGACGTGGACGAGATCCAGGTCACCCGCTGGTTCGACGGCTGGGCCGTGTTCGGCGACACGCCGAAGGCCACCTGGTCGATGCACGGGCACACCCTGACCTTCCGCACCAAGTGCCAGGGCGCCGTGCAGGACTGCTCGGTGCGTCAGGAGGTGCTGGTGCCGCGCGGGGTCCGCCTGACGGTGGTCAACGGCGACGGCAGCGTGGAGGCGAGCGGCTTCAGCACCCCGCTGGAGCTCACCACGGGCGACGGCTCGGTGGTCGTCCGGGACGTGACCGGCCCGCTCCGGCTCTCCAGCGGCGACGGCCGGATCGACGCCGGCGGCATCCGCTCCAGCGAGGTCAGCGCCCACACCTCGGACGGCTCGGTGAAGCTGGCCTTCGACAAGGTGCCCGACCTCGTCGAGGCGACGACCGGCGACGGCCGGGTCAGCGTCGTGCTGCCCCACCAGAGCTACAAGGTCTCCGCACGCTCAGGCGACGGGCACGTCAGCGTGGACGTCCCCCGCGACGACACCAGCGGCCACGTCGTGACGGTCCGTACGGGCGACGGCTCGGTGAGCGTCACGGAAGCCGGCCGCTGACCGCAACCGCCCGGCCCGTGTATTCGTCCCAGCCAGGTGGGAGACTGGAGCGGACAACCACCGGCGGCGGACCTGCGGGAGAGGGCGACTGTGACGACGGCACGCTCGTGGTGGCGGCGCGGGGACAACCTGCGCGCCGACGCCCAGGCCGCGAAGGACGCCGCCGCCGAGGCGTTCTACGAGCTGGACACCGCCCAGCGCGACCTGGTGATCTCCATAGAGACCATCACCGCCGTCGACAGCTCCCCCGCCGCGCGGCGCGCGAGCGATGACTTCCGGGCTCTGGGCGAGCGCATCGACCAGGTCAGCGCCGCCTACATCGCGGCGGTCGACGCCTACGACCTGGACCGCGACGAGTTGGAGGCCGCCACCGCGGCCCGCGCCCGTACCGAGCTCACCAAGGCGAAGGACGACCTGGTCCGTGCCAGGACCGACCTGGACGCCTTCGCGCGTGGGCTCGGCCCGCTGCTGGACAAGGCCGAGACCCAGCTCGCCCGCCTGGCCCCCGCCGTCGAACGGGCCCGCCAGGCCCTGCTCGCCGCGTCCAACGCGCTGGACGCCGTACGGGCATCGGGTCTTCGCGCCGACGACCTCGCGGCCCGGCTGGCGGCCCTCGGCCCGGAGCTGACCAAGCTCAACCAGGGCGCCGGCACGCACGGCGTGCAGGAGACCATCCGGCGCGCCGACGAGGTGCTGCGCACGGCCGAGGCCATCCGCGCGGAGGCCGAGCGCCTGCCCGAGCGGGCCCGTGAGATCGACAAGCGGATCGTGTCGCTGCGGACCCGGACCCAGGCCCTGGCGACCCGCACGGAGGGCGTCGATCCGGTCCTGAGCGAGTTGCGCCGCCGGTTCAGCATGGCGTGCTGGCAGGACCTGCAGCACGTGCCGGAGCGGGCGACGGAGGCCGTGGGCCGCGCGGAGCAGAAGCTCTCGGAGGCGGCCAAGGCCCGCGACGAGCAGCGCTGGCCGGACGCGACGGCCCTGCTCGGCACGGTGCGGGCGCTGCTCGACGACGCCGACGCGGCGGTGTCCGCGGCCGGCGACCGGCTGCGGCGGCTCAACGAGGTCAGCAAGGACCCGCACGGCGAGATCGAGCGGACCCGGTTCGCCGTCCGGGACGCCCAGCGGCTCGCCATGCAGGGCCGTACGACACCGGAGCAGCGGCACGCGCGCCCCCTCGACGAGGCCGTCGCCCGGCTCGACCGCGCCGTCGACGGACTGCAGGGCCGGCACCCCGACTGGTGGCACTTCCTCACCGAGACCGCAGCGGTGCGCGACATGGCGGCCCGGGTCGTCGCCGCGATCCGCGAGGACCGTGCCTCGGGACGCTAGCCGTACGCGGTGAGCCACCGGCGCCCACCCACCGCCACTACCGCTCGGCGCAGGACAGCGCGGCCCGGATCTCGGCGGCGGGGTCGCCCTCGTGGTAGACCCGCTCGCTCGGTTCGGTGTTGTCCAGGAACTCCTGGTAGCGGACGGCGTACAGCAGATGCGCCAGCGGCTCGCCCACCGTGAGCGCCCGCCGCGGGTCGGCCGCGGGCAGCACTGCCGACCAGGTCCGGACCCAGGCCTCGGCGGCGGCTCCCAACTGCGTGGGCCGAGGAACTCCCTTGGTCGCAGGCCGTCGAGGACGGGGTGGCCGTAGTGGCTGTCGGCGAAGTCCACCATGACCACGCGCCGCCCGTCGCAACGCCAGTTCCCCGGGTGGAAGTCACCGTGCACGACGGTGTACGGCACCCGCAGGCGTCCAGTTCCGCGACGAGCGCGGGCAGTCGCCCGGCGAGCCTGCGGGCCCGGGTCCGCTCCGCCGGGGTGAGTTCCCGGCCGGCCTGGCCGTCCAGCAGCCGGTGCACCCGGGCGGCCAGGGTCCGTGGTGTGCGGTCGGGCAGCCCGGCGGGCGCCGTCGTCGTGGCGAGCGCGGCCTGGGCGGACGCCAGCCGCCGCGCGGCGGCCGCCGCGACCTGCGGGGCGGCCCGCCAGCAGTCGTCGCCGGGCACGTGCCCGAGCAGCACCCCCCTCCGCCGCGGGGTGTCCGCCGCCAGGACCTCGGGGACGAACGCCCGGTCCGCGGCGGCGAAGAGCCCGATGACGGTGGCCTCGCAGGCGTTGAAGCGGGGGCTGGTCGTCTTCAGCCAGGCCGTGCGGCCGTCGCGGTCGTCATGCGGAACAGCCCGGAGAGGTTCCACGTCCTGACCTGCTCGGCCGTGCCACCGCCCAGCACGCCGTGCGCCCAGGCCAGGGCCTCGCGCAGGCCCGGCGCCGTCGCCCAGTCGGCCCGCAGCTCCTCCGGTCCCGGGAGCACACGGTCGCCGCCGCGGCCCGCGGGCCCGAGCGGCACTCCGTCGGGCGGCCTGCGCAGTGCCTCGGCGTGGTACGTCACCGCGCCGTCGCGCCCGCCTTCACCGCCCTCGACCGCGACCAGCCGCAGCACGGCCACCGGCACGCCGAGCAGGGCCTCCAGGCGTGCCACGACGTCCGTGACGTCGGACCACCAGGGGCCCGCGACGGTGAAGGGGCCGTACCCGCCAAGCCGTTCGCCGTCGTACGTCACCACGACGTCGACCACGCGTCCTGCCGCCTGCTGCTGCGTCACCCGGGCAGTGTCCCGCCCGGGGGGCGCCGTCCGGCGATCGGTCATCCGGCCCTGCCGCGGCCCGTCAGCCGCAGCAGCCCCCGCCGCAGCAGCCCCCGCCGCCCGCGGCCGGACGGGGGGCGGCCGCCGCGGAGGCGGCGGCGGTGCCGCCGACCGCGACCGTCGACAGGAGCTTGACCGTGTCGTCGTGCCCGGCGGGGCACTCCGCCGGCGCGGCGGACTCCGCCATCGGGCGGCTCAGCTCGAACGTGGTGCCGCAGGAGCGGCAGCGGTACTCGTAACGGGGCATGGGCACAGATTAACCACGGCTCACAGCTTGCGCGCCAGGGTCAGGCCGTCCGCCACGGTCAGCAGCAGCCCCTCGACGCGCCCGTCGGCCGCGACGCGGTCGTTGAACGCCCGGATCCCCGCCGTGTCACCCGTGGCGCGCGGGTCCACGACCCGTCCGTGGAAGAGCGTGTTGTCGGCGGCGATGATCCCGCCGGGCCGCATCCGCGGTACCAGCTCCTCCCAGTAGTTGACGTAGTTGCCCTTGTCGGCGTCGAGGTAGACCAGGTCGATCCACGGATCGCGCGGCAGTGCCCGCAGCGTGTCCAGGGCGGGCGCGATCCGCAGGTCCACGCGGTCGGCGACACCGGCCTTGGCCCAGGCCTCCCGGGCGACCGCGGTCCACTCCTCGGAGATGTCGCAGGCGATCAGGCGCCCGTCCGCGGGCAGCGCCTGCGCCATGGACAGGGCGGAGAAGCCGGTGAAGGTGCCGACCTCCACGACCTGCCGGGCCCCGGTCAGCCGCACCAGGAAGGCCAGCAGCGGACCCTGCTCGCGCGCCGACTGCATGCCCGCCGCGTCGCCGAAGCGGGTGTGCGTGATCTCGACCAGTTCCTCCTGGACCGGGTCCAGGGGCGGATTGTGCTCGAGGACATACGCGTACAGTTCGGGCGTGAGCTGCGGGTTCTTGGTCTCGGGCACGGCTGCTCCTTAAGGTGGCGGCATGTACGTGGATGACGTCCTCGCCCTGGTGCCCAGCATGCCAGGCAGGCGGGTGCTCCTGGGGTTGGCGGGCGCGCCCGCGGCGGGCAAGTCGACCCTGGCCCGTTCGCTGGTGGAGGGGGTCGACGCGCGGCTCGGCGCGGGTACGGCGGCGTACGTGCCGATGGACGGCTTCCACCTCTCCAACGCCCAACTGGACCGGCTCGGGCTGCGCGGCCGCAAGGGCGCGCCGGAGACCTTCGACGTGGACGGCTACGTCCACCTGCTGCGGCGGCTGCGCTCGTGGCAGGGCCACGCCGTCTACGCGCCGGACTTCGACCGGGACCTCGACGAGCCGGTCGCGGCGGGGATCGCCGTACTCCCGCAGACGCGGCTGGTGGTGACGGAGGGGAACTACCTGGCCGACGACGGCGCCGGCTGGCACGAGGTCAGGGACCTGCTGGACGAGCTGTGGTTCGTCGAGGCCGACCCCGAGGTGCGTGAGGACCGTTTGCTGGCCCGCCATGTGACGGGCGGTCGCACGGAGGCGGAGGCCCGGGCCTTCATCGAGGCCAGCGAACGGCCGAACGCGCTGCGCGTCGAGGCGACGCGCAGCGCGTGCACACGGGTGGTGCGGACCGGCGGGGTCAGCGGCGCGCCACGCTGAGCATCCGGCGCAGGATCTCCTCCCCCGCCGCGACGCCCGGCAGGGCCAGCGCGTCGACGTGGGGCGCGCCCCAGCCGGTGTCGGCGAGTTCGCCGTGGCCGGGGCGCCAGCCGGTGTGGGCGGCGAGCAGCAGTTCCGCGTCGAGGAGGGAGTCGCCCGCGGCGAGCACGTGGTCGGCGCCGGTGCGGCGGACGACCTCGGCCAGGGCCGCGGACTTGGTGAGCGGCTTGGGCACGGCGTAGATCTTGCGGCCCTGCAGCGAGACGGTCCAGCCGCGCTCCTCGGCCCACTCGGCGAGGTCCTTCACCCAGCGCTCGGGCAGCAGCGACCGCTCCACGACCAGGTACACGAACAGGTCCTCGGCGACGCGCTCCTTGCGCAGCCAGGACTCGTCGGCGGTGCGCGCCATGAACTCGCGGACCTCCTCGAGCGGCGCGCACCCCTCGGCGAGGCGGCGGCGCATCTCGGCGTTCCAGTCGTGGTCGGTGTGGCCCTTGACCAGGATGTGCCCGCCGTTGGCACAGATCGCGTACCGGGGCACCGGGCCGGGGAGGTTGATGCGCCGGTACTGCTTGCGGGTGCGGGTCGTCGCCGGGACGAACTCGGCGGCGGCCGCGAGCCGCTGGATCAGCACGGCGGCGGCTTCGGTCATGAACGACAGCGGCCGGCCCTCGTGCACCTCGACGCAGAGCAGCCGCGGCGCCTCCTCGTCGGCCACGGACAGGGCCAGGGCCGACGGCGAGTAGATGAGGGTGCGGTCCAGGTCGCTCGCGACGAGGGACTTCACGATCTCCGGGCGCTGCTTCACTTGGCCTCCACCGCCTTGCCGTCCGTGCCGGTCGCGCCCCGGGTGAAGCGCGGGTGGATCAGCCCGACGCACGAGTAGGGCAGGTCGTCCACCTCCTCCACCGGGACGCCGCGCTGCTCGGCGAGCAGCCGGATGTGCGCCAGGTCCTGTCCCGCGCCGCGCCGGGCGAGCACCCGCCACGGCACGCGGCGCAGCAGCACCCGGGTCGTCTCGCCGACGCCGGGCTTGACCAGGTTGACGTCCCCGATGCCGTACTCCTCGCTGATCCGCTCGACCGCGGCCCAGCCCTCCCAGGTGGGAGCACGGTCGGCGGACTGCAGCTCCTTGACGTCCGCGGCGACGTCGTCGGCCACGGCGGCGAAGCGTGCCGTGATCGCGTCCAGGAAGAGGCCGGAGACGTCCGAGCCGGCCAGCTCGCGGTAGAACTTCGCGCCGTGGAACTCGTCCGGGCCGATCAGGTCGGCGCGCAGCACGGTGCGCGACACCAGACCGGAGACCGTGGAGTTCAGGCACGCGGACGGGATGAGGAAGTCGTCGCGGGTGCCGAAGGTGCGGACGCACGACCCGGGGTCGGCGAGCACCGCGATCTCCGGGTCGAAGCCCCCGTACGGGGCCACCGCGTCGGCCAGTTCGCGGGTGATGGCGCCCTTGCCCGTCCAGCCGTCCACGAACACCGCCCGCGCGGGGTCGTGGTGCTCCGCCAGCCAGCGCAGGGCGGTGGTGTCGATGCCCCGGCCGCGGACGATGGACACGGCGTAGTGCGGCAGGTCCAGGCCGTGCGCGTGCCGGGCCCAGCGGCGCATCAGCACGCCGACCGGGGTGCCCGCGCGGGCCAGCGACACCAGCACGGCCTCCGGCCCGCGTTCGGCGAGCACCAGTTCGGTGACGGCGCCGACGGCGCGGGCGATCCGGCCCGCAGATTCCGCCAGCGCGGTCCGGAACAGCTCCTGGTACTCCGCGCTGGGCTGGTACTCCACGGGCAGCGACTCCGCGTAGTGCGCCCCGCCGCTCTGGATCGCCTCCTCGCGCTCCTCGGTCGGCGCCTCCAGCTCGACGTCGGAGAGGTCCTTCAGCAGCCAGCCGACCTCGTCGGGCGCGTACGAGCCGAACGCGGGACCGCGCAGCGGCTCCGGGAGCGTCGGGGCGGGCGGGCGGGGATCGTACGAGGGGACCACGGCCAGCAGGAGCCTTTCGGTGTGTCCGGCGAGCTGCGCGAGCAGCCCTCCGGGGGCGTGCAGGGCGGGCGTGTCGCCCGCGCTGTCCACGACGGCGACGATCGCGTCGAAGCCCGCGCCCGCCACGTTGTACGCGTAGCGCTCGCCGGGGCCGTCCGCCGGGTCGTCGTGGTCGGGGAAGGTGATCCGGGTGCGTATCGCGTACCCCGGGTCGTCCACGGCCAGGACCGGGGAACGCGTCGTCGTGGAGAACCGCACCTCCGCGGCGGGCAGGGTGTCCTGCAGTCCCTGGGCCAGCCGCAGCGGGGCGTACATGAGCTCCTCGTTGCCGAGCACGAGGACGCGCGGTGCCGTGCCGTCGCCTGAGAAGCGCAGGGCCTCCGCCAGGCGTGCCGCCATCGCGGGCAGCGCCGCCTCCAGCCGCGCACGGTGCGCCGGTGTGAAGCCGTGCCGCCCGCCGTCGGGGAGCCCGGCGGGCCAGTCGAGGTGCACCCGGTGGGGTGCCGCTCCCCCGGCCGGGCCGGTGGCCGGCGCCGCGGTGCCGTGGGCGGCGACCAGTGCCCGGCCGCGCTCCAGCACCCCGTCCGGGAGGACGACCGTTCCCGAGGCCAGGGCCACGACGTCGACGGTCGCGCCCAGGTCCGCGGCGAACCCGGCGAGCAGCTCGCGGTCGGCCTCCGACCGCATGTCGACCAGGGCAACCACCACGTACCGGCGGCGCGGATACCGCGTGTGCAGCGCCCGTACCGTGTTGAGCACCGTCCGGCCGGTCGAGAACTCGTCGTCAACCAGCACCAGCGGCCCGTCCCCGGCCAGCAGGCCGGCGTCCTCGGGCAGCAGCAGGTGCGAGGTCGCGTGGCTGTGCTCCTCCTCGAAGCCGCCGACCGGCTCGGTCCCGGCGACCGGGCGCCGCGTGGAGTGCAGGTACGGGGCGGTGCAGACGCCGTCGGCCACGGCGTGCCCGAGGCCCGTCGCGGTCTCGGCGTAGCCGAGCACCACGGCCCGGGCCGCCTCGTCCTCGCCCAGCAGCTCCCGCACGCGCACCCCGAGGCCGTACCCGGCGTCGTAGACGACGTGCGGGCGCTGCGGCACGTGCTTGCCCAGCACGTTGGAGACGAGCAGGTGCGCCCGCTTGGGGTTGCGGCGCAGGGCGAGGCCGAGCAGACCGCTCAGGCCGTCCCCCCGCAGGGTGACCCCGAGCCGGTCGGCGACCCACTGCCCGGACCAGACGTGCTCCACTGCCATGCCTTCGGCACTCTCCCTCTCGTTGCCGGTCACGACGGCACGCACGCGGAGAGCAGCTCGACGAAGCCGATCTCCTCACGCGCCACGCCGAAGACCTCGGCGCGCCGCACGGTGCGCTCGGCCCAGGCGCGGTGCGGCTTCACCTCGTTCATCTTGTTGGTGTAGGCCGAGCGCAGCACGCCCCCGCCGCTGCGGTCCTCGTGCAGTATGTCGACGGCGTCGCTCCACTCCTCGTGGGAGACGACGCTGAGCGCGTGCACGGGCTGGACGTGCGAGGGGTGGATGCAGGTCTTGCCCTGCAGGCCGTTCGTCCGGTCCAGTTCGATCTCGCGCAGCAGCCCGTCCATGTCCCGCTGGATGAGGGCCTCGCGCAGGTCGACGGCCTCGGGGACGAAGGGGCTCTGCCGCAGCAGCGGCTTGAACATGCGCTCGGAGTGCTTGAAGTACTCCCAGACCGGTCCGGTGATGGTGAAGCCGGTGCCGTCGGCGCGCCCGAGGACGTTGACCACGTCGGCGATGATCGAGGCGACGATGCGGACGTCGTAGGCGGTCATGTCGGGCGAGCGGCGCAACCCGTAGGCGGAGCAGAAGTCGGTGACGCCGAGCCGCAGCGCGAGCACGCGGTCGCGGTACTTGTCGACGGTCCGGGAGATGCCGTACAGCGTCTCGGTGCGGGTCTCCAGGTGGAGCAGCTGCGGGGACTCCAGGACCGGCATCGCGTACAGCCGCCGCCCGCAGTCCGCCTCGGCGGCGGCGAGGGCCTCCAGGAAGGGGACCCCGGACTCCTCGGTGAACTTGGGGAGCACGAATCCGGAGAGCAGGGACACGTCGTCGCCGAGCCGGCGCACGAGGTCGGTGATCTGGCCGGGGGTGCGGACCCGTATGAAGAGCAGCGGGGGGTCGCCGTCGGGGATCCGGTGGGCGAGATCGCCGAACTGGCGGACCAGGTTCTCCTCCGCGGCCTCGACCTCCCGGTCGTCGATGGAGTCCTCCAGGCACAGCACCATCGACACCACGCCGCGCGCGGCCTGCTTGAGCACGTCGTCGGCGAGCCTCGACCGGGTGGCCGGGCAGTAGAGGGTGGCGCCGAGGGCGACGGCGAGCGTGCCGGCCGACGAGGCCGCGGTGAACTCGGCGGGCTCCCGGTGGAAGAGCTCGTTCCGTACGTCCGGCGCGAGGTGCCCGAAGTGGCGCATGCTTTCCCCCGTGGCAGGTGGTGGTTGGAGAGAGGTGGGAAGCGTCCCCCGACGCCGTGGCCGATTATCGTACGTGCGAGCCCCCTGCGGACGTTCCCGGCGTACGTGAAAATCAGGTAACCCCCTCGGGTCCGGTACGTGTCGCCCTGTCCCCATCTTTCCCCGCCGGCGCACCCGCCGTGCGCCCCGCGTTGTGGGCGCGGCCCCCGGGAGGGCAGGATTACGCGCATGACGCAGGCGATGGTGAAGGGCTCCAACATCCCGGTGACGGCCTCGGGGGTGCGGGCGGTGCTCCGCTGGAGCCCGGGGGCGGGTGTGCCGGACGTCGACGCCTCGGCGCTGCTGCTGGGTGCGGACGGCCAGGTGCGCTCGGACGAGGACTTCATCTTCTACAACCAGCCCCGGCACCCGGGCGGCGCCGCCCGGCACCTGCCCAAGCGCAGCGAGCCGGCCGGGCTGACGGACGCCATCGAGGTGGACCTGGCCGCACTCGAGGCGGGCGTGGACCGGGTGGTCGTCGCGGCCTCCGCGGACGGCGGCCCCTTCGCCCTCGTCTCCGACCTGACGGTGCTGCTCTACGACACGGCCGCCGGTTCCGACGCCGAGCCGCTGGCGGTCTTCGACGTCGTCCCGGACACCGGCGACGAGTCGGCGCTGATCTGCGGCGAGCTGTACCGCAGGGCGGGCGGCTGGAAGTTCCGCGCGCTGGGGCAGGGCTACGCCTCGGGGCTGGAGGCGCTCGCCACCGAGTTCGGCATCACCGTCGAGGAGGGCGACCTCGACGAGGCACCGCCGCCGCGGCCGGAGGGCGAGGCGGCCTCGGTGCCGCAGCCCGTGCCGCCGACCGTCCTGACCACCGAGCCGCCCGAGGCGTACACCCTGCAGGCCCCCGCGCCGGTGCCGCCGCAGCCCACCGCGCCGCCCGCCTACGGCTACCCGCAGGAGCCGCAGCCGACGGTGGCCGCCCCGGCGTACGGCTACCCGCAGGAGCCCCAGCCGACGGTGGCCGCCCCGGCCTACGGCTACCCGCCGCAGCAGCCCGCGCCGACCGCGGCCGCTCCCGCTCCCGCTCCCGCGTACGGCTATCCGCAGCCGATGCAGGGGTTCCGGCTGCCGCCGATGGGCCCGCAGTTCCAGGAACGCCGCTGAGCGCGCCCGGTAGGGGGCCGCGCGGTCAGACCTTGGTCTTGTAGCCGCGGCCCCACTGCAGGCCCCAGCCGTACAGCCGGTCGAGCTCGGCCTGGAAGCCGTAGACGTACTTCACCTCGCGGCGCACGGTCAGGTCGCCCTTCTTGTTCTCGATGAGCACCACGGCGCACGAGCGGGCCTGCGGTTCGCGCTCGTCGAGCAGGATCTCGATCCGCGGGCCCGAGCTGGGGAAGATCTCCACCTTGGCGTGGGTGCGGTCGAAGGCGGGCGTGCCGTCGTAGATGTAGACGAAGACGAGCATGCGCTTGAACTCGTCGTGCTTGTCGAGGTTGATGTAGAGCGTCTCGCCGGAGGAGCCGCCGAAGCGGTCGTCGCCGGTCATCTGGATGTACGGCGGGGCGTCGAGGTCGCCCAGGAAGTTGCCGAGCGGCTGGACGACGCCCTTGGTGCCGTCGGCCAGCTCGTACATGCACGCCAGGTCGAGGTCGACGTTGACCATGGCGGGGCCGGCCGCCTGCACGGGCTCCGGCTTGAACAGGTGCATCTGGCGGCTCAGCCACGAACCGCTGCGCTGGTTCCAGCCGCCGGTGTCGGAGGTGCGCATCTGCCAGGACAGGTTGATGCGCAGGTTGCCGACGGCCGCGCCCTGCTTGGACAGCGAGACGACCTGGTGCCGCCTGGTGAGCTCGATGGTGTGCGCGTTCGCCATGTCGAACTGCGCGTTGAAGCCGCCGCTCGGCCGCAGGAAGTTCCACATGTCCGTCCGTCCCCTGCACGCAGGCCGCCCCCCGCCGGTCGGCGGGGGGCGGCGTGACCCGAATGTCGTGACGAGACGGGGGTCAGACCCCGCTCGTCACCTCCGCTTTGTCGTCCCGCTGCTCGGAGCTTTCCCCGAGACGGCGGTTTCGCACCACCGACGACCAGTAGGAGGCGCCGATCAGGACGACGCCGATGAGGCCGGTGATGACCTCGTTGATCTCGAACTTGATGGTGACCAGGAGGATGACCGCCAGCGCGCCGATCGCGTAGTGCGCGCCGTGCTCCAGGTAGACGTAGTCGTCCAGGGTGCCCTTGCGGACCAGGAACACGGTGAGCGACCGGATGTACATCGCACCGATGCCGAGGCCGAGGGCGATGATGAAGATGTCGTTGGAGATCGCGAACGCGCCGATGACGCCGTCGAAGGAGAACGACGCGTCGATGACCTCCAGGTAGAGGAAGAGGAAGAACGCCGCCTTGCCCGCCAGGCCCACGGCCGAGGCGCCGCTGCCGGCCGGCTTGCCGCCCGAGCTCCGCTCCTCGAGCTCCTCGTCGGCCTCGTCGGCCTCGTCCTCCAGCTTGTCCTCGAAGTAGCTCGAGATGCCGCCGACGACGAGGTACGTGATGAGGCCGCCGATCCCGGCGAGCAGCACCGTGGAGGACTTGTCGCCGCCGCCGTGCGAGACGTCCGTGGCGAGCGTGGTGGCGGTGATCAGCAGGGCGACCAGGGCGACGACCACGGAGAGCGTGTCGAGCTTGCCGAGCTTGGAGAGCGGCTTCTCCAGCCAGGCGAGCCACGTGTGCTCACGCTCCTCGAAGATGAAGTCGAGGAAGATCATCAACAGGAACATCCCGCCGAACGCGGCGATCGCCGGGTGCGCCGACGTGACGAGGTGCTCGTACTGTTCCTTGTTGTTGATCGCCAGGTCGATGGCCTCGATGGGCCCGATCTTCGCCGTGATCGACACGATGATGATCGGGAAGACGAGGCGCATGCCGAAGACGGCGATCAGAATGCCGATGGTGAGGAAGATCTTCTGCCAGAAGGCATTCATCTTCCGCAGGATGCCGGCGTTGATCACCGCGTTGTCGAAGGAGAGCGAGATCTCCAGCACCGACAGGATGGCGACGAGGGCAAGCCCCTCCGCACCCCACAGGAAACCGGCGAGGGCGAGGCCGGCGGCGGTGACACCGAACGACCAGCCGAAAGTTCGGAGGAGCACTGGATATCCAATCCCTTTACGAAACGTTGACCCCAAAGTCTAGGGCGATGCCCCGGAGGCCTGATGCATACCCCTGGCCAACGGCTCGGAACTTCCATTCGCCGCCGTACCGGTACAGCTCTCCGAAGATCATCGCCGTCTCGCTGGAGGCGTCCTCGGAGAGGTCGTAGCGTGCCAGTTCGCTCTGGTCGGTCTGGTTGACCACCCGGATGAAGGCGTTGCTGACCTGGCCGAACGTCTGGCCGCGGGCGTCGGCGTCGTAGATGGAGACCGGGAAGACGATCTTGTCGACCCGCTCGGGCACGGCCGACAGGTCCACCAGCAGGACCTCGTCGTCGCCGTCGCCGTCACCGGTCAGGTTGTCGCCGGTGTGCTCGACCGAGCCCTCCGGGCTCTTGAGGTTGTTGTAGAAGACGAAGTACTCGTCGCCGAGCACCCGGCCCGAGGCGCACAGCAGCGCGCTGGCGTCCAGGTCGAAGGGCGCCCCTGTGGTGGAGCGCGCGTCCCAGCCGAGCCCGATCAGCACGTTGGTCAGATTGGGTGCGGCCTTGGTGAGGGAGACGTTGCCCCCCTTGGCGAGCGTCACGCCCATGCTGTTCTCCTCCCCCGCGGGGCTCGCGGTCCGCCGGACGCGGACCGCGAGGCCCCGGCGAATCAGACGTTGACGCCGAAGTCCTGCGCGATGCCGCGCAGGCCGGACGCGTAACCCTGGCCGATGGCCCGGAACTTCCATTCCGCACCGTGCCGGTACAGCTCTCCGAAGACCATCGCCGTCTCGGTCGAGGCGTCCTCGGTGAGGTCGTAGCGGGCCAGTTCCCTGTCGTCGGCCTGGTTGACGACGCGGATGAACGCGTTGCGCACCTGGCCGAAGGACTGCTGACGGGTCTCGGCGTCGTAGATCGACACCGGGAAGACGATCTTGGCGACCTCGGCCGGCACGCCGGCCAGGTTCACCTTGATCTGCTCGTCGTCCCCCTCGCCCTCACCGGTGATGTTGTCACCGGTGTGCTCCACGGAGCCGTCGGGGCTCCTGAGGTTGTTGAAGAAGACGAAGTGCTCGTCGGAGAGGACCTTGCCCTCGGTGCCCGTGAGCAGGGCGCTGGCGTCGAGGTCGAAGTCCGAGCCCGTGGTGGTGCGGGCGTCCCATCCGAGGCCGACGATGACGGCCGTGAGGTTGGGGGCCTCCTTCGTCAGCGATACGTTGCCACCCTTGCTGAGGCTGACTCCCACGGGTCCTCCCATGTCATCGCGTGCTGCTCGTATCAGGATCAACGCCCTGAGGTTAGTACCCGGTTCCCCAGGACTACAGGGCTTCGAGCGCCTTGACGTACTCGTTCAGGTCGCGGGCGTCCGGCAGGCCGTTGACGACGGTCCAACGGACCACGCCCTCCTTGTCGATGACGAAGGTGCCGCGCACCGCGCAGCCCTTGTCCTCGGCGAAGACGCCGTAAGCCCGGGAGACCTCGCCGTGCGGCCAGAAGTCGGACAGCAGCGGGTACTCCAGGCCCTCCTGCTCGGCGAAGACGCGCTGGGTGTGCATCGAGTCGTTGGAGACCGCGAGCAACTGGACCTCGTCGTTCTGGAAGGCCGGCAGCTCGTCGCGGAGCGCGCACAGCTCGCCCGTGCAGACCCCGGTGAAGGCGAAGGGGAAGAAGAGCAGGACGACGTTCCTGGAGCCCTGGAAGTCGGACAGCCGCACGGTCCGGCCGTGCTGGTCCCGCAGCTCGAAGTCGGGGGCCTTTTCGCCTACGGCGAGCGCCATGGTGGACACACCTCTCCGGTGACGGTGACGGGACCCGCGGCGCGGGGCCCCGCGGCCAGTCTCGCACCGCCGCGCCGGGGCAATGCGAGGCGCCCCCGCGACGCTCGGTCACGGGGGCGCGGTGCCGGTCAGGAACGCCTCAGCGCTTGCCGGCCTTCGCCGTCTTGGGGGTCACCAGTCGACTGGCGGTCCAGTCCTTGGAGACGTTGACACTGCTGGTCTGAGCCAGGCCGGCGGTCTGCGCGGCCTCTCCGATGTCACTCGGCTCGACGTGCCCGTCACGGCCGGTCTTCGGGGTCATGAGCCAGATCTGGGCGCCCTCATCGATGGCGGACGTGGCGTCGACCAGGGCGTCGGTCAGATCGCCGTCATCATCACGGAACCAGAGGATGACGCCGTCGGCGACGTCGTCGTACTCCTCGTCCGCGAGCTCTTCGCCCGTGATCCCCTCAATACCCTCACGGAGCTCGTGATCGACGTCATCGTCGTAGCCGAGCTCCTGGACCACCTGTCCGGGCTCAAAACCAAGCCGGCTCGCCGGGTTGGTTTGCTCCTCCGCGTGGCCCGCGGTCGCGCTCACGCTCTGCCTCCTGTCATGGGGGTTGTCTTCCCGCTCCTGTGCGGGGTTATGGGCGGTAGTCCACACGGGCGCGGCGGATCGCGCAAGTACCCAGCCGCCCATCCCGCCCAAACGTTGACGTGTCACCGCAACCCGAACCGTGAGGGGTGACGTGGCTCACTCCACTATGCCAGCATTTCTCCCGAATCGGGGTTGCGGTCGGTCGTACGTCCGAGTGGGCGTAGAGTTGCGGTTTGGTCGTACGGCCACCGGACAGCCATGCGAGAGCCTCAAGAGGGTCTGGAAGAGGGGTCTGTCTCACTTAGTGGTGGTTACCACTCAGTAGAGATGACGTATCCCGAACGCGCGGTACACGATGGAGGCGGCGCGACCCAGCAGAGCAAGACCCTAGAAGCGAAGGAATAGCGTGGCTTCCGGATCAGATCGCAACCCGATCATCATTGGCGGCCTTCCCAGCCAGGTCCCGGATTTCGATCCCGAGGAGACGGCGGAATGGCTCGACTCGCTTGACGCCGCCATCGACGAGCGCGGACGCGAGCGCGCCCGCTACCTCATGCTCCGCCTGATCGAGCGAGCCCGCGAGCGGCGGGTTGCCGTGCCCGAGATGCGCAGCACGGATTACGTGAACACCATCGCGACCAAGGACGAACCGTTCTTCCCCGGCAACGAGGACATCGAGCGGCGCATCCTGAACGCGACCCGCTGGAACGCGGCGGTCATGGTGTCCCGGGCGCAGCGTCCGGGTATCGGCGTCGGCGGGCACATCGCCACCTTCGCTTCCTCCGCCTCTCTGTACGACGTGGGCTTCAACCACTTCTTCCGGGGCAAGGACGACGGCAAGGGAGGGGACCAGATCTTCTTCCAGGGCCACGCCTCCCCCGGCGTGTACGCCCGTGCCTTCCTGCTGGACCGGCTCTCCGAGACCCAGCTCGACGCGTTCCGCCAGGAGAAGTCCAAGGCGCCGTACGGCCTGTCGAGCTACCCGCACCCGCGGCTCATGCCGGACTTCTGGGAGTTCCCGACCGTCTCCATGGGCCTCGGCCCGCTGGGGGCGATCTACCAGGCCCGGATGAACCGTTACCTGCAGGCGCGCGGCATCGCCGACACCGAGCAGTCGCACGTGTGGGCCTTCCTCGGCGACGGCGAGATGGACGAGCCGGAGTCGCTCGGCCAGCTGTCCCTGGCCGCCCGTGAGGGCCTGGACAACCTGACCTTCGTCGTCAACTGCAACCTGCAGCGGCTCGACGGCCCGGTGCGCGGCAACGGCAAGATCATCCAGGAGCTGGAGTCGCAGTTCCGCGGCGCCGGCTGGAACGTCATCAAGCTGATCTGGGACCGCACCTGGGACCCGCTGCTCGCGCAGGACCGCGACGGCGTGCTGGTGAACAAGCTCAACACCACGCCCGACGGCCAGTTCCAGACCTACGCCACCGAGACCGGCTCGTACATCCGCGACCACTTCTTCGGTGACGACCACCGGCTGCGCAAGATGGTCGAGGGCCTCACCGACGACCAGGTCCTGCACCTGGGCCGCGGCGGCCACGACCACCGCAAGATCTACGCGGCGTACAAGGCGGCCCGCGAGCACAAGGGCCAGCCGACCGTGATCCTGGCCCAGACCGTCAAGGGCTGGACACTCGGCCCGAACTTCGAGGGCCGCAACGCGACCCACCAGATGAAGAAGCTGACGGTCGACGACCTCAAGCGCTTCCGCGACCGGCTGCACCTGCCGATCTCCGACAAGGAGCTGGAGTCCGGCGCCCCGCCGTACTACCACCCGGGCCGGAACTCGGAGGAGATCCAGTACATGCACGACCGGCGCAAGGGCCTGGGCGGCTACGTCCCGACCCGCGTCGTGCGCGCCAAGCCGCTGGCACTGCCGGACGACAAGGCCTACGCGGGCACCCGCAAGGGCTCCGGCCAGCAGACGATCGCCACCACGATGGCCTTCGTCCGGCTGCTGAAGGACCTCATGCGGGACAAGGAGATCGGCAAGCGCTTCGTGCCGATCGCCCCCGACGAGTACCGCACCTTCGGCATGGACTCGCTCTTCCCGTCGGCCAAGATCTACAACCCGCTGGGCCAGACGTACGAGTCCGTCGACCGCGAGCTGCTGCTGGCGTACAAGGAGTCCCCGACTGGTCAGATGCTGCACGACGGCATCTCCGAGGCGGGCTGCACCGCCTCGCTGATCGCCGCCGGCTCCTCCTACGCCACGCACGGCGAGCCGCTGATCCCGGTCTACGTCTTCTACTCGATGTTCGGCTTCCAGCGCACCGGCGACCAGTTCTGGCAGATGGCCGACCAGCTGGCGCGCGGCTTCGTGCTCGGTGCCACGGCGGGCCGCACCACCCTCACCGGTGAGGGCCTGCAGCACGCCGACGGCCACTCGCACCTGCTGGCCTCGACCAACCCGGCCGTCGTCGCGTACGACCCGGCGTTCGGCTTCGAGATCGCGCACATCGTCAGGGACGGTCTGCGCCGCATGTACGGCGAGGCCAACGAGGACGTCTTCTACTACCTCACCGTCTACAACGAGCCGATCGTCCAGCCGGCCGAGCCGGAGGGCGTGGACACCGAGGGCATCCTCAAGGGCCTGTACAGGTACCGGACCGCCGAGGCCGGGGCGATCCCGGCGCAGATCCTGGCGTCCGGCGTGGCCGTGCCGTGGGCGCTGGAGGCCCAGAAGATCCTCGCCGAGGAGTGGAACGTCCGGGCCGACGTGTGGTCCGCGACCTCGTGGAACGAGCTGCGGCGCGACGCCGTCGAGGCCGAGGAGCACAACCTGCTCCACCCCGAGGAGGAGCAGCGCGTCCCGTACGTGACGCAGAAGCTCAGCGGCTCCGAGGGCCCGTTCGTGGCCGTCTCGGACTGGATGCGGGCCGTCCCGGACCAGATCTCCCGCTGGGTGCCGGGCACCTGGCAGTCCCTCGGTGCCGACGGCTTCGGCTTCGCCGACACCCGTGGCGCGGCGCGCCGGTTCTTCCACATCGACGCCCAGTCGGTGGTCCTCGGCGTGCTCACCGAGCTCGTCAAGGAGGGGAAGATCGACCGCTCCGTGCTGAAGCAGGCGATCGACCGCTACCAGCTGCTCGACGTCGCCGCCGCCGACCCCGGCGCCGCGGGCGGCGACGCGTAACGCCGTCGTCAAAGGCCAGGGGCCCCCGTCGAGCACCCTCCCGGTCGGCCTGACCTGGCCGTCGACGCCGGACGTCACGCTGGTCGGCGATGCCGCGCACCTGATGCCGCCGGTG
>NZ_JBEXSX010000062.1:0-58042 GCF_040613835.1 Streptomyces sp. NPDC006207 | reverse complement strand
AGACCGTTTCACCGGCCCCTCCGGGCTTTCCCTTCGTTGTCTCCAGCTTAGCAGATCCGATTTCCTTCTCTGCCACCCTCTGGAGGGGGTTTCGCCGTCCGGCTTTCGCTTTTCGGCTTTTCCGACTCTATCAGACCGTTTCCGGCCTGATCCCCGGTCAGCGGGGCTTGTCCTCGCGGCCGTTGGGCCGTTCCGACTGGTGAAACATTAGCGGATCAGTGGCGCCCGATGCCAATCGAGCAATTCCGTCGATCCTCATTCCGAAAAACGCACACGCGAACGAGACGGCACGAAGCCGTTCATCGAGGTGGGCCCTGCGGAATGGCTGCCCGGGGACCGACCGGAGTCGGTGTTCACCGGCGGGCAACTCGGAGAACATTACGGATCCCCCGTACGTCTGTCAAACCGGGGCAGCCGGGTCAGTCCAGGTCCCTCAGGCGGCCGCCGGCGTCCGGCTGGTCGGCCTCGACGCGGCGGAGGAGACGGGTCAGGAGGTCGCCCAGGACGTTGCGTTCGTCGAGGGCGAGGTCCTGGAGGAGGTCCGCTTCGAAGACGGAGGCCATGCGCATCGTCTCCAGCCACTTGCTGCGGCCGAGGTCGGTGAGCTCCACGATGACGCGGACGCGGTTGCTCTCGTCACGCTCCCGGGTGACCAGACCTTCCGCCACCATGCGGTCGATGCGGTGGGTCATGGCGGCCGGGGTGAGACCGAGTCGCTTGGCCAGGTCGCCGGGGCCGAGGCGGTACGGACGGCCCACGACCACAAGGGCCTTGAGGACCTCCCACTCGGCGCTGGTGATGCCGACGGCCGACAGGTGCCGGCTGTAGCCCACGTTCATGCGGCGGTTGAGCCTGCCCAGGGCCGTGACGATCTTCTCGACCTGGGGGTCCACCTCGGGGTATTCGCGCTGGTAGATCGCGATCTGCTCATCGAGGTCCAGCTCCTGCGGGGTGCCGGCAGGGCCGTCGGCTGCACTCGTCATGGCAGGAGTGTCCCACGAAACTCGTTGGCCCTAAAGACTTCCGGCATGTACTGTTTAGCTTCGAAGTTTAAAGTTGAAGTCTTCAAGTTCGAGGACTACTGAGCTAAGGGGTGAGTGTGACCACCGCGATGGGCGCCGCGCTGCGCCGGATCCAGCTGGGCAACGCGCTGAGCGCGTTCGGCAACGGTTTCACCGTCCCGTTCCTGTTCGTCTACGTGGCGCAGGTGCGGGGACTGGGAGCGGGCACGGCGGGTGTCGTGCTGTCCGCGTTCGCCGTCGCCGCGCTCGCCGTGCTGCCGTTCACCGGTCGGACGATCGACCGGTGCGGCCCGCTGCCCGTGCTGCTGACCGGTGCGTGCGCGGCGGCGGTGGGCTCCATGGGCTTCGGGCTCGCCTCGAGCGCCCCCCTGGTGATCGCCGCGTCCGCGGTGATGGGCGCGGGCATCGCCGTGATGCAGCCGGCGCTGGCCACGCTCATCGTGTGGTGCTCCACGCCGAAGACGCGGTCGCGGGCCTTCGCGACGCAGTTCTTCCTGAGCAACCTCGGGCTGGGTGTCGGCGGCCTGCTGGGCGGGCTGCTGGTCGACACCTCGCGGCCGGACTCCTTCACGCTGCTGTTCTCGATCGAGGCCGCGATGTTCGTGGTCCTCGGTGTCGTCGCGGCTTCCGTGCGGCTGCCGAAGGCGGCGCGCATGGAGGCGGCGCCGACGGACCAGGCGGCCGGCGGTTGGCGGGCGCTGTTCGCCGACCGGGCGATGGTGCAGCTGTGCGTGCTGGGCGGGGTGCTGTTCTTCGCCTGCTACGGGCAGTTCGAGTCGGGGTTGTCGGCGTACGCGGTCGAGGTGACCAAGGTGTCGCCGGCGACGCTGGGCGTCGCCCTCGCGGCGAACACCGCGGCGATCGTGGTGGCGCAGTTCCTCGTCCTGCGCCCGGTGGAACGGCGGCGGCGCAGCCGGGTGATCGCGGCGGTCGGTCTGCTGTGGGCCCTGGCGTGGGTGGTCGCCGGTCTCGCGGGGCTCACGGGCTCCGCGCACGGGATCGCGACGGCCATGCTGATCGGCACGTACGCGCTGTTCGGGCTCGGCGAGGCGATGCTGTCGCCGACGGTCGCACCGCTGGTGGCGGACATGGCGCCGGAGCGGATGGTCGGCCAGTACAACTCGGCGTTCGCGCTGGTGAAGCAGTTGGCGCTGGCCGTGGGCCCGGCGGTCGGCGGGCTCATGGCGGGCAGCGGGATGTACGCCGAGTACATCGTGATGCTGGTCGCGTGCTCGCTGGCGGTCAGCGTGCTCTCGGTGCGGCTGGGCCGGCGTCTCACGGTCGGGCAGGACGCGCCGCTGCACGAGCCCGTGCTGGCGGCGTGATCCTCCCTCAGGTGGGGAGCGCGAACTCGCACCACACCGCCTTGCCGCCGCCCGGGGTCCGCCGGGATCCCCAGGCGGACGCGATGGTGGCGATGATGGAGATGCCCCGGCCGGCTTCGTCGGCCGGTTCGGCGCGGCGGCGGCGCGGCAGGTGGTCGTCGCCGTCGGTGACCTCGATGATCAGGCGCCGGTCGGTGCGGCGCAGCCGCAGCCGCATGGGCGGGACGCCGTGCTGGAGCGAGTTGGCGACCAGTTCGCTGGCGGCGAGGACGCCGAGGTCGACGAGTTCGACGGGGAAGCGCCAGGAGGTCAGCACGCCCTGCGCGAAGGCGCGGGCACGGGGGGCCGCCTCGATGCCGCCCAGCAGTTCCAGGGAGGCGTTGCGGAACAGCTCGGAGTCATTGCCCTCGTGCTGCGGGTACTGCATGACGAGCACGGCGACGTCGTCGGCGTGCTCGGAGGTGACCCCGAGGGCGCGCAACAGGCGGTCGCAGATGACCTGGGGGCTGCCGGTGGCACCGGCGAGGGCGTTCATCAGGGCGGAGACGCCCTCGTCGATGTCCTCGCCGCGGCGCTCGATGAGGCCGTCGGTGTAGAGCACGGCGGTGGCACCGGGCCCGAGGGGGACGGAGCCTGAGGTGTGGACCCAGCCGCCGGTACCCAGCGGCGGGCCGGTGGGTTCGTCGGCGCGGCGGACGGTTCCGTCGGCGTCGCGGACGACGATCGGCAGGTGGCCGGCGGAGGCGTACGCCAGCCGTCCCTCGCTGGGGTCGTGGACGGCGTAGACGCAGGTGGCGATCTGGGTGGCGTCGATCTCGGCGGCGAGGCCGTCGAGGAGCTGGATGACCTCGTGCGGGGGCAGGTCGAGGCGGGCGTAGGCGCGGACGGCGGTGCGCAGCTGCCCCATGACGGCGGCGGCGCGCACGCCGCGGCCCATGACGTCGCCGATGACGAGGGCGGTGCGGCCGGCGCCGAGGGTGATGACGTCGTACCAGTCGCCGCCGACGGCGGCGTCGGTGCCGCCGGGCTGGTAGGTGGCGGCGACGCGCAGGTCGTCGGGCTGTTCGAGCTCCTGGGGGAGCAGGCTGCGCTGGAGGGTGACGGCGGTCGCGTGGAGGCGGCGCTCGCTCTCGCGGAGGCGTTCGGCCGCCTGGACCTGGTCGGTGACGTCGGTGGCGAAGACCAGGACACCGCCGGTGTCGCCGCCGTCCTTCACCGGGACGGGGCTGCAGGTGAGGGTGAAGTAGCCCTGCCGGGTGGCGGTGGCGACCCTGCGGGCCTTGACGGTGCGGGGCTTGCCACTGCGGAAGACCTGGTCCATCAGGGGGAGCAGACCGAGCTCGGCGAGCTCGGGGAGGGACTCGCGGGCCGGCTCCCCTGCGGTGCGGGGGCCGAAGACCTCGGTCCAGGCCTCGTTGACGTACCCGAGGTGGTGCGTGGGCCCGTGCGTGACCGCGATGAGGGCGGGCAGCCGGCCCAGCACCTCGCGTACGGGGAGCGCGTCGAGGGTGTGCGCCGGCGCGTCGGGGTGCTCGGCGGCCTCGCCGCGCGCCGCGGGGACCGCTCCGCCGGACGGGGGTTCGGCACCGGCGGCCGCCGCCTGGGCATTGCGTCGTTGTGTTCCGGGGAGCCGGGCGCTCCAACGCGTGAGGTTCAAACGTCCGATTCCTCGTATTTGTCACTCTTTGCAGGTGCTGACGCACGCTTGGTCACGGGGTCCAGTGTGGCCGACCCACCGCTCCGGGGGAATCGGCCACCGCATCCGCACTGGCGGTCAGGGCGCGTCGGGCTTGCGGCCGGTCTCCGCGGCGAGCTCGAACTCGGCGCGGGGGTTCTCCAGCGAGCCGAGCGAGACGATCTCCCGTTTGAAGAGCCCGGACAGGACCCATTCGGCCAGGATGCGCGCCTTGCGGTTGAAGGTGGGCATCCGGCTGAGGTGGTACGCGCGGTGCATGAACCAGGCAGGGTAGCCCTTGAGTTTGCGCCCGTAGACCTGTGCCACGCCCTTGTGGAGGCCGAGTGAGGCGACCGAGCCCGCGTACTCGTGACGGTAGTCGGTCAGCGGCTCGCCGCGCAGGGTCGCGACGATGTTGTCGGCCAGGACCCGGGCCTGGCGCAGGGCGTGCTGGGCGTTGGGCGCGCAAAGCGCCTCGGGGTCGTCGGAGGTGACGTCCGGGACGGCGGCGGCGTCGCCCGCGGCCCAGGCGCCCTCGGTGCCGGCGATCCGCAGGTCCGCGGTGCACTTGATCCGGCCACGCCCGTTGAGCGGCAGGTCGGTGCGGGAGAGCACGGGGTGCGGCTTGACCCCGGCCGTCCACACCAGCGTGCGGGTGGGGAGGCGGGAACCGTCGTCGAGGACGGCGATGCGGTTCTCGCAGGACTCCAGCCGGGTGTTCAGGCGGATGTCGACGTTGCGGCCGCGCAGCTCACGGACGGCGTACCGGCCCATCTCCTCGCCGACCTCGGGGAGGATGCGGTCGGTGGCCTCCACCAGGATCCACCTCAGGTCGTCGGCCTCGACGTTGTGGTAGTAGCGCACCGCGTAGCGGGCCATGTCCTCCAGCTCGCCGAGGGCCTCCACGCCGGCGTAGCCGGCGCCGACGAAGACGAAGGTCAGGGCGGCCTCGCGGACCTCGACGTCCCGGGTGGAGGAGGCGATGTCGAGCTGCTCCAGGACGTGGTTGCGCAGCCCGATGGCCTCCTCGACGGTCTTGAAGCCGATGCCGTGCTCGGCGAGGCCGGGGATCGGCAGGGTGCGGGAGACCGAGCCGGGTGCCAGCACCAGGTGGTCGTACGGCAGCTCCAGCGCGGCGGAGCCCTCCTCCTTGGTGGCGAGGGTGGTGAGGGTGGCGACCCGTTTGCCGTGGTCGATGCGCCGGGCCTCGCCGACGACCAGCGTGCAGCGGTCCAGGACCCGGCGCAGGGGCACCACGACGTGGCGCGGCGAGATGGAGCCGGCCGCCGCCTCGGGCAGGAAGGGCTGATAGGTCATATAAGGCTGCGGTTCGACCACGACGATTTCCGCTTCGTCGCGCTTCAGCCTGCGCTGCAGCCGCAAAGCGGTGTACATGCCCACATAACCGCCGCCGACGACCAGGATGCGTGGGATCCCGGATTCTTCTGCCGCACCGGACGGCCCCTTGAGTGCTGCCATCGTCCCATGAGGCAATGGGCCATCGGGGTTTGTCCACAGGGCGTACGGCAATGAATGGCCGAATCCTGTTCTCCGGCAGGTCACGGGCGGGTTGCCGACCGGTGTGAAGTGCCGGAACGGAGAATCGGCGGCCGTGGTACTCCGATCGTGGGTGGACTCCCCCTTCATTCTTGACCGGGGCTCAACTATGTTCGTATCCGGCCGGGGTGCCCGTGCGGCGTCGTCCGCCGTCTCCCGGCGATCATGGGGTGGGGAGTCTCCGGGGGGAGACGCGATTAACCGGGGGATACACATATGCATATCCAGGACCCTCAATGGGCGATGACCGCGACCGTCAGCGGTCATCCGGAAACGGTCGTACGGGGTGTCGGCGGCAGTCGTACGTCGCCGTTGCGCGTGGACGCGCAACGCAACCTCGAGCACGTGCTGCGGGCCGCCCGCGAGGTCTTCGGCGAGCTGGGGTACGGCGCGCCGATGGAGGACGTGGCGCGGCGGGCCCGGGTGGGCGTCGGCACCGTCTACCGGCGGTTCCCCAGCAAGGACGTGCTGGTGCGGCGCATAGCCGAGGAGGAGACGGCACGCCTGACGGAGCAGGCGCGCGCGGCCCTGGGCCAGGAGGAGGAGGCCTGGTCGGCGCTGTCCCGCTTCCTGCGGACGTCGGTGGCCTCCGGCGCCGGGCGGCTGCTGCCGCCGCAGGTGCTGCACGTGCAGCCGGCCGGTACCTCGGACGGGGCGCGCGTACCGCAGCAGCGCGGGGCGGGGGAGGACGTCGCCTCGGGCGCCGGTGTGGCCACGCTGCTGGACGTCGTCGGACAGCTGGTGGAGCGGGCGCGGGCGGCCGGTGAACTGCGCGCGGACGTGTCGGTGGCCGACGTGCTGCTGGTCATCGCCACCTCGGCGCCGTCCTTGCCGGACCCCGCCCAACAGGCGGCCGCCTCGGGCCGGTTGCTGGACATCCTGCTGGAGGGGCTGCGCTCCCGTCCGGGAGCGTGAGGCTGACCCGTTCAGGTGATGACCCGCGTCCGGGGGGTGAAACTCCCCGGACGGGTGGTTCTGGTGCTTGACAGCTCGTCGGACGGTACGGGTGTGCCACTCTTACGCCCGTGGATGAAGGAAACGGGGAGTCCGGTCCACCCGCGGAGGCGGGGGCGGACTCCGGTGCGGACCCGCCGTCCGGCCGTGTACCCGGGCAGCGGGATCCGCTCGCGGAACGCCTCCCCGAGGCCCCGGACACCCCCGGGGCGCAGCTGTCCGACGCCGACCTGGTCGCCCGTGTGCGCGGCGGCGACGACAGCGCGTACGAGGAGCTGTACCGGCGGCACGTGGCGGCCGTGCGGCGCTACGCACGGGGCTGCTGCCGTGACCGGCACACCGCGGAGGACCTGACCGGCGAGGTCTTCGCCCGCACGCTGCAGGCGATCCGCGGCGGCAGCGGCCCGGACGCCGCCGTGCGGGCCTACCTGCTCACCACGGTGCGGCGGGTGGCCGCGTCGTGGGGCAGCACCGCCAAACGGGAGCAACTGGTCGACGACTTCGCGGTGTTCGCGGTCACGTCGGCCGGTGCCGCGGCGGGCGAGGGCGCCCAGGAGCTGGGCGCGGACGTGCGCGCGATGCACGAGGCCGAACGCTCGCTGGCCATCCAGGCCTTCCGTACGCTCCCCGAGCGCTGGCAGGCGGTGCTGTGGCACACCGCGGTCGAGGAGGAGTCACCCAGCAAGGTCGCTCCGTTGCTCGGCCTGACGGCCAACGCGACGGCCGTCCTCGCACACCGCGCCCGCGAGGGACTGCGCCAGGCCTACCTGCAGGCGCACGTCTCGTCCTCGTTGACCGCCGAGGGGGCCTGCGCGCGCTACGCGGACCGGCTCGGCGCGCACGCCCGCGGCGGTCTGCGGATGCGGGCCGACCGGGAGCTGCGCAAGCACCTGGAGGAATGCGCCAAGTGCCGCCTCGCGGCGGCGGAGCTGGCGGACGTGAACGCGGCGCTCAAGGGGCTGCTGCCGGTCGCGGTCGTCGGCTGGTTCGGCGCGGCGTACGCGGCGAAGGCGGCGGGCATCGCCGCGGGCGGTGCGGCGGCCGGTGCCGGCGCGGGTGCCGCGGCCGCCGCAGCGTCGGGCGGCGCTTCGGGCGGTGGTGCGGTGGCGGGTGCCGGTGGTGCGGCGGCCGCCGAAGGGGCCGCCGCACCGGTGAAGATCACCGTTGCCGCTGGGCTGGCGCTCGCGGCGGCCGGTGCCGTGGTGGCGATCGCCCTGACCGGGAACGACAGCACACCCTCGCCGCAGGTGGAGAGCAAGCCCTCGGCCGCGCCGGTCGTACCGGCGCCGGCCCCCACACCGACCCCCTCGCCGTCGCGGCGCTCCCCGGCGCCGAGCCCGACGCCGCCCGTCCAGGCTCCCGTACGGGCCGTCACCCCGACCCCGACGCCTTCGGCGCGCCCCGTCGAGGAGCCGGCGCCCACACCCAGCGAGCCCCCGGCGCCGTACCCCAGCCGTACCCCCGGGCCGACGCCCACGCCCACACCGACGCCGACGCCGACCCAGGCGCCCGAGCCGGTGGTCTACCGGCTGAGCGCGCTCGGGCACGGCGTCCTCGGCCGGTCGGACCGGCCCACGATCCGGCTCGGCGACTGGGTCTGGCAGCGCTGGGGCCTCGGCATCGACGGCACGCGCTACCCCGACGGCGTCACGGTCGGTGCGCCGTCCACCGTCACCATCGACCTCAACCGCTCCTGCACCGCCTTCGACGCCGTCGTCGGCATCGACGACGTCGCACTGGGCTTCGGCGCGGCGCGTTTCTCGGTCCACGGCGACCACGGGCGGTTGTGGCGCTCCGAGGTGCTGCGCGGTGGTGACCCGGGGGTGCCGGTGCACGTGCCGATCGCCGGCAACGCCCGCATCCGGCTGACGGTCGAGCCGACGCGCAGGTTCCACCTGGTGAACGTCGCGGACTGGGCGGTGTCGCGGATCACCTGCGACTGAGTTGTGCCGCCGCTCCCCGCCGGTTCAGCCGGCGGGGACCTCGCACGCTCCGTCGGCGCAGGCGTCCGCCGCGGGGGCGGCGGGTACCGTGCCGGTCTCCTGGGCGACCTGCTCCAGCACGCGCAGGAAGGTCGAGGTCTCCTGGCCGCCCTGGACGGCCCACTTGCCCTCGAAGACGAAGGTCGGGACGGCGTTCACACCGATGCTGCGGGCGTCGTCGATCTCGGCCAGCACCTCCGCGAGGCCCTCGTCGGAGGCGAGGAAGGCGGCCGCGCGGTCGCGGTCCAGCCCGGCCTCGGCGGCGAGCGCGGCCAGGGTGCCGCGGTCGCCGACGTCGGCGCCCTCGGCGAAGTGCGCCACGAGCAGCCGGTCCTTGAGCGCGGCCTGCTCCTTGGCGCCGTACGCGTCCAGGGCGTGCCAGAGCAGGCGGTGGGCGAGCAGCGTGTTGTTCTCGATGGCGCGGTCGAAGTCGAAGGCGAGGCCCTCGGCGCGGCCGAGCTCCGCCACTCGGGCGTCCATCGCCGCGGACTGCGGGCCGTAGCGCTCGTCGAGGTAGGCACGGTGGGGCTCGGGGGTGTCGGACTTGTCGGGGGCGAGCTGGAAGGGGCGGTAGACCACCTCGACCTGGTCGGCCTGCGGGAAGGCGGCCAGCGCCCGCTCGAAGCGGCGCTTGCCGACGTAGCACCAGGGACAGGCGATGTCGCTGTAGATCTCGACCTTCATGCTCTCTCCGTCACCAAAACCGTCAGTTGAATCCTCAAGCCTGCAACGAAGAGCCCGTCCCCGGCCATTCCCCTAAGCGATCACCTCGGCCAGCAGCGCGTAGGCGCCCTCGCCGCCCAGCCCGTGGCCTGCGGTGCGGGCCCGCTCGTACGGCTCGTCCCCCAGGGCCGCACGGGCCGCCGCCTCCACCGCGCGCACCCCCTCCTCCTCCGGGACCGGGCGCGGCAGGTCCGCGCGCAGGCCGTCGGCCGCACCGTGCAGCCGGGCGGCCCGTACGGGATCGCCGACGGCCACCAGCACCTCGGCGGCGTACTCGGCCACCGCCGCCAGACGCGGTTCGGCGCAGAAGCCGTCGAGTCCCGCGCGCAGTGCCTCCGCGAGCCCGGCCAGGGCACCCGCCGTGTCGCCCTCGGCGGCGGCCACCCGGGCCGAAAGGCTCGCCACGAGCAGCTCGAAGTCCGGTGGGGGCGTGCCCAGACGGCCCTCGCTGTGCGCGAGGTCGACCAGCTCCCGGGCCTCCCGGAGCTCGCCCCGGCGCAGCACGATCGTCGCCAGCAGCGCTCGGATGTAGGCGCGGGCGTCCCACACCCCGTACTGCTCGGCCTCCTCGGCCGCCTGGCGCAGCAGCTCCTCGGCGCGGGCGTCGTCGCCCTCGCGGTGGGCCACCTCACCCATGCGGGAACGGACGAAGATGCCCTCGACGTGCGCGCCCAGTTCACCGCCGAGCCGCAGGGCCTCCTCCAGGTCCGCCCGCGCCGCCGCGTAGTCGCCGTACGCCAGCGCCATCTCGGCACCGGCCTCGCAGACCTGGGCGCGCATCCAGCGGTCCCCGAGCCGCTCGCTGAGTTCCAGCAGCTCCGGCCAGTCCGCGTCGGCCCGGGGGAGCCCGCCGGGGAGGTCGATCGTGATGTGCGTACGGAACATCAGCGCCGCCGCCAGTTCCCACGCGCCGCCGTACGCGCGGCAGGTGGCCACCATCGTGTCCGCGTGCCCCCGGATCGCCTCGTGGCGGCCCACGACGTAGTCGCAGAACGGCCACAGCATGCCGGGGAAGCGCGCCGAGTGCGGGCCCGGCACGCTGTACACCTCGACGATCCGCGAGGCCAGCGCCAGCATCTCCCGGCTCTGCATCTCCTCGCGCGGGATGGTGTCGCTGACCACGAAGAGGTGGAGCAGCCGCAGGTTCATGCGCGACCAGAAGCCCGGGGCGCCGGGATCGTCGGGGAGTTCGGCAAGCCCGATGAGCCGGACGAGCCACTCCCGCGCCTCGTCGCGGAAGTTGCGCAGCCACCAGAACCAGCCCATGGCCAGGGCCAGTTCGATCCCCTCGGCCTCGTCCCCCGCGTCGATCGTCCGGCGCAGCACGGCCCGTACGTTGTCCAGGTCCGCCTCCACACGGGCCGCCCAGACCAACTGATCGGGGCCGCGCAGGCCGGAGTCCGCGGTGCGGGCGAAGTCCGCGAAGTACGCGGTGTGGCGGCGGGCCGCCTCCGCCAGGTCGGCGGGATCACCGGCGGCGCGCTCGGCGGCGTACTCGTGGATCGTCTCCAGCAGCCGGTAGCGCACCTCCTCCGCGCCGTGGTCGACGACGACCAGGGACTTGTCCACGAGCTGGCCGACCAGCTCCAGCGCCTCCTCCCCGCACACGGCCTCCGCCGCCTGCAGCGTGCAGCCGCCGGCGAAGACGCTCAGCCGGCGCAGCGTCGTGCGTTCCGCCTCGCCGAGCAGGTCCCAGCTCCAGTCGACGACCGCGCGCAGCGTCTGCTGGCGGGGCAGCGCGGTGCGGCTGCCGCCGGTCAGCAGCCGGAAACGGTCGTCGAGGCGGGCCGCGATCTGCCGCGGGGTGAGCACCCGCAGCCGCGCGGCGGCCAGCTCGATGGCCAGGGGCAGCCCGTCCAGGCGGCGGCAGATCTCGTCCACCGCCGCCGTGTGGTCGAGGTCCGCGTCGAACCCGGGACGCACGGCCGCCGCGCGCTCCACGAACAACCGGTGCGCGGTCGGCAACGGCAGCGGCTCGACCGGGCGCACCGTCTCGCCCTGTAGGCCCAGCGGCTCGCGGCTCGTGGCGAGCACGGTCACACCGGGGCAGGCGGCGAGCAACTGGTCGGTGAGGGCGGCCGCGGCGTCGATGACGTGCTCGCAGTTGTCGAGCACCAGCAGCATGCGGCGCTGCGCGCAGTGCTCCAGGAGCCGGGCGGCCGGGTCGGCCTCCTGGCCCGCGCTGCGCACCTCTCGGGCGGCGGCCAGCACGGCCGTGTCACGGCGTCCGATCGCGCTCAGCACCGCGTCCGGCACGGCGGCGGGGCGGTCCAGCGGGGCGAACTCCGCCAGCCACACCCCGTCCGGGTACGCGGAGGCCCCGGCCACCGCGGCCGCGGCCTCCTGCGACAACCGCGTCTTGCCCGAGCCCCCGGGGCCGGTCAGCGTCACCAGGCGGTGCCTGCCGTCGGTCAGGCTCGCACGCAGCACGCCCAGTTCGGCCTCGCGGCCGACGAAGCTGGTGAGGCGGGCCCGCAGGTTTCCGGTGCGGGGCGGGGCGGCGGGGGCGGGGGCGGCAGTGGCCGTCGGGGCCGGCGCTTGCGGTTCGGCCGACAGCAACTGGGCGTGCAGGGTCTTGAGTTCGGCGCCCGGGTCGGTGCCGAGGCGGTCGGCGAGGGCCAGGCGGGTGTCCTCGTACGCGGCCAGGGCGTCGGCGGAGCGGCCCGTCGCGCGCAGCGCCCGTATCAACTGCGCCCGGAACGGCTCGTGCAGCGGGTGCTCGGCGACCAGCCCGCGCAGCTGCGGCAGCAGTTCACCGGCGCGGCCGAGCACCAGGCACGCCTCGATGCGGCGGTACGTCGCGGTCAGCCGCAGGTCCTCCGCCCGGGCGGCGGCGGAACCCCGGTCGGGCAGGTCCGCCAGGGCGGGGCCGCGCCACAGCGCGAGCGCGGCCTCCAGGGTCTCCGCGGCGGCGTCGGGGTCACCGGCGTCGAGGGCGGCACTGCCTTCGTGTGCCAGGCGCTCGAAGAGGTGGAGGTCGACGTCGTCCGGGGTGGCCGTGACCAGGCGGTAGCCGGCGGGGCCCGAGGCGATCGTGTTGTCCTGGGACCCGAGGGCGCGGCGCAGCCTCGACACGAGCGCCTGCAGTGCGCCGGGAGCGTCCTGGGGCGGCTCGTCGCCCTCGCCGCCCCACACCTCGGCGATCAGGGCGTCCGTGGACACCGCGTGCGGGGCGTGCAGCGCGAGTGCGGCGAGCAGGGCCCGCAGCCGCTTGCCGCTGCCCAGCGGCACGGGCGCGCCGGTGGGGCTGCGCGCCTCCGTGGCGCCGAGGATCAGGTACCGCACGGGGCCATTCTTACGGTGCGGGCTCTGCGAGGCGAAGCCGTTTCCCCATGCGGGTGCGTTGCGCTTCGCGGACCGGGGTTCGCGGTACGGCCCGTCGTTCGTGTGTCGGTGCGTGGCGCCTGCGGCGGGCATCCCCCCGCCCGCCCTCCCGATTGCCCGGCGCGGTCAGTGCGGGCCTGCGCACCATGTGCCGGAGTCGGGGCCGCGCCGGCGCACTCCCCCAGCCTTCGGCCGGGGGGACCCCCACAGCGCTCGCGGTTTGGCCCTGCAGTATTCGGCACCGGGTCCGCCGCTCGTCGCTTCCGGGCGCACCCCGCCACACCCCCTCCCGTGTGTCGGGGCGCATGACGGCCGGTGGGGGGCGTCTAAGGCACCTGCGGCAACCCCGGACCGCTCTCTGAACCCCGTCCGGCCGTTAGCCGCCCAAGCCGGCAGGAGGGGGTGTGGCGGGATGCCCCCATGGGGGTCCCCCCGGCCGAAGGCTGGGGGGAGGGCGGGAGGGCGGGGGAGAAACCACAACCGCAACCACAACGGCGCCGCACCCGCACACCCGGCCGCAAGGGGCACCGCATGCGGAACGGTGCCCCCCGGAGGGCTTAGTTCCGGTCGTCGTCCTCGTCGCGCGGGCCGAGGAGCTCGTCCGCGAGGGAGGGGAGGTCGTCGAGGGGGGTCTCCTCGGCCCATGAAGGGCGGGGGCGGGGGCGGCGCCCCTCCGCGGGGACGGACGGCATCTCGCGCGTGCGCTCGTTCTCCGGGTCACGCGGCGCCGCAGCCGCCTCCTCGGGCCGGAAGATGCCGGGCGGCACACGGTCCGCGGAGGGGACGGGCGGCAGGACGGCCGTGTCGTCCGCAGCGCCGGGAGTGACCGGGGGCAGAACGGCCGTCTCCTCCGCGTCGGTGGGCTCGGTGGGCGCGGCGGGCCGCGGCGGCCGCGGCGTCTCGGCGGTCTTCGTGAAGTCCGGGAAGGCCGGCTTGACCGGCGGCAGGACCGCCGTCGCGTCATCGACCGGCACCGCGCGCAGCACGGCGGTCTCCGCGTCCCCGGCCGCCCCGGCCGAGGGGGCCGGCGGCCGCGGGGTCTCCACGGTCTTCGTCGTGTCCTCCGCCTCGACGCGGGCCTGCTCGGCCCGCATCAGGGCCTCCTCGGCCTTGCGCTGGCGCTCCAGGCGGCGTTCCTCGGCCTCGGCGCGGAGACGGGCCTCCTCCTCGGCCTGGCGGCGCAGGCGTTCCTGCTCCTCGCGGCGGACGCGCTCCTCGGCCTCGCGGCGGGCGCGCTCCTCCTCCGCCTGCCTGCGGGCCTCCTCGGCCTGGCGGCGGGCCTCCTCCGCGGCGGCCTCCTCGGCCTCGAGGCGGGCGGCCTCCTCCGCGCGGCGGCGGCGTTCCTCCTCCTCCGCGCGCAGCTTCTCCAGCTGGGCCTGGCGCTCGCGTTCGAGCCGCTCCTCCTCGGCCTTGCGGGCGGCCTCCTCCTCGACGCGCCTGCGGGCGTCCTCCTCGGCCTGGCGGCGGGCCTCCTCGCGGGCCTCGACCTCCTTCTCCGACAGGGGGAGGATCTCGTCGAGACGGTGCCGTATCACCGTCGTGACGGCCTCCGGCTCCTGGGCCGCGTCGACGACCAGGTAGCGCGCGGGGTCGGCCGCGGCGAGCGTGAGGAAGCCGGAGCGCACGCGGTCGTGGAACTCCGCGGGCTCGGACTCGAGCCGGTCGGGCGCCTCGGTGAAGCGTTCGCGGGCCGCCTCGGGCGTGACGTCGAGCAGGACGGTCAGGTGCGGGACGAGACCGTCCGTCGCCCAGCGCGAGATGCGGGCGATCTCGGTCGGCGCGAGGTCGCGCCCGGCGCCCTGGTAGGCGACGGAGGAGTCGATGTAGCGGTCGGAGATGACGACCGCGCCGCGCTCCAGCGCGGGGCGTACGACGGTGTCGACGTGCTCGGCGCGGTCGGCGGCGTACAGCAGGGCTTCGGCGCGGTGGGAGAGCCCGCCGCTGGAGACGTCGAGCAGGATCGAGCGGAGCCGCTTGCCGACCGCCGTGGCGCCCGGCTCGCGGGTGACGACGACCTCGTGGCCCTTGCCGCGGATCCACTCGGCGAGGGCTTCGACCTGGGTGGACTTGCCGGCCCCGTCGCCGCCCTCGACGGCGATGAAGAAGCCGGTGGGGGCGGGCGCCTGCTCGGGGTCGCCGCCGCGCAGCGCCTCGCGCAGGTCGCGGCGCAGGGGGACGCCCTGGCGGTCGTCGGTCTTGCCGAGGACGAGCGCGGCGACGGGCAGCAGCAGGGCGCCGATCAGCATGAGGGCGTAGGCGGCGCCGCCGTGGTCGAAGGTGAAGTGCCCGTTGACGACGCGGTGCGGGCCGATGCCCCCGGCCAGCAGGGGGGCGCCGACGGCGCCGACCGCCATGAGCAGGCGCGCGACCGCGTGCAGGTGGTCGGTGGCGCGGGCCCGGCGGGACTCCTCGGTCTCCTGGTCGATGAGGACGTGCCCGGTGTTGGCGGTGATCCCGGCCGCGGTGCCGGCGAGCAGCGCCAGCAGCAGCACCGTCGTCGGGTCTGGCACGATGCCGGTCAGCAGCAGGGCCAGACCGGTGACGGCGATGGCGATGGCGAGCAGGCGGCGCCTGGACAGTCCCGGGAAGGTGTGCGGGGCGATCCGGATGCCGAGTACGGGGCCCGCGGTGAGCGCCAGCACCAGGAGCCCGTAGCCGACCGGGCCCCCGCCGAGGTCGGCGGCGTGCAGCACGGCCAGCGCCACGGCGGCGGCGATGGCACCGGCGACGCTGGTGGTGCCGAGCACGAGCAGCGGTACGGCGCCGGTGCGCCCGCGGTCGTTGCTGCGCAGGCCCTGCAGCGGGGAGCGGAGCGGGGTCGCCTGGTCGCCCGGCAGCTCCAGCAGGTACAGGACGGCGCCGGAGGCGGCGAACAGCCCGGCGGCGACGTAGGAGGCGAGCGCGGCCTGGTGCAGGCCGAACCAGTCGACGCCGAGGCCGATCAGGTTGCCGACGAGCGTGACGACGACGAGGCCCGCGGCGGCGATCGGGAAGGCGACGAAGCCGGTGCGCTGGTCGAGGCGGCGCAGCGCGTCGAGGCGGTCGGGCAGCGGACGTACCGTTCCTGCGCCGGGCGCGGACGCGGGCAGCAGCCCGGGGGCGGCGCCGTCCTTGGCGACGGTCCACAGCCGCTCGGCCACCCCGGTGACGAAGACGGTGACCAGCAGCCAGGCGACGGCGTCGGCCGGCACCCAGTCGATCCACAGCGGGGCGACGATCAGCAGGGCGAGGCGTACGACGTCGGAGCCGATCATCGTCCACCGGCGGTCCAGCACGCCGCCGGGCCCGGTGAGGGAGCCCAGCGGGCCGAGCAGTACGGCGCCGAAGAGCAGGGCGGCGAGGACCCGCGCCCCGAAGACGGCCGCGACCGCGAAGGCCGCGCCGCGGTATCCGCCGCCGAAGGCCTGGGCGCCGACGGCGGCCTGCGCCGTCAGGACGACCAGGACCAGCAGGGCGAGCCGGTCGCCGACGGTGCCGGTCAGCTGAGCGCCCCACAGCTTGCGCAGGGGAGGGATCTTCAGCAGGGCACCCACGGCGCGTTGCCGCGAGTCGGCCTCGAGCTCGTCGGCGAACGTGTCCGTTGGCTGCTCGGATCGCGTCATTCCGCCAGCCTATCGGGACACGGTGCCGTCCCGGAGGGCGCCTGCCGGGACCGCACCCGCCGTGCGGCCCCCGCGGGGACTACTCGGCGGGCTCGGCGGCCGCGGAGGCGGCCTTCTTCGCCGTGGTCGTGGCCTTGGCGGCGGTCTTCTTGGCGGTCGTCTTGGCCGCCGCGGTCTTCTTCGCCGCGGTGGTCTTGGCGGCCGTCTTCTTCGCCGCCGTCTTTGTCGCGGTCGCCTTCTTCGCCGGGGCCTTCTTGGCCGCCGTCTTCTTCACCGTCTTCTTGGCGGGGGCCTTGGCCCGCTTCTCGGCGAGCAGCTCGTAGCCGCGCTCGGGCGTGATCGTCTCGACGTCGTCGTCACGGCGCAGTGTGGCGTTGGTCTCGCCGTCGGTGACGTACGGGCCGAAGCGGCCGTCCTTGACGACGACGGGGCGCTCGCTGACCGGGTCGGTGCCCAGTTCCTTCAGCGGGGGCTTGGCCGCCGCGCGGCCGCGCACCTTCGGCTGGGCGTAGATCGCCAGGGCCTGGTCGAGGGTGATCGTGAAGAGCTGGTCCTCGGTCTCCAGGGAGCGCGAGTCGGTGCCCTTCTTCAGGTACGGGCCGTAGCGGCCGTTCTGCGCGGTGATCTCGACGCCCTCGGCGTCGGCGCCGACGACGCGCGGCAGCGACATCAGCTTGAGCGCGTCCTCCAGCGTCACCGTGTCGAGGGACATCGTCTTGAAGAGGGAGGCGGTGCGCGGTTTGACCGCGTTCTTGCCGGTCTTCGGGGTGCCCTCGGGCAGGATCTCGGTGACGTACGGCCCGTAGCGGCCGTCCTTGGCCACGATCTGGCGGCCGGTCTCCGGGTCGGCGCCCAGCTCGAAGTCGCCGCTGGGCTTGGCCAGCAGCTCCTCGGCGAGCTCGACGGTCAGCTCGTCCGGCGGCATGTCGTCGGGTACGTCGGCACGCTGCCCGGTCTCGCCCTCGGTCTCGGCGGCCTTCTCCACGTACGGGCCGTAGCGGCCGACGCGCAGCACGATGCCGTTGCCGACGGGGAACGAGGAGACCTCGCGGGCGTCGATGGCGCCGAGGTCCTCGACGAGTTCCTTCAGGCCGCCGAGGTGGTCGCCGTCGCCGTTGCCCGCGTCCGCGGCACCGCCGACGGGGGTGTCGCCCTCGCCGAAGTAGAAGCGGCGCAGCCACGGCACCGCCTGTGCCTCGCCGCGGGCGATGCGGTCGAGGTCGTCCTCCATCCGCGCGGTGAAGTCGTAGTCGACGAGCCGGCCGAAGTGCTTCTCCAGCAGGCCGACGACGGCGAAGGAGAGGAAGGACGGCACCAGGGCCGTGCCCTTCTTGAAGACGTAGCCGCGGTCGAGGATGGTGCCGATGATCGAGGCGTACGTCGACGGACGTCCGATCTCGCGCTCTTCCAGCTCCTTGACCAGCGAGGCCTCGGTGTAGCGGGCGGGCGGCTTGGTGGCGTGGCCGTCGGCGGTGACGTCCCGCGCGGTGAGGGCGTCGCCCTCGGTGACGGCAGGCAGCCGGCGCTCGCTGCTGTCGAGCTCGGCGTTGGGGTCGTCGGCGCCCTCGACGTAGGCCTTCATGAAGCCGTGGAAGGTGATGATCTTGCCGGAGGCGGAGAACTCGGCGTCCCGGCCGTCGGCGGCGCGACCGCCGACCTTGACGGTGACGGACTGGCCGACCGCGTCCTTCATCTGGGAGGCGACGGTGCGCATCCAGATCAGCTCGTACAGGCGGTACTGGTCGCCGGTCAGGCCGGTCTCGGCCGGGGTGCGGAAACGATCACCCGAGGGGCGGATCGCCTCGTGCGCCTCCTGGGCGTTCTTGACCTTGCCCGCGTAGACGCGGGGCTTGTCCGGCAGGTAGTCGGCGCCGTAGAGCTGGGTGACCTGGGCCCGGGCGGCGGTGATCGCGGTCTCCGACAGCGTGGTGGAGTCCGTACGCATGTAGGTGATGAAGCCGTTCTCGTACAGCTTCTGGGCGACCTGCATGGTGGCCTTGGCGCCGAAGCCGAGCTTGCGGCTGGCCTCCTGCTGCAGGGTCGTGGTGCGGAAGGGCGCGTACGGCGAGCGGCGGTACGGCTTGGACTCGACCGAACGGACCGAGAAGGCGGCGCCCTCCAGGGCGGCGGCGAGCGCGCGGGCGGCGGCCTCGTCCAGGTGGAGGACGTTGGCACCGTCCCTGAGCTGCCCGTTCGCGCCGAAGTCACGACCCTGCGCGACCCGCTTGCCGTCGACGGCGCTGAGCTTGGCGCCGAAGGTGCCCGGGTCGGTGGCGTCACCGGCCCGGCCGGTGGCGAAGGTCCCGGACAGGTCCCAGTACTCGGCGGAGCGGAAGGCGATGCGCTCACGCTCGCGCTGGACGACGAGCCGGGTGGCGACGGACTGGACACGGCCGGCCGACAGGCGCGGCATGACCTTCTTCCACAGGACCGGCGAGACCTCGTAGCCGTAGAGGCGGTCGAGGATGCGGCGGGTCTCCTGGGCGTCGACGAGGGGCTGGTTCAGCTCGCGCGGGTTGCGGACGGCTTCCTGGATGGCGTCCTTGGTGATCTCGTGGAAGACCATCCGGCGGACCGGGACCTTGGGCTTGAGGACCTCCTGCAGGTGCCAGGCGATGGCCTCGCCCTCGCGGTCCTCATCGGTGGCGAGCAGGAGCTCGTCGGACTCCTTGAGCAGGTCCTTCAGCTTCTTGACCTGGGCCTTCTTGTCCGCGTTGACGACGTAGATCGGCTGGAACTCGCTGTCGACGTTGACGCCGAGCCGCGCCCACGGCTGGCCCTTGTACTCCGCCGGCACTTCGGCGGCCCCGTTCGGGAGGTCGCGGATGTGCCCGACGCTGGCCTCGACGACATAGCCGGGGCCGAGGTAGCCCTTGATCGTCTTCGCCTTGGCAGGCGACTCGACGATCACGAGTCGGCGGCCGCTGCCCTGTGCGGTCTCGCGGGTCGGGGACAACTTCGCTCTTCTCTCCGGGTCGAAGGTGGTCTCGCTGCGGAGTGTGACCGTACATCCCGGTCCCGTGTCAAACGGGAAAAGTCCGCAACGCCACTCGAACGGTAACCCGACAACCGTCCTGTCTGCCGCACGGACTGCCGTCCATGTCCGATTTGCCCAGCTCAGAGGATCAGGAACAGCCAGACCCCGACAAGAAGCGAAACAACCCCGAAGAAACCTGCCACTGCGGCGGACGCCGGGCCCCCTCCCTGGACCACCGGCAGGTGCCGCAGCGACCGGGTGACGGTCCAGGCCAGGAGGGCTGCCCCGAATACCGCGAACACCGTCCCGGCGAAGATCCCTGGCACGGTTTCCATGTACATGTCCCCCAGGTCCCTCTCGTGCCCCACGACCGACGCCCCCGCAGCCACGGAGAGTGGCACGCCGGGGCGACGACCGGAAGAACCCACGGTGAACTCCGTCCGAAACGGCGTGGCCGGATCCTTTCGCTCCCGCCCGGTTCCACCGGGCCCGGCCGTGGCCCCTCCCCGCTCGCCGTCCCCCCTTCCCCCATGCCGCCCTCCTCGCCCCTGACCGCCTTGACTTGCCTGACAAGATGTCCGGATACACCGAACGTTCTCTCAGGGGGAGTCCCGCGATGTCCGATCCGAACAACCCGTACGGCCAGCCCGCGCCGGACGGTTACGGCTACCCGCAACAGCCCCCGCCCGGCCCCGGCGGCTACGGCCAGCAGCCCGGCTACGGCTACCCGCAGCAGGGTTACCCCCAGCAGGGATACCCGCAGGGCGCCTACACCGGCGACCCCAACGCCCCGTACGGCTACGACATGTACGGCCGCCCGCTGTCGGACAAGTCCAAGGTCGTGGCCGGCGTGCTGCAGCTGCTGGTGGGCGGCCTGGGCATCGGGCGCTTCTACGTGGGCGACATCGGCATCGGCATCGCGCAGCTCCTCACCTGCGGCGGCTTCGGCATCTGGGCGCTGATCGACGGCATCCTCTTCCTGACGAGCAACGACCGCACCGACTCCCAGGGCCGGATCCTGCGCAGCTGAGGATGATGACCTCCGTGACCTGGAACCGCCTCAGGGCCGTGGCCGGACGACCGGCCACGGCCCCCGTGGCGTCGCTCGTCGCGGGCGCGGCGGGCGCCGCCTACCTGTGGGGCACCGACCCGCACCAGGAGGGGCACTGGCTGCCCCGATGCCCCTTCAACTTCCTGACGGGGCTGCTCTGTCCCGCCTGCGGCGCGACCCGCATGGTCTACGACCTGATGCACGGCGACCTGTCGGCCGCCTTCCACGACAACGCGCTGCTGCTCCTGGCGAGCCCCTTTCCCCTTTATCTGTACGCGCGGTGGGTGACGGAGGGGCTGCGCGGCCGTTCCTACCGCCCCACGCTCGGACGACGTGCGCAGATGGCGGTCCTGGGGATCGCCGTGGCCTGGGCCGTCGTACGCAACGCGGTTTGACAACGCGGTGATCACAGTTCCGTGACGGCTGTTCATCATCGGGACGGATGTCAATCATCTGATGTAAATATGTGGCCATCCGAGGCGGGGGGCCGGATCCTGAAGAAGCGTGCGCTCCTGCCTGTTCGTCCCCATTCGCGCAAGGAGCGACCTTCATGGCCACGCCCACCACTGACGCCCCGCACGGCTACGACGCGGCCGGCCGTCCGCTGTCCGACAAGTCGAAGATCACCGCTGGTCTTCTGCAGCTCTTCCTGGGCGGTCTGGGCATCGGGCGCTTCTACACCGGCCACACCGGCATGGCCATCGCCCAGCTCCTGACCTGCGGTGGCCTCGGCTTCTGGGCCCTGATCGACGCGATCCTCTTCTTCACCAGCAAGGACCGCACGGACTCCAAGGGCCGCGTCCTGCAGGGCTGATCCCCGCGACGCACCCCGGCGGCCCGCCTCCGCTCTCCGCTGCGGAGGCGGGCCGCCGCGTTCCCGCTCACACCGGCTCGATGAAGCCCTGTTCCACCAGCAGCCGGATCGCTTCCGGCGTACGGTCCCGCAGCACCACCGGGTCCTCGCCCAGCAACTGGGCAATGGCGTCCAGGATCCGACCGGCCGTCAGCGTCCCGTCGCAGACGCCCGCGAAGCCCGCGCCGACCGTGTCCACCCTCGTCGCGCGCCGCATGCCGCGGTTCGCCCGCAGGACGACGTGCTCCGGGTCCTCGGCGCCTGGCAGGCCCACCTGCTCCTGCACCACCTCGTCCGCCAGCCTGAAGCGCTCGTCGAGCAGCGCCGCGTCGTCGTGGGCCCGCAGGAAGTCCTGGCGGCCGAACCAGGCCGCGATGTGCGGCCCGAGCGGCTGCTCGACCGGGTGCGGCCACTCCTCGGCGGTGACGACGGGACGGTCGGAGCCGCTCCTGCGCACGGTGATCCAGCCGAAGCCCACGGCCTTGGTCTTGCGCTGCTCGAAGGCGTCCAGCCACGCGTCGTAGCGGGCGGCGTACGCCTCGGGCCCGGCCAGGTGGTCACCGCCGTCGCGCAGCCACAGCTCCGCGTACTGCGTGACGTCCTGCACCTCGCGCTGCACGATCCACGCGTCGCAGCCCGCGGGTACCCAGGCGCCGACACGGTCGCGCCAGTCCTCGCCCTCGGCGTGCTCCCAGTTGGCGAGCAGTTGCAGGTGCCCGCCCTCGGTGAGGTGGTCGGCGGCCTGCCGGACGACGGTCCGGCACAGGTCGTCGCCGGCCATGCCGCCGTCGCGGTAGGTGAAGCGGCTGCCCGGGGAGATGACGAACGGCGGGTTGGACACGATCAGGTCGTAGCGCTCGTCGCCGACCGGCTCGAAGAGGCTGCCCTGCCGGACGTCCGGCTCGGGCGCGCCCGACAGGGCGAGGGTGAGCCGCGTGAAGTGCAGGGCGCGGGGGTTGAGGTCGGTCGCGGTGACCCGGGTGGCGTGCCGGGAGGCGTGCAGCGCCTGGACGCCGGAGCCGCTGCCGAGGTCCAGCGCCCGGGCCACGGGCGTGCGGACGGTGATCCCGGCGAGCGTGGTCGACGCACCGCCGACGCCGAGCACCAGGTCCGCGCGGTCCACGCCGGGCGTCGTGCGGATGCCGTTGGCGCCGCCCACCGCGCAGCCGAGGTCGGAGACGATGTACCAGTCCTCGCCGCCGTCGCCCCCGTAGGGGCGGACGTCCACGGTGGCGCGCACCTCGTCGCCGTCCCGGACGAGCCAGCCGTCCTCGAGGGCCGCGTCGAGGGGCAGCACGTCGCGCAGCCGGGCGTACGGGACTGGCTGCTGCAGCAGGAAGAGCCGCACCAGGCTCTCCAGCGGGCTGCCGCCGCGGGTGGCGCGCAGGGCGGGTACGGTCTCCGCCCGCGAGAGCGCGGCGTAGGCGGTCGCCCCGAGCAGGTCGAGGCAGCCGTCGGCCGTGAAGGCCGCGGCGCGCAGCGCGTCGCGGAGGCGGTCGGCGCGGTCGGGGGCGGGCAGGGGCTGCGGGGGCGGCTGCGTACTCACGCTGCCATTGTCACCCGCGACGGGGCGCCCGGCGGGCCCCACCCGCCCTCGAACGGTCAGGACTTCGAGGGCTTCGCGCCGGAGTCCTGGCAGCCGGGCTGCTTCGCCATGGCCCGGCCCACCTCGCCCTGGCGCAGCGTGTCGAGCGCCTGCTCGCCGCTCTTGCTGACCTTGGCCAGGTTGTCGGAGACGCCCTTCAGCCCGTCGGCGAACTTCGCCTGGTCGGAGACGGGCAGCGCGTCGACCTGCTTGCGCAGGTTCGCGTAGGCGGTGGACAGCGAGTTGAGGTCGTTGACCGCGTCCTGCTTGAGCTTGGTGCCGTCGTCGACCGGCGGGTCGCCGGCCTTGCCGACGATCCCGGCGAGCGCCTTGTAGGCCTCCGAGATCTGCCCGAACGCCGTGGAGTCGGCACTCCGGACGTCCTGCGGCTTGGCGTTGCTCGGGGTGTTGCTGATGTGGGTGTTCGCGTCGTTGATCTTCTTGACCTGGGCGGACGCCTGGTCACAGACCGTCTTCGCCCAGGCGTCGAGCTTTTCGTTACCGCCGTCGCCGCATCCCGACAGCGACCCCGTCGCGAGGATCACAGCCGTGACGGACAGCGCAGCCGCGAGTTTGGTGTTCACGGCCCCGGAACCTACACGGCTCCTGTCCGCGGGCCACATCGCTTCCACTCGATGCGCCCACTATTGCCCCTTATGAACCAAGAAGAGGGTGATGCATCTGACGTGCCCGCAGGCGGCGGGCGCCACCCCGGAGGATGACGCCCGCCGCCGTACCGAGATGAGCTCTCACTACGTCAGACCGTGGCCGTCGCGTTCGGGTCGGCTGATCGCTTCGTGGTCTCGGTGTCGTCGTGGCCGGCGTCGGCGCCCTCGTCGTCCCCGACCGCGATGCCGCGACGCTTGGAGATGTAGACGGCACCCACGATGACCACCAGGGACACCGCGGCGACGCCGATCCGCACGCCGAGGTTGGCCTCGTCGCCGTAGGAGAACTGGACCACCGCAGGGGCGACCAGCAGCGCCACCAGGTTCATGACCTTCAGCAGCGGGTTGATGGCCGGGCCCGCGGTGTCCTTGAACGGGTCGCCCACGGTGTCGCCGATGACGGTCGCGGCGTGGGCCTCGCTGCCCTTGCCGCCGTAATGACCGTCCTCGACGAGCTTCTTGGCGTTGTCCCAGGCACCACCGGAGTTGGCGAGGAAGACCGCCATGAGCGTGCCCGCGCCGATGGCTCCGGCGAGGTAGGAGCCCAGCGCTCCGATGCCGAGGGAGAAGCCGACGGCGATGGGGGCGAGCACGGCGAGCAGACCGGGGGTGGCCAGCTCGCGCAGCGCGTCCTTGGTGCAGATGTCCACGACGCGCCCGTACTCGGGCTTCTCGGTGTAGTCCATGATCCCGGGGTGCTCGCGGAACTGCCGGCGCACCTCGAAGACCACCGCACCCGCCGACCGGGAGACGGCGTTGATGGCCAGTCCGGAGAAGAGGAAGACGACGGCCGCGCCGAGCAGCAGGCCGAACAGGTTGTTCGGCTGGGAGATGTCCAGGTCCAGCCACCTGAGGTCGGCGGCGGAGATGTTCGCCTCCCGCACCGCGGTGTCGACGGCCTCCTTGAAGGACCCGAACAGCGCGGTCGCCGCGAGCACGGCGGTCGCGATGGCGATGCCCTTGGTGATCGCCTTGGTGGTGTTGCCGACCGCGTCGAGGTCGGTGAGCACCTGGGCGCCCTCGCCGTGGACGTCGCCGGACATCTCGGCGATGCCCTGGGCGTTGTCGGAGACCGGGCCGAAGGTGTCCATGGCCACGATCACGCCGACGGTGGTGAGCAGACCGGTGCCGGCCAGCGCCACGGCGAACAGGGCGAGCCAGATCGAGGCACCGCCGAGCAGGAAGGCGCCGTACACCGAGAGGCCGATGAGGACGGCCGAGTACACCGCGGACTCCAGGCCGACGGAGATGCCGGACAGGACGACGGTGGCGGGCCCGGTCAGCGACGTCTTGCCGATGTCCCGCACCGGGCGCCGGCTGGTCTCGGTGAAGTACCCGGTGAGCTGCTGGATGAGCGCCGCCAGCACGATGCCGATGGCGACCGCGACCAGCGCGAGGATGCGCGGGTCACCGCCGTGTGAGGCGATGTCGCCGGGCACGTTGGCCAGCTCCGCGTACGTCGAGGGCAGGTACGCGAACGCCGCGACGGCCACCATCGCCAGCGAGATCACCGCGGAGATGAAGAAGCCGCGGTTGATGGCGGTCATGCCGCTGCGGTCCTTGCGGCGGGGGGCCACCGCGAAGATGCCGACCATGGCGGTGAGCACGCCGATCGCAGGGATCAGCAGCGGGAAGGCCAGGCCGGAGTCGCCGAAGGCGACCTTGCCGAGGATGAGCGCGGCCACCAGGGTGACGGCGTACGACTCGAACAGGTCGGCCGCCATGCCGGCGCAGTCGCCGACGTTGTCGCCGACGTTGTCCGCGATGGTGGCGGCGTTGCGCGGGTCGTCCTCCGGGATGCCCTTCTCGACCTTGCCGACCAGGTCGGCACCGACGTCCGCGGCCTTGGTGAAGATGCCGCCGCCGACACGCATGAACATGGCCAGCAGCGCGGCGCCGAAGCCGAAGCCCTCCAGCACCTTGGGCGCGTCGGCCTTGTAGACCAGCACGACGACGGAGGCGCCCAGCAGCCCCAGGCCCACGGTGAACATGCCGACCACGCCGCCGGTGCGGAAGGCGATCTTCATCGCGCGGTGCGAGACGGTCGTCAGGTCCGCCGGGGGTTCACCCGGCGCCGGGGTCGCGGCTCGTGCGGCTGCGGCCACGCGGACGTTGCTGCGCACCGCCAGCCACATGCCGATGTAGCCGGTGACCGCCGAGAAGCCGGCGCCCACCAGGAAGAACACGCTTCGGCCGATGCGCTGCGACGTGGTGTCCGCGGGCAGCAGCATGAGCAGGAAGAACGCGACGACCGCGAAGACTCCCAGAGTGCGGAACTGCCGTGCGAGGTAGGCGTTTGCACCTTCCTGCACGGCAGCCGCGATCTTCTTCATGCTGTCGGTGCCCTCGTCGGCACTGAGCACTTGACGTACCAGCACCACGGCGAGCACCAGGGCGGCCAGTGCCACCACCACGATGACGAGCACGAGATTGCGGTTGCCGTCGGTCAGTACGGGTGATGCGGCAAGCGGTTGGGCGATGTCCTGCAGGTGAGGGGTAAGTGGCCCCGCCATTCGTCCTCCTTGACGTTTGGCACGTGGGCGCGCGGCTCCGGCGACATAGCAGCCACGACGCTCAGGCTTGTGAGCTGAGCAAAGATGGACGGATTGTAGGGAGCCGAACTAGATCAAAACAGGGCGCAGGAAACGAAATTCGCCGCCGCCGGGGATATAGCAAAGGAGATCGCCCGCAGATATCACCGGAAAAGGTGAACAGTCACCGTGTAAGTGGATCAACCACCGGGTGAATCCGCGCACGCCGAGACGACCTGCGGCAGAAGCGCGCAGGCAGCTCGGCAGGAGTGCGTGAAGGGGGGCTGGGCGGCTAGGAGAGCGCGGCCGGGTTCAGCGGCCAGCTCATCCGGATGACATCGCCGTACTCTCCCGAGAAGACCTCGACGTCGTCGACGAGGCCGCTGATGACGGCCAGACCCATCTGGCCCTCGTCCTCCGCCTCGGAGGAGTCGGACGAGGAGGGCGAGCCGTCGGGAAGCGGCTCGGAGTGCTCGGCGGGGCTGTCACCACGCGCCGAGGGCACACTGGCGGCGTCGGCGGGGCGTTCGTCCGCCTCGGGGGACTTCTCGCCGACCTCGATGGAGAACTTCTTCTCCTCCTCGGTCAGCACCACCCGCACCGGACGGTCCGCACCACTGCTGCGGTACAGCCCGACGGCCCGGCTGCACGCCTCACCGACGGCGAGCCGGACCTCGTCGAGGACAGCCTCGTCCACCCCTGCCCTGCGGGCTACCGCAGCCGCCACCAGTCGTGCGGTGCGGACGTGCTCCGGCAGTGCACTGAAGAGCAGTTCTACGGTGGGCATGGCCTCCCCCTCGTGCCTGTGGGCGGGCAACACAGGGGCCCGGGCGTCGGCGTCGCCCGGAGCCCCTCGGTCCGGCGCCGAACGTCAGTCGGTCGCCGCGACGGCCTCGTCGACCGAGGTGTGGATGGGGAACACCTTGGTCAGGCCGGTGATACGGAAAATCTTGAGAATGCGCTCCTGGTTGCACACCAGGCGCAGCGAGCCTTCATGCGCGCGAACCCGCTTGAGCCCGCCGACCAGCACGCCCAGCCCCGTCGAGTCCAGGAAGTCCACGCCTTCCATGTCCACGACCAGGTGGTAGCTACCGTCGTTCACGAGTTCCACCAGCTGCTCGCGCAGCTTGGGTGCGGTGTACACATCAATCTCGCCGCCGACCTCGACGACCGTACGGTCGCCGACGGTTCGAGTCGACAGGGACAGGTCCACGGATCCTCCAGCACCTTGCATCGAGCGGTCGCCCCCCATGGATCGGCAGCCGCGATGGCATTCAATCACTTACCAGCGGGCATGCACGACGCCTTACGGCGATTGTCCGTCATGCCAGTGACACACTGAGTGCCGATGGCTCAGGATCATCTTCCGCAGTCGGCGCACGGCCGCACCTCCCCCGTCGCCCTCCTGGAGCGGCTTGCCACGGGGGCGGGCAGGGCCGCGCGCATCACCCATACGGAGCACTTGCCCCCACGGGCGGGTCGCCATGCCGATTGGCCTGATCAGATCCGCCCGGAGGTGATCGACGCGGTCCGCGCGTCCGGCATCGAGCGGCCGTGGGAGCACCAGGCACAGGTGGCCGCCCACGCCCTCGCCGGCACCTCCGCGGTGGTCGCCACGGGGACGGCCTCCGGCAAGTCCCTGGCGTACCTCGTGCCGGTCCTCAGCGCCCTCGTGGAGGGCTCCGAGGCGCCGAACGGCCGGGGCGCCACCGCGCTCTACCTGGCGCCCACCAAGGCCCTGGCGGCCGACCAGCGGCGTGCCGTGGCCGAACTCGCCGCCCCGCTGGGCAAGGCGGTGCGCGCGGCGGTCTACGACGGCGACACGCCGTTCGAGGAGCGCGAGTGGGTCCGCCAGTACGCGACCTACGTGCTCACCAACCCCGACATGCTCCATCTGGGTGTCCTCCCGGGCCATTCCCGGTGGTCCTCCTTCCTCCGGCAGCTGCGCTACGTCGTGATCGACGAGTGCCACACCTACCGGGGCGTCTTCGGCTCGCACGTCGCCCAGGTCATACGCAGGCTGCGGCGTGTCTGCGCCCGCTACGGGGCGGATCCCGTCTTCCTCCTCGCCTCCGCGACCGCCGCCGACCCCGGCGCCACGGCCACCCGGCTGACGGGCGTGCCCGTCGCCGAGGTCACCGAGGACGCCTCACCGCGCGGCGAGGTCGCCTTCGCCCTGTGGGAGCCCCCGCTCACCGAGCTCAGCGGGGAGCACGGCGCCCCGGTGCGCCGCACGGCCACCGCCGAGGCCGCCGACCTGCTGACGGACCTGGTGCTCGACGGCACCCGCACGGTCGCCTTCGTGCGCTCCCGGCGGGCCGCCGAGCTGATCGCCGTCATCGCCCAGGAACGCCTCGCCGAGATCGACCGCCGGCTGACCCGCCGGGTCGCCGCCTACCGGGGCGGTTACCTGCCCCAGGAGCGCCGGGCCATCGAGCGGGACCTGCACACCGGGCGGCTCCTCGGACTGGCCTCCACGACGGCCCTGGAGCTGGGTGTGGACGTCTCCGGGCTCGACGCCGTGCTCCTGGCCGGGTACCCGGGCACGAGGGCCTCCCTGTGGCAGCAGGCAGGTCGTGCGGGACGCTCGGGTCAGGGGGCGCTGGCGGTGCTGATCGCCCGCGACGACCCGCTGGACACCTACCTCGTGCACCACCCGGACGCGCTCTTCCGCCGCCCGGTCGAGTCGACCGTGCTGGACCCGGACAACCCCTACGTCCTCGCCCCGCACCTGTGCGCCGCCGCGGCAGAGCTGCCGCTGGGCGAGGAGGACCTGGAGCTCTTCGGGCCCGAGACCGCCGCGCTGCTGCCCCAGCTGGAGCGCCGCGGACTGCTGCGGCGCCGCACCGGCGGCTGGTACTGGACGCGGCGGGAGCGGGCCGCCGACCTCACCGACATCCGCGGCGAGGGCGGCAAGCCCGTCCAGGTCGTCGAGGCGGGGACCGGGCGCCTGCTCGGCACCGTCGACGCGGGCGCCGCGCACACCACCGTCCACGAGGGCGCGGTCCACCTGCACCAGGGCCGCACCTATCTCGTCCGGCACCTGGACCTGGAGGACTCCGTCGCGCTGGTGGAGCGGGCCGACCCGCCGTACTCGACGATGGCCCGCGACACCACGGCGATCTCCGTCCTCGACGAGGACCTGGTGGAGGAGTGGGGCGAGGCCCGCCTCCACTTCGGCTCCGTCGAGGTCACCCATCAGGTCGTCTCCTTCCTCCGTCGACGGCTGATCACCAACGAGGTGCTGGGCGAGACCAAGCTGGACCTGCCGCCCCGCACCCTGCGCACCCGTGCCGTGTGGTGGACGGTCACCGACGATCAGCTCGACGCGGCGGATATCCACCCCGAGGAGCTGCCCGGCGCCCTCCACGCCGCCGAGCACGCCTCCATCGGCCTCCTCCCGCTCTTCGCCACCTGCGACCGCTGGGACATCGGCGGGGTCTCCGTGCCGCTCCACCAGGACACCGGACTGCCGACCGTCTTCGTGTACGACGGCCATCCCGGTGGCGCCGGCTTCGCGGAGCGGGCCTTCCGCACCGCCCGCAGCTGGCTCACCGCCACCCGCGAGGCGATCGCCTCCTGCGAGTGCGAGTTCGGCTGCCCCTCCTGCGTGCAGTCGCCCAAGTGCGGCAACGGCAACGACCCGCTGGACAAGCAGGCCGCGGTACGCCTGCTCGACGTGCTCCTCGCGACGGAGGGCCCGTCGGAGCCCGTCCCCGCCGTACCGGCGCCCGCCCCGGATCCGGAGTCCTGAGGCCCGGCCCGGGAGCGGACCCGGGCGGGCCCGACCGCGGCCGTGACGTCGGCGATCTCACCGCTGACGGCACAGCGGACCAGCCGGGCGTGCTGGGCGGCCGCCACCCGTCCGGCCACGGCGCAGGCTTCCGCGCCTCCGCGCAGGGCGTGGTCCGCAGCGGCGAGCGCCGCGAGGTCCGCGGCGGCCCCCGCGCGGTGCCGTGCCGCGACGGCGGCGCCGAAGGCCAGCACGGCGCAGGCGGCCAGCGCCAGCAGCGCTCCCAGGAGGGCCGTCCAGACCGTCGCGGAGCCCCGGTCGCTCGCTCGCCGGCGGCTCACGGCCCCTCCCCCGTTCCCTCCACGGCGGCGACCGCCTCACCGTGGAGGGTGAGGGACAGGGAGCGGGCCTCGACCGTGACCCGGACCAGGTCTCCGCCCCGGCGGACCGAGACGGCGGCCCCGGCGGGAGCCGCCGTGCGGGCCGCCCGCAGCACCGCGCCGTCCGGCTCCTCGCGAGCCGCCGCACGGGCTCCGGCCCGTGCGGCGTCGACGCAGCGGATCTGCGCGGCCGCCGCGGCCAGCCCCCACAGCAGCAGCGCCGTGAGGAACACCAGCGACGGGATGACCACCGCCGCCTCCGCCGTGACATAGCCGGCGTCACGGCGGCGCTCAGAACGCCACATCGAGGGCCCGCTTGATGAGCCCGCTGAGCGCGGAGCTGACCGCGCCCGAGGTGACCACCTTGTAGAGCACGGCCGCGAAACCGCAGGCCGCCAGCGTGCCCACGGCGTACTCGGCCGTGGTCATCCCGCCCTCGCCGGTGCGGCACCGGCGGCTCAGCTTCCTCAGACAACGCATGACTCGCATGGGATCCCCCTTCAGATCGTCGTGCCGGCGAGGATCGCCCCCGCCAGTCCCATCACCACCGGCGCGACCCCCACGAGGAGGAAGGCCGGCAGGAAGCACAGCCCCAGCGGGGCGGTGATCAGCACTCCGGCGCGGCGGGCCCGCGCCGCCCCGAAACGGGCGTGCTCGGCGCGGCAGCCGGCGGCGAGCCGCGCGATCTCCTCGACCGGCGGCACTCCCGTCGTGGTGGCGCGCTCCATGCACCGGGCGAGCTCCCGGCAGCCGAGCCGGTCCAGCCGGCCCCAGCACTGCACGGGGTCGCCACCCAGGCGGAGCTCGGCGGCGGCGCGGGTGAGCGCCTCGCCGAGCGGCCCTCCCAGCGACGGCCCGACGGCCTCGGCCGCCTCGCGGGGCCCGGCTCCGGCCGCGACACAGGCGGCCATCAGATCCGCCGCCAGTGGCAGCTGCCGCGCGGCCCGGGCCTGGTCCGCGGGCCCGGCGGGCCGGGGCCGCCGCTGCCGTCGGCGCAGCGCGTACGCGGCGCCGAGCCCGGCCACCGCGCCGGGGACTCCGCCGACCAGGGCGAACGCACCCAGGACGACCCCGGCGACCGCCGCCCACTCCCGGGCGGAGGCCGTGCCCGGCCATCCGCGGCCGCGCCGGGCCGGCGGTGCCGTGCCCAGGAGCAACCGCAGCCTGCGCCGCGCGGCGCGCTCCCTCCGGGTGGCGGCGAGGGCGCCCGCGACGCACAGGGCGGTGGCAGCGACGGCCACGACGATCCCCAGCCTGTGGACGGCGTCGCCGCTCATGACCCGCCCTCCGCGGTCCGGACGATGCGCGCGGCCCAGGCGAGCCCGGCCCACTCCAGAAGCCCGCCGGCGGCCAGGCAGCCCAGCCCCGCGGGTGTGCGCAGCAGGATGCCCACCGGATCGGCACCCAGACCGGCGCCCAGGACCAGCCCGAAGACGGGCAGCAGGGCCAGCAGCGCGACGGTGGAGCGGGGTGCCGCCAGCTGGGCCCTCAGGTCCTCCCGCTGGTCGCGTTCGGCACGCAGGGCGGCCGCGATCCGGTCCAGGCCGTCGGCGAGCCCCGCGCCGCCGTCCACCGCCACCTGCCAGCAGGCGGCGACACCGGAGAGCCCCTCGGCGCCCTCCAGCCGGGCGGCCGACCGCAGCGCCGCGGGCACGTCACCGCCGAAACGGGCGGCCGCCAGCAACGGCAGCGCCGCGTCCGACAGTCCGGGGTGCTCCGGCCAGCCCTCGCGGCCCAGCGCACCGGCCAGTGCGGCGGGCGGTGCAAGTCCTGCCCGCAGATCGCCGGCGACCGCCGCGCACAGCGCGCCCACCGCCAGGGCCCGCCGTTCCGCTGTGGCGCGCCGCTCCCGCCCGCGCATCCACCGCCCGGCGAACGGCACCGCGGCCGCCCCGAGCAGGACCGGCAGCGCCGACCCGGCGGCCAGTCCCGCGACCAACCCGCCCGGCAGGAACAGCACTTCGCGGCCGAGGCGCCAGCCGTACCGCACCCGGAACGGCTCCAGCAGCCCGCTGAGGCGGGTTTCGAGGCCGCCCGGCCCCAGGAGCCCGCCGGCCATCCCGCGGGCCCCAGAGGCGCCACTGAGCAACGTCCTTGCCCTACGCAGGACTTCGCCCCCCGCACACGCCACCCAGGCGGCGGTGCCCGCGCACAGGGTGGCGAGGAGCACCGCGGCGCTCATGACCGCCCCCTTGCGCAGAGTGCGGCCAACCGGCCCCATCCCGGGCCGCGTTCACCACCGCACAGGGCCGGCACCGTGCCGACGATCCCGTCCGGCCCGCGCTCCAGGACGTGGATCTCGGCGACCCGCCGCTGCCCCGAGCGGTCCCGCACCAGATGCACCACCACCGACAGGGCGGCCGCCAACTGGCTGTGCAGCGCGGCCCGGTCCAAGCCCGCCACGGCGCCCAGCGCCTCCAGCCGGGCGGGCACATCACCCGCGGCATTGGCGTGGACCGTCCCGCAGCCGCCCTCGTGGCCGGTGTTGAGGGCGCCCAGCAGATCCAGGACCTCGGGCCCGCGCACCTCGCCGACCACCAGCCGGTCCGGCCGCATGCGCAGCGCCTGCCGTACGAGGTCCCGCAAGGTGACCAGCCCGGCGCCCTCCTGGTTGGCGGGCCGGGTCTCCAGCCGGACGACGTGCGGATGGCGCGGCCGCAGCTCGGCGGAGTCCTCGGCGAGGACGATGCGCTCGCCCGGCGGGACGAGGCCGAGCAGGCAGCTCAGCAGCGTGGTCTTGCCGGAGCCCGTGCCGCCGGAGACCAGGTACGACAGGCGGGCGTCCAGCACCGCCCGCAGGAGGGCGGCCGTGCCGCCGTCCATGCTGCCCGCGGCCACCAGTTCGTCCAGGGCGAAGGCCCGGGTGCGGACGACCCGCAGGGACAGGCACGGGGCGCCGACCACCACCGGTGGCAGCACCGCGTGCAGCCGGGTGCCGTCCGGCAGCCGGGCGTCGACCCAGGGCCGGGCGTCGTCCAGCCGCCGTCCGGCCGCGGAGGCGAGCCGCTGGGCGAGCCTGCGCACGGCCGCCGCGTCCGCGAACCGCACTTCGGTGCGCTCCAGTCCGGCGCCCCGGTCGGCCCATACCTCGTCCGGCCCGTTCACCAGCACATCGGTGACGTCCGGTTCGGCGAGCAGCCCCTCCAGGGGCCCGGCGCCGACCATCTCCGAGCGCAGGGCGGCCACCACGTCGAGCACTTCGGTGTCGCCCAGCAGCCGGCCCTGTGCCCGCAGCGCGGCGGCCACGCCGGCCGGGGTGGGCTCGTCACCGGAGGCGGCCAGCCGCAGCCGCACGGCGTCGAGCAGGGCGGGCGTCATGACGTCGGCGCTCATGCGGCCACGCTCCCGCCGGGCAGCGCCGCCGCGAGGAAGGCCGAGCAGAACCCGGCCAGTGGGCCCCGGCCGCTGCCGCCCGGTGCCTCGCCGCCGTCCAGGGCGGCGGGCAGGCCGGGCTCCGTCGGCAGCTCACCGGCGAGCGGGAGCCCGACCAGTTCGGCGAGCGCCTCGTCGGTGAGCCCCGAGCCGAAGGGGCCGCGGGCGACCACACGCAGGTCCCGCAGCACCATGGCCATCCGGGACGCGACCCGGCCGGCGGCCGCGACCGCGCGCAGCTCGGCGGGGACGACCAGCAGCCCGACGTCGATCTGGGCGAGCGCCTCGGCCACCGCCTCGTCCATGCGGCGCGGCAGGTCGACGACGACCACCCCGCCGCGCCGCCGGGCGGCGCCCATCACCGACCGCATGGCCTGCGGCGGGATGACGACGGTGTCGCCACGGTCCCAGCTGAGGACGCTCAGGGCGTGCGTGCGGGGCAGCGACTCCTCCAGCGCCCCGCTGTTGACCCGGCCCCGCGACTCGGCGAGGTCGGGCCAGCGCAGCCCGCCCACCCGTTCGGCCCCGAGCAGTACGTCCAGCCCGCCGCCGAGCGGATCGGCGTCGACGAGCAGCGTGCGGCGCCCGGAGCGGGCGGCCGTGACGGCCATCGCGCAGGCCAGGGTGCTGGCCCCCGCGCCGCCGCGGCCGCCCACGACGCCGATCGTCAGGGCCGGGTCGACGGCGCCCTCCGCCACGTCGGCGATCCGGTCGACCAGCCAGGTCTCGGCGTCGGGCAGGAAGGCGACGTGCTCGGCGCCGACCTCCACGGCGCGGCGCCACACGTCCGGATCGTCCAGATCCCGTCCGACCAGGAGCACGCCCCGGCGGCGGCGTGCCGTGCCGGGTACGCGGCGGGTGTCCGCGGCGCCGACCAGCACCAGCGGCGCCCCCTCCCAGCTGCCCGGCGCTGGCGGGACCCCGAAGGCGACCTCCGGTTCCGCACCCGCCGCGGCGCACAGGCGCAGCAGGTCGTCCAACAGGGCCGCGTCCTCGGTGACGATGAGCGGGCCGCCGCCCGGATCGTCCTTTCCGCGCGGCCATGCGGATGCCCGCCCGGGCACCCGCCCGTCACGCGCTCGTTTTGTTTCACCGTTGAATGATTCGGCCACCTCGGCGTCCCCCTCGCTCGCTCCGGCCCGTCCCGTCGGTATCGGGCACATGCACCGCACACATCTCCGGCGCGGCATTTGCCGCCAGAGTCTCGCGAGTCGCCGTAACTTGATGATCTTGGTGGTAATCCGTGGATAACCAGGCCGTTGTGGATAACTCCACCACCCGCGCGAGTGGCTTCCCCCTGAGCAGCACAACGAATGTGATCCGTCACTCAACGTAGCCAAGCGAAGAAAAAGACCGGCCCCCCGCGGAAGCCGCAGGGGGCCGATCACATGCCGGGCGCGTCCGGACTCATGGCCTGAATATGCCCCCGGACATGCGACGACCCCCGCCGGGGGGGAGAGCGGGGGTCGTCCCCACGGTCCGACTCGGGGGGGGAGGAGCCAGACCGGGTTAGCACGGTCGCGAACGATCCGTGACTTCCATGGTGTACCCGAAGGCCTTCTCAGGCAAACCCACGCGCAGGAGCTTACGCCGAATGGTGGGTCCCTATGCTCATCCTCGTGGAAAACCACCTGCCGGCGCGCACCGCCGCGTTCTTCGATCTCGACAAGACGGTGATCGCCAAGTCGAGCACCTTGGCGTTCAGCAGGCCGTTCTACCAAGGCGGCCTCATCAACCGCCGCGCCGTGCTGCGGACCGCGTACGCCCAGTTCGTGTATCTGCTCGGCGGCGCCGACCACGACCAGATGGAGGGGATGCGAAAGTACCTCTCCGACATGTGCCGTGGCTGGAATGTGCAGCAGGTGCGGGAGATCGTGGCCGAGACCCTCCACGACCTGATCGACCCGATCATCTACGACGAGGCCGCCTCCCTCATCGAGGAGCACCACCTGGCCGGCCGCGACGTCGTCATCGTCAGCGCCTCGGGCGCCGAGGTCGTGGAGCCCATCGGCGAAATGCTCGGCGCCGACCACGTCATCGCCACCCGGATGGCGGTCAAGGACGGCTGCTACACCGGCCGGATCGAGCACTACGTCTACGGGCCGGCCAAGGCGCGGGCCATCACCGAGCTCGCCGCCGTCGAGGGCTACGACCTCAAGCGCTCCTTCGCCTACAGCGACTCGGTGACCGACGTCCCGATGCTCGAATCGGTCGGCCACCCGTACGCGGTCAACCCCGACCGCGGGCTGCGCCGGGAGGCGGCGTCACGCGAATGGCCGGTGCTCACCTTCAGCCGTCCGGTCCGGCTGCACCAGCGCGTGCCCGCGCTGACGATGCCCTCGGGGCCCGTCCTCGCACTGGCCGCGGTCGGCGCGGCCGCCGCCACGGCGGGACTCGTCTGGTACGCGGCCCGCCGACGCAGGCCCGCACTGTCCTGATACGCACCTGTGCGCGCCCTTCGGGGAGATCCTGCTGATCAGACCCCGTATGCAAAGAACTGCGGCGAGGGGTTCCAGTTCTCCCGAAGGTGCAGTAGAAAGGTTGTACGGCCCGCGTGACCACGGACTTCCGCGAGGAACCCCGTCGAATCAGGCCCCACGGACCGAGCATGACAGCTGGGAACCCACGCGACGCAGACCCGCTGACCGGGCCGGCCGCACCAGGTGACGGGCAAAGCTCCCGACCTGATGGGCAAACATCGTGCACGCCTGGTAACCCGACGGTCATGCCAGCGGCGGCACCCGCGCGGTGCCGCCGCAACCTTGTGCGCGTGACCTCGTGCGCGTGGACCTCGTGGCCCGCGCCCCGGCGCTCCCTACGCGGCGCCGCGCTGCAGGGCCTCGCAGACCGCCACGCTCTCCCGTACGCCCAGGCCCACGGCCTTCCCGCAGTGCGAGATCCAGGCCGCCATGCCCTCGGGCGTGCCGGAGACGTAGCCCCGCAGCGCCTTCAGGTACTCCGCGCGCCCGAGTTCGGCGTGCCCGACCTCGGCCGGGCAGATGGACTTGGGGTCCAGACCGCTCCCGACGAGGACGACGCGCTGCGCGGCCCGCGCCACGATGCCGTTGTACGAGCCGAACGGCCGCAGGCACAGCAGCTCGCCGTGCACGACCGCCGCGACGACCAGCGCCGGCGCCTCGCTGCCGGACAGCAGGAGGTCGGCGAGTCCGTCGAGCCGCGCGACGACCTCCGCGGGTTCGGGCAGCGGGAACTCGGCGACGTCCAGGAGCGGCTCCTCGACCTTCTCGCCGGTCTGCCGCGGCCGGCCGACCGTCTCGTCCGGTGAGATGCCACCGGCCGCCACCAGGTGCAGCCTTGCCAGCGCCTGCAGCGGCGACTGCCGCCAGACGGAGAGCAACTGGCCGGACTCGGCGGTGAGCCGCAGCGCGGCACCCACCGCGCGCGACTCGTCGTCGGAGGAGAAGTCGCTGCGCCTGCGCACCTCTTCCAGCGCCCAGTCGGCACCGGCGAGCGCCGCGGAACCGCGGGCGCCGCGCAGCGCCGCCTCCGAGGACACCTCGTCGGAGCGGCGGCGCATCACCCGGTGGCCGTAGACCTGGTCCACGGCCTTCCGTACGGAGTCCACCGACTCGGCGACACCGGGGAGCGAACCGAGGACGGCGAGCGGATCAGCTGTCGTACCCATAGCCACGACCCTACGCACCCCCGGCGTCGCCCCGGTGGGCGAGTGGGCATCGTCACGCGGGCCCGCACCCCCCCGCCGTGCCGGACGGAGGGGCCGGACGGGACCCGGATCTCCACCGACGGGTGAACTACGGCGGCGGAAGCGGCAGCACACGTGCCCCGTCACTACGCTTAACGAACATGAAGATCGCTTTCGTCGGAAAGGGCGGCAGCGGCAAGACCACGCTGTCCTCCCTCTTCATCCGCCACCTGGCCGCCGCCCGCGTCCCCGTCGTCGCCGTCGACGCCGATATCAACCAGCACCTCGGGCCGGCGCTCGGCCTCGACGAGGAGGAGGCCGCCGCCCTCCCGGCGATGGGCGCCCACCTCCCGGAGATCAAGGAGTACCTGCGCGGCGCCAACCCGCGGATCGCGTCCGCGGAGACGATGATCAAGACCACACCGCCCGGCGAGGGCTCCCGCCTGCTGCGGATCGGCGAGGACAACCCGGTCTACGCCGCCTGCGCCCGGCCCGTCGCCCTCGACGGCGGCGAGGCGCAGCTGATGGTCACCGGCCCCTTCGCCGAGTCCGACCTGGGGGTGGCCTGCTACCACTCGAAGGTCGGGGCGGTGGAGCTGTTCCTCAACCATCTGGTCGACGGCCGCGGCGAGTACGTCGTCGTCGACATGACGGCCGGCAGCGACTCCTTCGCCTCCGGCATGTTCACCCGCTTCGACATGACCTTCCTGGTCGCCGAGCCCACCCGGAAGGGCGTGGCGGTCTACCGCCAGTACAAGGAGTACGCCCGGGACTTCGGGGTCGCCCTGCACGTCGTCGGCAACAAGGTGCAGGGCCCGGACGACGTGGACTTCCTGCGCTCGCAGGTGGGAGACGACCTGCTGGTCACCGTCCGGCACTCGGACTGGGTCCGCGCCATGGAGAAGGGCCGCCCGCCGCGCTTCGCGGCACTGGAGGAGTCCAACCGCGCCGCGCTGCGGTCGATGCACGACGCCGCGGACGCCACGTACGAGCGGCGGGACTGGGAGCGCTACACCCGCCAGATGGTCCACTTCCACCTCAAGAACGCGGAGAGCTGGGGCAACGCGCGGACCGGCGCGGACCTCGCCTCCCAGGTCGATCCGGGCTTCGTCCTGGGCGAACGGTTCACCCTCACCGGGTAATCGTTCGCCCGTTCGGGCGAATCCTCATCCACGGACCCTTTGTCTGCATTACTCTCCATTTACTGACTCTTGAGAGTAATCAAGCAATCACATTCCGTGACTTTCGAGGTCGAGAGCACCCGCCGCACCAGCCGTGACCACGACCGCGTACGCGCACCAGCCGGACGCAGCCGCGCCGCCCCGGAGGAGACGGGAACATGCAGCCCACGCCAGAACCACAGATGCAGCAGTCGCAGGCCCCGCCGCAGGACCTGCCGCCGCCACCGCCCCGCGCCGACGACGGGACCGCCGCCTGGCGGCACGATCTGTCGGCCTCGATCACCGTCTTCCTGATCGCCGTCCCGCTGTCGCTGGGCATCGCCCTGGCGACCGGCGCCCCCCTGCAGTCGGGGCTGATCGCCGCCGCGGTCGGCGGCATCGTCGCCGGACTGATGGGCGGTGCGCCGCTCCAGGTCAGCGGGGCCGCCACCAGCCTGGTGGTGGTCACCGCCGAGCTCGTCCAGCGCTACGGCTGGCGCACCACGTGCGCCATCACGGTGCTGGCCGGGCTCGCCCAACTCGCCCTGGGCGCCCTGCGGGTGGCCCGGGCGGCACTCGCCGTCAGCCCGGCGATCGTGCACGGCATGCTGGCGGGCATCGGCGCCGCCATCGCCCTCGCCCAGCTCCATGTCGTGCTCGGCGCACGCCCGGACAGCTCGGCGCTCAGCAACCTGGCCGCCCTGCCGCAGCAGTTGTCGTCCCCGCATCCAGGTGCGCTGCTGATCGCGGCAGTGACGGTGACCGTGCTGGTCGGCTGGCCGCGCCTGCCCGGGCGGGCCGGCAAGGCGCTGCGCACGGTCCCCGCACCGCTCGCCGCCATCGCGGCGGCGACCGCCGTCGGCGTGCCCATCGTGGTGCCGCGGGTCGACCTGCCCGCCTGGCACACAGTGGCCCTCCCCGGGCTGCCGCACGGGCCGGTGCTCGGCATCGCCGCCGCCGTCCTGACCGTCACCCTGGTCGCGAGCATGGAGTCGCTGCTGTCGGCGGTGGCGATCGACAAGCTGCGCTCCGGGCGCGGGGCGCCCGGGGACACCGTCCCGGCCCGCCTCAACCGGGAGCTGCTCGGGCAGGGCGCGTCCAACGTCGTCTCGGGCCTGCTCGGCGGGCTGCCCGTGGCCGGCGGCGCCATCCGCGGCTCGGCGAACGTGGCCGCGGGCGCGCGGACGCGCCGGGCCACGACGCTGCACGGGGTGTGGGTGCTGCTGTGCGCCGGGCTGCTGGCCGGGCTGCTGGAGCACATCCCGCTCGCAGCCCTCGCCGCCCTGGTCATGGTGGTCGGGCTGAAGATGCTGAGCTTCGCGCACATCAAGCACGTGCAGCGCCACCGGGAGTTCCCGGTCTACGCGGCGACGCTCGGCGCGGTGCTGCTGCTCGGCGTGCTGGAGGGGGTCCTGACCGGCATCGCCGTGGCCGTCTTCCTGTCGCTGCGCCGGCTGACGCACACCCGGATCACGGTGGCGGAGGAGTCCGGCGTCCACCAGGTGCACGTACGCGGGCAGTTGACCTTCCTCGCGGTGCCCCGGCTGACCCGGGCGCTGGCGGAGGTACCGGACGGCGCCAGCGCCGTGATCACCCTGGACGGCTCCTTCATGGACCACGCGGCGTACGAGTCGCTGCAGCACTGGTGCGAGGGTCACCGGGCGCGTGGCGGCTGGGCGACCCTCACGGGCCGGTCGGGCACCCCGATCACGGTCCCGTCGAGCGCGCACGCCTGCCGCCCCTGGACGCCGTGGCGCAACCACCACTGCACCAAACCGGATACCGAGGCGGGTGCCGCCGGACAGCTGGTGGGCGGGCTCAGCGCCTTCCAGCGCAATACGGCGCCGCTGGTCAGGGACGAGCTGGCGCGGCTCGCCCGCGAGGGGCAGCGACCCACCCAGCTCTTCCTCACCTGCGCCGACTCCCGCCTGGTCACCAGCATGATCACCTCGAGCGGGCCCGGTGACCTGTTCACCGTGCGCAACGTGGGCAACCTGATGCCGCCGCCCGGCGCCGACGCCTCCTGCGACTCGGTGGGCGCCGCCATCGAGTACGCGGTGGAAGTGCTGGAGGTCGGCAGCATCACCGTGTGCGGGCACTCCGGGTGCGGGGCCATGCAGGCGCTGCTGGGCGGGGCGGGCCACGAGCCGGGGGCGCAGACCCCGCTGGCCCGCTGGCTCCGGCACGGCCGCCCGAGCCTCGCCCGAATGGAGCGGACCGGCCGGCCCGGACGCGGCGAGGTCGCCCTCGCCGACCGCCCGGTCGCCGACGACCTCGAGCGGCTCTGCCTCGTCAACGTCGTTCAGCAGCTGGACCACCTGATGGCGCATGCCTGCGTCGCCCGCAGGGTGGCCGAGGGATCGCTCCAGCTGCACGGCATGTACTTCCACGTCGCCGAGGCCCAGGCCTACGTCCTCGACGCCGGGACCGGCACGTTCGCCGCCGTACGGCCGGAGGTGCTCGACACCGTCTGAGCGGGCCGCCCGCACCGGGCGGCCCGCCCGTCCCGGCCCGCCGCGCACCTGCCGGCGGGCCGGACCCGTGTGCGGGTGCTCCACCGTGACAGGTCTAAACCAATTTTTGACGCGAACCCTTGTCATCCCGCCCCTCCGGCTGGTGAGCTATGGCCTGGGACACAAAAGGACACCCTGCGAAGGAGCACGGCGTGAGCAACGAGAGCCTGGCCAACCTTTTGAAGGAGGAGCGCCGGTTCGCTCCGCCCGCTGAGCTGGCGGCCGGTGCCAATGTGACCGCGGAGGCCTACCAGCAGGCCGGTGACGACCGACTGGGCTTCTGGGCCACGCAGGCCCGCCGGCTGACCTGGGCGAAAGAGCCGACCGAGACCCTGGACTGGTCCAACCCGCCGTTCGCGAAGTGGTTCGCCGACGGCACCCTGAACGTCGCCTACAACTGCGTCGACCGGCACGTCGAGGCCGGCAACGGCGACCGGGTGGCGCTCCATTTCGAGGGCGAGCCCGGTGACGGCCGGGCCATCACCTACGCCGAGCTCAAGGACGAGGTGAGCCGCGCCGCGAACGCCCTGACCGAGCTGGGCGTGACGGCCGGCGACCGGGTCGCGATCTACATGCCCATGATCCCCGAGACCGTCGTGGCGATGCTGGCCTGCGCCCGCGTCGGCGCCGCGCACTCGGTGGTCTTCGGCGGCTTCTCGGCCGACGCGCTCGCCGCCCGCATCGCCGACGCCGACGCCAAGCTGGTCATCACCGCCGACGGCGGCTACCGCCGCGGCAAGCCGTCCGCGCTGAAGCCCGCCGTGGACGACGCGGTCGCCCGCTCCGCCGGCGTGGGGAAGGTGCTCGTCGTGCGCCGCACCGGCCAGGAGGTGGCCTGGACCGAGGGCCGCGACGTGTGGTGGCACGAGATCGTCGAGCGGCAGTCCGCGGAGCACACCCCGGAGGCCTTCGAGGCCGAGCACCCGCTCTTCATCCTCTACACCTCCGGCACCACCGGTAAGCCCAAGGGCATCCTGCACACCTCGGGCGGCTACCTGACGCAGGCCGCCTACACCCACCACGCGGTCTTCGACCTGAAGCCGGAGACCGACGTCTACTGGTGCACCGCCGACGTCGGCTGGGTCACCGGCCACTCCTACATCGTCTACGGCCCGTTGGCCAACGGCGCCACCCAGGTGCTGTACGAGGGCACCCCGGACACCCCGCACCAGGGCCGCTTCTGGGAGATCGTCCAGAAGTACGGGGTCACGATCCTCTACACCGCCCCCACGGCGATCCGCACGTTCATGAAGTGGGGCGACGACATCCCCGCCAAGTTCGACCTGTCCTCGCTGCGCGTCCTGGGCAGCGTCGGCGAGCCGATCAACCCCGAGGCGTGGATCTGGTACCGCGAGCACATCGGCGGCGGCCGCTGCCCGATCGTGGACACCTGGTGGCAGACCGAGACCGGCGCCATGATGATCTCCCCGCTGCCCGGCGTGACGGAGACCAAGCCCGGCTCCGCGCAGCGTGCGCTGCCCGGCATCTCCGCCACCGTCGTGGACGACGAGGCCAACGAGGTGCCCAACGGCTCCGGCGGCTACCTCGTCCTCACCGAGCCGTGGCCGTCGATGCTCCGCACCATCTGGGGCGACGACCAGCGCTACCTCGACACCTACTGGTCCCGCTTCGAGGGCCGCTACTTCGCCGGCGACGGCGCCAAGAAGGACGAGGACGGCGACATCTGGCTCCTCGGCCGGGTGGACGACGTCATGCTCGTCTCGGGCCACAACATCTCCACCACCGAGGTCGAGTCGGCCCTCGTCTCGCACCCGAAGGTCGCCGAGGCGGCCGTGGTCGGCGCCGCCGACGCCACCACCGGCCAGGCCATCGTCGCCTTCGTGATCCTGCGCGGCACCGCCGCGGCCGAGGACGGCGACGAGCTGATCGCCGGGCTGCGCGACCACGTCGCCAAGACGCTCGGCCCGATCGCCAAGCCGAAGCGGATCCTGACGGTGGCAGAGCTGCCGAAGACCCGCTCCGGCAAGATCATGCGGCGTCTGCTGCGCGACGTCGCCGAGAACCGGGAGCTGGGGGACGTCACCACCCTGACGGACTCCACGGTCATGGACCTCATCCAGACGAAGCTCCCGAGCGCCGCGAGCGAGGACTGACCGGTCCCCGTCACCGCACCGAAGAGGCCCCTGCGGGGGCCTCTTCCCCGTTCCCCGGGGGTGCGGGGGCCCTGCGACGCCCGGCGATTGTCCGTAATGTGAAGAACGCCGGAGCCTCCGGCGCCGACCCGATAAGCTGCCGGGCGCGTAGGGAACGCGACAGTGGATCGGGGCGTGCCGGGAAGTCTGGTCGGCAAGGTGATCAGCCATGCCGAGCCCGACCGGAGGTCCACCCCCCGTGACCGCGACCAACCGCCGCCGTTCGGTCTTCCTGGGCCGGATGTCCCTCCCCGAACGGAAGTACGTCGCCGACGCGCTGCGGACGGAGACCGTGGGCGGCGTGATCCTGCTGCTGGCCGCCGTCGTCGCGCTGGTCTGGGCGAACACCCCGCTGAGCGCCTCGTACCGGTCCACCGTCGCCTTCAGCTTCGGGCCCGGGGCGCTGCACCTGGACCTGTCGGTGGGGCATTGGGCCGCGGACGGGCTGCTGACGGTCTTCTTCTTCGTCGCCGGCATCGAACTCAAGCGGGAACTGGTCGCGGGCGAGCTGCGCCGTCCGTCGGCGGCGGCGCTCCCCGTCGTCGCCGCGATCTGCGGCATGGCCGTGCCCGCCGTCGTGTACGCGGTGGTCAACGCCACGGGTGGCGGCTCCCTGCAGGGCTGGGCGGTGCCGATGGCGACCGACATCGCGTTCGCCCTGGCGGTGCTGGCGGTGCTCGGCACCGCGCTGCCGTCCGCACTGCGCGCGTTCCTGCTGACGCTGGCGGTCGTGGACGACCTGTTCGCAATCCTGATCATCGCGGTCTTCTTCACCTCGGGCATCAACCTCGTCGCGCTGGCCCTGGCCCTCGCCGGGCTCGTGCTGTTCCGGGTGCTGCTGCGCTGCGAGGTGCACGGCTGGTACGTGTACGTGCCGCTCGCCCTCGTCAACTGGGCGCTGATGCACGCCAGCGGGGTGCACGCCACGATCGCGGGCGTCGCGATGGGCCTGATGCTGCGCTGCCACCGGCGCGAGGGCGAGGAGCAGTCCCCCGGAGAGCGGATCGAGCACCTCGTACGGCCGCTCTCGGCCGGGATCGCGGTGCCGCTCTTCGCGCTCTTCTCCGCCGGGGTGCCGATCGCCGGCGGCACGCTCGCGGAGGTGTTCGGCCGCCCCGAGACGCTGGGCGTGGTGCTGGGACTGGTCGTCGGCAAGGCGGTCGGGGTGTTCGGCGGCACATGGCTGGCGGCGCGCTTCACCCGCGCGGAGCTCAACCCCGACCTGGCGTGGGCCGACGTCCTGGCCGTCGCCACGCTCGCCGGGATCGGCTTCACGGTCTCCCTGCTCATCGGCGAGCTGGCCTTCGAGGGCGACCAGGTGCTGACCGAGGAGGTCAAGGCGGCCGTCCTGATCGGCTCGTTCACCTCGGCGGTGCTCGCCGCGGTGCTGCTCAAGCTCCGCAACGACAGGTACCGCCGCATCTGTGAGCACGAGGAGCGCGACGAGGACCGGGACGGCGTGCCGGACGTCTACGAGTGGGCGGACCCCGAGTTCCACCTGCGCATGGCCGCGATCCACGAGGCGAAGGCGGCCGAGCACCGCAGGCTCGCGGAAGTGGCGCGCTCCGGGGACACCGGCGAGGATGAGTCGGGCATGATCAGGGGGTAACCCGAATGCCCCGTATGACGACTGACGCACCATGACGACGACGGAGGACCCGATGAGCCCAGCGGACGAGCCCGTGAACGTGGGGGTGACCGTGAGCCCGAACGGAAGCCGCAGCCTCGGCCATCTCTTCGCCTCGGCGACGGCGGACCTGTCCGAACTGGTCCACGAGGAGATCGCCCTCGCCAAGGCCGAACTGCGGCTGGACGTGAAGCGCGCCGGCATCGGCGGCGGCGCGGTGGGCGCCGCCGGCATCCTGGCCCTCTTCTCGCTGCCGGTGCTCAGCTTCGCGGCGGCGTACGGCATCCACAACCTGGGGCTCGGCCTCGCCTGGTCGTTCCTCATCGTCGGCGCGGCGTACCTGGTGCTGGCCGGTCTGCTGGGCCTGATGGCGCGCTCGAAGTTCAAGAAGATCAAGAAGCCGGAGCGCAGCATCGCCTCGGCGAAGGAGACCGCGGCGGTGCTGCAGGGCGTCAAGCCGCACCCCCGGAGCGCCCCCTCCGGCACGACGGAGGCCACGGTGGAGGCCAAGGTGTGACACGCTCGGGGCATGACGGTCGCTGATAGTTCCCCGGTGGTGCGCATCGACGGGCCCTGGACCCACCGGGACGTCGCCGCGAACGGTGCCCGCTTCCACATCGCCGAGCTCGGCGACGGCCCCCTGGTGCTCCTGCTGCACGGTTTCCCGCAGTTCTGGTGGACCTGGCGGCACCAGCTGACCGCGCTGGCCGACGCGGGTTTCCGCGCGGTCGCGATGGACCTGCGCGGGGTGGGCGGCAGCGACCGCACACCGCGCGGCTACGACCCCGCGAACCTGGCGCTCGACGTCACCGGCGTGATCCGCTCGCTCGGCGAGCCGGACGCCGCGCTGGTCGGGCACGACCTCGGCGGTTACCTGGCCTGGACGGCGGCCGCGATGCGGCCCAAGCTCGTCCGGCGGCTCGCGGTGTGCTCCATGCCGCACCCGCGGCGCTGGCGCTCGGCGATGCTGACGGACCTGCGGCACAGCGCGGCCGGCGGCTACGTGTGGGGGTTCCAGCGCCCGTTCGTCCCGGAGCGGCAGCTGGTCGCGGACGACGCGGCGCTGGTGGGACGGCTGTTGCGGGACTGGTCGGGGCCCCGGCTGCCGGAGGACGGGACGGTCGACGCCTACCGCCGGGCGATGCTCATCCCGTCGACGGCGCACTGCTCGATCGAGCCGTACCGCTGGATGGTGCGCTCGCTGGCCCGGGTGGACGGCTTCCAGTTCAACCGCCGCATGAAGCGTCCGGTGCGGGTGCCCACGCTGCACCTGCACGGCTCGCTCGACCCAGCGATGCGGTCCCGGCACGCCGCGGGCAGCGGGGAGTACGTGGAGGCGCCGTACCGCTGGCGGCTCTTCGAAGGGCTGGGGCACTTCCCCCACGAGGAGGATCCGGCGGTTTTCTCGGCCGAGCTGGTCAACTGGCTCAAGGACCCGGAACCGGACCGTTAATCCAGTATGACGATCGGCCAAATGCCGGGCGCATAGGCCAACTGATGGAGCGCCAGGCGGTTACCGACCATGGACCCCGGGCAGACAGCTCGGTATGGGCTGGACGCACGACTACCGTGACGTGTCACGCGACCGCCGCGCCAACGGAGCGCGGGTCACCACCGGGACGCAGGCCCCGGACCATCGGTCCGGAGGCTCCCGCCTCGGCATTCCCCACATCCTCAGGCGCCGCGCCCGCTGGGTGGGCGCCCGGCTGAGGCATACCCGCAGCGACTGACCGCCCGGCCCCTCGCCGACCGGCCCGCTCCCCCGGAGGCCCTACAGGGCACAGCCCTGGGTGTCGACCTGCCGGTTCGCCGTACGCCCGGCCTGGACGTCCGGCTGGACCTCGTCCGCCGTCAGGGCGTAGCCGGTGTCCGCGTCGTCGAGGGACTTGGCGAACACCACACCGTAGACCCGCCCCTCGGGGGTGAGCAGCGGTCCGCCGGAGTTGCCCTGGCGGACGAGCGTGTACAGCGAGTAGACGTCGCGCTCGACGGTGCCCCGGTGGTAGATGTCCGGGCCCGAGGCGGGGATGCGGCCGCGTACCCGGGCGGCACGCACGTCGAAGCCGCCGTTCTCCGGGAAGCCGGCGACGATGGCGTCGTCGCGTGACCCGGCGTCGGTGGTGCTGAAGGACAACGCGGGCGCGTCCAGGGACGGTACGTCGATGACGGCGATGTCGCGCTGCCAGTCGTAGAGCACGACCTTGCCGTCGTGCACCCGGCCCTCGCCGCCGATCTGCACGGTCGGGTTGTCGACGCCGCCGACGACGTGGGCGTTGGTCATCACCCGGTGGGGCGCGAAGACGAAGCCGGTGCCCTCCAGCACCTTGCCGCAGCTCGGTGCGGTGCCGACGACCTTGACGATGCTGCGCCGCGCGCGGCCGACGACCGCGCTGTCGGCGAGCGCCGGGTCGGGGGCGGGGACGGCGGTGATCGGCTCGTTGCCGAACGGCGAGAAGACCTGCGGCAGTCCGTTCTGCGCGAGCACCGAACTGAAGTCGGCGAACCAGTTATTGGCCTCGCGCGGCACGACCTGCGCCACCCCCAGCAGCACCCGGGAGGAGCGGACCTCACGGCCGAGGCTGGGCAGCGTGGTCGTGGTGGCGAGCGCGGAGCCGATGAGCCAGGCGACCAGCAGCATCGCCAGGACGTTCACCAGGGCGCCGCCGATGGCGTCGATCGCCCGCGCCGGAGACCAGCTGACGTGCGTACGGACCTTGTTGCCGAGGTGCGTGGTGAAGGCCTGGCCCACCGACGCGCACACGATGATCAGGACCACCGCGGCGACGACCGCCACCGTGCCGGGCTGAGCGTTGTCGGTGACCGCGTTCCAGATCGCGGGCAGCACGTAGACCGCGACGAGACCACCGCCGAGGAACCCGACCACCGACATCACGCCGACGATGAATCCCTGGCGGTAGCCCACGATCGCGAACCACACGGCGGCCAGCAGCAGCACGATGTCCAGCACATTCACCGGGACACCGTCTCATGGAGGATCAACCCAGCGGGACCGTCTTTGCACGATCCCAGGGTCGTTCCCAGCCCGCGTGGTGGAGGATCCGGTCGATCAGACCCGCCGTGAAACCCCACACCAGGGCCTCCCGCACCAGGAACGCGGGCCCCTGGAAGCCGCTGGGATGCGTCACCATGGCCCGGTTGGCGGGATCGGTGAGATCCGCCACGGGGACGGTGAACACCCGTGCGGTCTCGGCCAGGTCGACCGCTCCCACCGGCGACGGCGTACGCCACCAGCCGAGGACCGGCGTCACGACGAAGTCGCTCACCGGGATGTAGAGCCGCGGGAGCACCCCGAAGACCTGCACCCCCGACGGGTCGAGGCCGGTCTCCTCCCAGGCCTCGCGCAGCGCGGCCCGCAGCGGCCCCTCGCCCTCCGGGTCGCCGTCCTCCGGGTCGAGCGCGCCGCCCGGGAAGGAGGGCTGCCCCGCGTGCGAGCGCAGGGAGGCCGCCCGCTCCATCAGGAGCAGCTCGGGCCCCTCGGCCCCCGCGCCGAGGAGGATGAGGACGGCGGAGGGACGGCCGCCGCTCGGCGGCGGCAGGAAGCGGCTGAGCTGCTCGGGCCGTACGCCGTCGACCGCGCGGACCACCGGGCCGAGCCAGGACGGCAGCCCCTCGCGGTCGACCGTGACGTCCTCGATGTCGGGTCGTGCCTGCGTCACTCCGCCTCCAGCGGCGGCGCCGCCGTGCCCGGGAATCCCGGCGGCGGCTTGAGCCGCTGCCCCGGGCCACCGCCCATCTCGTACTTCAGCAGCTTCTTCGCCTTCTCCGGATCCGTCTCGCCCTCGCCGTACGACGGGCACAGCGGCGCGATCGGGCAGACGCCGCAAGCGGGGCGGCGGGCGTGGCACATCCGGCGGCCGTGGAAGATCAGACGGTGCGAGAGCATCGTCCACTCGCTCTTCGGGAAGATCGCCATGATGTCCTGCTCGATCTTCTCCGGCTCCTTCGCCCCGGTCCAGCCGAAACGGTGGACCAGCCGCTGGAAGTGGGTGTCCACGGTGAGGCCGGGGACGCCGAAGGCGTTGCCGAGCACCACGTTGGCCGTCTTGCGGCCCACGCCGGGCAGCGTGACCAGGTCCTCCAGCCGGCCGGGCACCTCGCCGCCGAAGATGTCACGGAGTGCCGCCGACAGGCCGAGCAGCGCCCGCGCCTTGGCGCGGAAGAAGCCGGTGGGACGGAGGATCTGCTCCAGCTCCTCCGGGTCGGCGGCCGCCAGGTCCTCCGGCGTCGGGTACTTCGCGAAGAGCGCGGGGGTGGTCTGGTTGACCCTCAGGTCGGTCGTCTGGGCCGAGAGCACCGTGGCGACGAGCAGCTGGAAGGGGTTCTCGAAGTCGAGCTCGGGGTGGGCGTACGGGTACACCTCGGCGAGCTCGCGGTTGATCCGCCGGGCCCTGCGGACCATCGCGAGCCGCGACTCGGGCTTGCCGGACGCCCGCGCGCGGCCGCCGGGGGTCGCCCGGGCGGGCTGTTCGCTCACAGCGGAATCCGCGGCGGCGGTCACCCTCCTGGCCCCGCCACCCTGCCGTTTCTTCTGCGCACTTGGCGTATCGGACACCCGGCCAGCCTAAGCCTCACCACCGACAATCGCCCTGGAGAGCCGCGATCCGGCCCCCAAACGGACCCCCGGAGCACAATCACACGAGCACATAAGACAGACTTGTGATTGATCGCACTGTTTTGCTGTCGGGCATGATGGGGACCGACCCAGCGATGTCGACAAGGAGAGAGCTCGTGGACGACGTTCTGCGGCGCGCACCGCTTTTCGCGGCGCTCGACGATGAGCAGGCCGCTGAACTGCGCGCCTCCATGACGGAGGTCACGCTCGCGCGTGGCGACTCGCTGTTCCACGAGGGGGAACCCGGGGACCGGCTGTACGTCGTCACCGAGGGCAAGGTGAAGCTGCACCGCACCTCGCCCGACGGCCGCGAGAACATGCTCGCCGTCGTCGGCCCCGGCGAGCTGATCGGTGAGCTGTCGCTCTTCGACCCCGGCCCGCGCACCGCCACCGCCACCGCGCTGACCGAGGTCAAGCTGCTCGGCCTCGGCCACGGCGACCTGCAGCCGTGGCTCAACGCCCGCCCCGAGGTCTCCACCGCGCTGCTGCGCGCCGTCGCCCGGCGCCTGCGCCGCACCAACGACGTCATGTCCGACCTGGTCTTCTCCGACGTCCCCGGCCGCGTCGCCAAGGCGTTGCTGGACCTGTCGCGCCGCTTCGGCGTGCAGTCCGAGGAGGGCATCCACGTCGTCCACGACCTCACGCAGGAGGAACTCGCCCAGCTGGTGGGCGCCTCCCGCGAGACCGTCAACAAGGCCCTCGCCGACTTCGCGGGCCGCGGCTGGCTGCGCCTGGAGGCGCGGGCGGTCATCCTGCTGGACGTCGAGCGGCTGGCGAAGCGCTCGCGCTGACGCCCGTACGCGGACGAAGGGGCGCCCACCCGGAGGTGGGCGCCCCTTCTTGCGTCTCCTCAGCGTCCGCGGGGCGCGGGGGCGCCGGGCGGGCACACCGCACGTCAGATCAGCCCGTGCTCCAGCAGGTAGTCCAGCTGCGCCCGCACCGACAGCTCGGCGGCCGGCCACAGGGCGCGGTCGACGTCCGCGTAGACGTGGGCGACGACCTCGGAGGGGGTCGCGAGGCCCCGCTCGACGGCCGTCTCGACCTGGGCGAGGCGGTGGGCGCGGTGGGCGAGGTAGAACTCGACCGCGCCCCGGGCGTCGGCGAGGACCGGGCCGTGGCCGGGCAGGACGGTGGCGACGCCGTCGTGCATCGTGAGCGCCTGCAGCCGGCGCAGGGAGTCCAGGTAGTCACCCAGCCGCCCGTCGGGGTGGGCGACGACCGTGGTGCCACGGCCGAGGACGGTGTCGCCGGTGAGCACGGCCAGGTCGGCGGGCAGGTGGAAGGAGAGCGAGTCCGCGGTGTGCCCGGGGGTGGGCACGACGCGCAGTTCCAGGCCGCCGGTGGTGACGACGTCGCCCGCGGACAGGCCCTCCTCGCCCAGGCGCAGTGCCGGGTCCAGGGCGCGCACCGCCGTCCCCGTCAGCTCGGCGAAGCGGCCCGCGCCCTCGGCGTGGTCGGGGTGGCCGTGGGTGAGCAGGGTGAGGGCGATCCGCTTGCCGAGGGAGTGCGCGGTGGAGACCACGTTGTTCAGGTGGCCCTCGTCGAGCGGCCCCGGGTCGATGACGACGGCGAGTTCGGAGTCCGGCTCGGAGACGAGCCAGGTGTTCGTGCCGTCCAGCGTCATGGGCGAGGGGTTCGGCGCGAGCACGCACACCGCGCGGGCGGTCGCCCGGCCCCCGACCTCCGCGCGGGGCTTGCCGGGTTGAAGGGCCGAGGTCATCCGGCGGCTCCCATGCGCTTGGTGAATTCCTCGTGGCCGGGCCAGGTCAGCACGATCTCCTCGCCCACCAGCGCGGCCCGCGCCAGCACCGGGGTGAGGTCGCGCCCGTCCGCGGCACCCGCCAGGGCCGCTGACGCCGAGTCGTACGGCAGCAGTTCCCGCAGCGTCGCGATCGTCGGCGGCAGCATGGTCATCTCGCCGCGGTCGTAGCCGTCCACGGCCTCGGCGGGCCGCAGCCACACCGTGCGGTCCGCCTCGCCCGACACGTCGCGGGTGCGCTGGCCGGGCGGGAGCGCGGTCACGAAGAACCACGTGTCGTACCGGCGCTCCTCGAACTCCGGGGTGATCCAGCGGGCCCACGGGCCGAGCAGGTCGGAGCGGAGCACCAGGGAACGGCGGGCCAGGAAGTCGGCGAAGGACAGCTCCCGCGAGACCAGGGCGCGCCGGTCGGCCTCCCAGTCCTCGCCGGTGGTGTCCGCGACGACGGACCGCTCGTCGGGCCCGGCCAGCAGCACGCCGGACTCCTCGAAGGTCTCGCGCACGGCCGCGCACACGATCGCCTGCGCGGCGGCGGGGTCCAGGCCCTCGCCCAGCCGGGCGGCCCAGGTCGGCGGCGGGGGCCCCGCCCAGGCCACCGGGCGCTCGTCGCGCGGGTCCACACCGCCGCCGGGATAGGCGTACGCGCCCGCGGCGAAGGCCATCGAGGCCCGGCGCCGCAGCAGGTGCACGGCGGGGCCGCCGTCGCCGTCCCGCAGCAGCAGGACGGTCGCCGCACGGCGCGGCACGACGGGCTCCAGGGTGCCCGCGGTGAGGGCGCGGATGCGCTCGGGCCAGCTCGCCGGGAACCACTGGCCGTTCGTGGTGGTCATGTGGCGGATGCTATGCGCTTGCGCGGGGATGTTCGATAGGGCCCGGGCCGGGCGGGCCCGGGGTACCCCTCCGGTGGCCGGGGCACGGCTCCGCCGGAGGGGTGCGGGACGTCAGTCCTCGACCTCGACCTGGATCTCGACCTCGACCGGCGCGTCGAGCGGCAGGACGGCCACACCGACGGCGCTGCGGGCGTGCACGCCCTTCTCGCCGAGGACCTCGCCGAGCAGCTCGCTCGCGCCGTTGACGACGGCCGGCTGCCCGGTGAAGTCGGGGGCGGAGGCGACGAAGCCGACGACCTTCACGACGCGCTTGACGCGGTCGAGGTCACCCACGACGGAGCGGACCGCGGCCAGGGCGTTGAGCGCGCAGGTGCGGGCGAGTTGCTTGGCCTCGTCCGCGGTGACCTCGGCGCCGACCTTGCCGGTGCAGGTCAGCTTGCCCTCGACGAGCGGCAGCTGGCCCGCGGTGTAGACGTACGCACCGGACCGGACGGCCGGGACGTACGCGGCGAGCGGGGCGGCCACCGCGGGGAGCTCGAGCCCCAGTTCCGCCAGCCGCTGCTCGACCGCGCTCACGCGTTCTTCTCGCGTTTGAAGTACGCCACCAGCTGCTCGGGGTTGTTCGGGCCCGGCACGACCTGGACGAGCTCCCAGCCGTCCTCGCCCCAGGTGTCCAGGATCTGCTTCGTCGCGTGCACCAGCAGCGGCACGGTCGCGTATTCCCACTTCGTCATGAGGGGACTGTAATGCCTGGCACAGCCCCGCCCCCGAGTAGCCCCGCCCTCGACTGGTTAGGCTCGCAGGTGTGAGGCTCCACATCGTGACGGGCAAGGGCGGTACCGGCAAGACGACGGTCGCCGCTGCGCTGGCACTCGCCCTCGCCGCCGAGGGTCGACGGACACTGCTGACGGAGGTGGAGGGGCGGCAGGGCATCGCGCAGCTCTTCGAGACCGAGGCCCTCCCCTACGAGGAGCGCAAGATCGCCGTGGCCCCGGGCGGCGGCGAGGTGTACGCCCTGGCCATCGACGCCGAACAGGCGCTGCTGGACTACCTCGACATGTTCTACAAGCTCGGCCGGGCCGGCCGGGCCCTGAAGAAGCTGGGCGCGATCGACTTCGCCACCACCGTGGCGCCGGGACTGCGCGACGTCCTGCTGACCGGCAAGGTCTGCGAGGCCGTGCGCCGCAAGGACCGGGCGGGCTGGCGGTCGTACGACGCGGTGGTGCTGGACGCGCCGCCGACCGGGCGGATCACGCGCTTCCTCAACGTCAACGACGAGGTCGCCGGGCTGGCCCGGTTCGGCCCGATACACAATCAGGCGCAGGCCGTGATGCGGGTGATGAAGTCCCCGGAGACCGCGGTGCACCTGGTCACCCTCCTGGAGGAGATGCCGGTCCAGGAGACCGTGGACGGCGTGGCCGAGCTGCGCGAGGCGGGGCTGCCGACCGGGGCCGTGGTCATCAACATGGTGCGCCCGGTGGTGATGGACGGCGCGGCCGTGGCCTCGGCGCGCGACGGGCAGCGCACGGCGATCGCCAAGGCGCTCTCCCAGGCCGGGCTGGGCGGCGCGCGGCGCGGCGGCCTCGCGGAGCGGCTCGTCGACCCGCTGCTGGCGCAGGCGCACGAGCACGCGGAGCGCGTGGCCCTGGAGCGGGCCCAGCGCGAGGAACTGGCCGCGCTGGGGCTGCCCGCGTACGAGCTGGAACTGATGGGCGACGGGGTCGATCTCGGCGGGTTGTACAGATTGGCTGAAAATCTGCGGAAGCAGGGGCTGGGGGTCGCATGAGCCTGGAGAGTCCGGTATTGGACATCGACCCGCTGATCGACGATCCGAGGACCCGGATCGTCGTCTGCTGCGGCTCGGGCGGGGTCGGCAAGACCACCACGGCCGCGGCGCTGGGCGTCCGTGCCGCCGAGCGCGGCCGCAAGGCCGTCGTGCTGACCATCGACCCGGCGCGTCGGCTGGCGCAGTCCATGGGCCTCACGGAACTCGACAACACCCCGCGCAAGGTGGCCGGGATCGACGAGTCCGCGGGCGGTGAGCTGCACGCGATGATGCTCGACATGAAGCGGACCTTCGACGAGGTCGTGCTCCAGCACACGGACCAGGAGCGGGCCCGGGCGATCCTGGACAACCCCTTCTACCAGTCGCTCTCCGCGGGCTTCGCCGGCACGCAGGAGTACATGGCCATGGAGAAGCTGGGCCAGCTGCGCGCGCTCGACGCGTGGGACCTGATCATCGTCGACACCCCGCCGAGCCGGTCGGCGCTGGACTTCCTGGACGCCCCCAAGCGGCTGGGGTCCTTCCTGGACGGGCGTTTCATCCGGCTGCTGATGGCCCCCGCGAAGGTCGGCGGACGGGCCGGCGTGAAGTTCCTCAACGTCGGGATGTCGATGATGACCGGCACGCTCAGCAAGGTCATGGGCGCGCACCTGCTGCGCGACGTGCAGACCTTCGTGGCGGCGATGGACTCGATGTTCGGCGGCTTCCGCTCCCGGGCGGACGCCACGTACAAGCTGCTCCAGGCGAACGGGACGGCGTTCCTGGTGGTGGCCGCGCCGGAGCGGGACGCGCTGCGCGAGGCCTCGTACTTCGTGGAGCGGCTGGCGGCGGAGAACATGCCGCTCGCCGGGCTGGTGCTGAACCGTGTGCACGGCAGCGGGGCGGCGCAGCTCACGGCGGAGCGGGCGCTGGCGGCGGCGGAGGCACTGGACGACCTGGACGACCTGGATGCCGCTGACGCGACTGACGCCTCCGACGCCGCCCCTGTCGCCGGATATCCGCCAACTCCCCGGCTGACCGGGGAGTTTGACGAATCCGCAGAAAATCTTCAAAGCGTCGGCATTGTGGATCAGCCCGGCGGGAAAGCTGGACTCCGTACGGCCGACGGCGGCGAAGGGACCCCCAGTACGGACAGTGCGGACACCAGCTCTCCCGAATCGCCCACCGGCTCCTCGACCGTTTCCGTGCCCGCACAGGACCCCGCCGCGGGCCGGCCCACGGACCCGCTGGACACCGACCGCCTCACCGCCGGCCTGCTGCGCCTGCACGCCGAACGGATGCAGCTGGTCGCGCGCGAGCGGCGCACCCGTGAGCGTTTCGTCTCGGTGCACCCGGACGTGCCCATGGTGGACGTCGCGGCCCTGCCCGGCGACGTGCACGACCTCGAGGGCCTGCGCGCGATCGGCGAACGTCTCGCGCAGGGTCAGCCGACGGCGGCGTAGTCGTCGTAGTCCCCGTCGTAGCCCTCGTCGTCGAGCGGGAGCACACCCGTGCTGCGCTCGTACTCCGTGCGCGCCGTCTCCAGGAGCCTGCGCCACGAGGTGACCGTGGGACGCCGGCGCAGCAGCGCCCTGCGCTCCCGCTCGGTCATCCCGCCCCAGACGCCGAACTCCACACGGTTGTCCAGAGCGTCGGCCAGACACTCGGTACGCACCGGGCAGCCGGTGCACACCGCCTTGGCCCTGTTCTGGGCCGCTCCCTGGACGAAAAGTTCATCCGGATCCGTCGTGCGGCACGCGGCCTGCGTACTCCAGTCCGTAACCCAGCTGCTCATGCTGGCGCCGTCCTCTCCCGAATCGAGGCTCCCCCACGGCGGCAAGCGGCATATTCACCGTTGCCAGTTGAGGACGTTACGGAAGGTGGGCACGGCGCAACAGCCCTTTCAGGCCCAATCTTGAATGGCCCGAACGGACTATGGGTACGCGGCAGATCACCCGACGGAGTGAGCCGACGGCAGAACGGGCGAATTGCCGCAAAACGGTCAGCTCGCCACTTCTGGGGCCTGAGATCCAGGTCATATGGCTGGCATATGACAGGAATTCGGGCAGTTCTCATCACCCACAAGAGTGAGGATGGAAGACAGACGTGTGCGCAGTGTTCGCGCCTGTCTGTTACAGAGTAGGCGAACAAGCATGCCCACGTCTTAAGAATGGCAACGTAAGCTGCACCCCATGGGTCACAAGCGATCGCGCCCCACCAGCAGCGGCGGCACCAGTACCGCTCAGCAGGCCGCCAAGTTCCTGGGTGTCAGCGTCCTGGCCGGCGTGGTGCTGGCCGGCATCGCCCTCCCCGCGGCGGGGGCGCTCGGACTGAGCGCCAAGGGCACCGCGGCCGGCTTCGACTCCCTGCCGGGCGAGCTGAAGCGCCCGCCGCTCTCGCAGAGCACCCGGATCCTGGACGTCAAGGGCGACCTGATCGCGAACGTCTACTCGCGCGACCGCACGGTCGTGGGGCTCGACAAGATCAGCAAGTCGATGCAGCAGGCCATCGTCGCCATCGAGGACGCCCGCTTCTACGAGCACGGCGCGATCGACGTCAAGGGCATCCTGCGCGCGCTCAACAAGAACGCCCAGGAGGGCGGTGTCTCCGAGGGCGCTTCCACCCTGACGCAGCAGTACGTGAAGAACGTCTTCATCGAGGAGGCCGGCGACGACCCCACCAAGGTCCAGCAGGCCACCCAGCAGACCATCGGTCGCAAGATCAAAGAGATGAAGTACGCCATCCAGCTCGAGCAGGAGCTGGGGAAGCAGAAGATCCTCGAGAACTACCTCAACATCACCTTCTTCGGCGAGCAGGCCTACGGGGTCGAGGCCGCCTCCCGGCGTTACTTCAGCAAGTCCGCCAAGGACCTGTCGCTCACCGAGTCCGCGCTGCTGGCCGGCCTCGTCCAGTCGCCGAGCCGGTACGACCCCGTGAACGACCCGGAGGAGGCCAAGAAGCGCCGCGACGTGGTGCTGCAGCGCATGGCCGACCTGAAGGACGTCACGCAGGCCCAGGCCGACGCCGCGAAGAAGAAGCCGCTCGGCCTCAAGATCCGCGAGCCCAAGAACGGCTGCATCACCGCCGTCAACGGTGCCGGGTTCTTCTGCGACTACGTGCGCCAGGTCTTCCTCAGCGACAAGGCCTTCGGCAAGACCAAGGCCGAGCGCGCCAAGCGCTGGGACCAGGGCGGCCTCACCGTCCGCACCACCCTCGACCCGAAGGCGCAGCGGGCGGTCCAGGACTCGATCAGCCAGCACGTGTACAAGAGCGACGACGTCGCCACCGCCGTGACCCTGGTCCAGCCGGGCACGGGCAGGATCGTCGGGATGGGCCAGTCCCGCCCGTACGGCTTCAAGAAGAACCAGACCCAGATCAACTACTCCGTCGACCGGAACATGGGCGGCGGCGCGGGCTACCAGCCGGGTTCGACGTTCAAGCCCTTCACCGCCGCGGCCGCCCTGGAGAAGGGCATGTCGACGGCCCAGTCCTACCCCTCGCCGAACGAGATGCCGTACCCGGACGTGACCGACTGCGACGGCAAGCGCTACACGAGCAAGGACAAGGTGCCCAACGAGAGGAAGGACGAGGTCGGCCCGTACGGAATGAGGGAGGCGCTGGCGAAGTCGATCAACACCTACTTCGTCTCCCTGGAGGCCGACGCCGGCCTGTGCGACGTGACGCGGATGGTCAACTCCCTCGGCATCACCAAGCGCGCCGGCGGGACGAAGTTCGGCCTCGGTGCCTCCTTCACCCTCGGCGTCAACGAGATGTCGCCGCTGAAGATGGCCGCCGCCTACGCGGCCTTCGCCAACAAGGGCGAGTACTGCACCCCGGTCGCCATCGAGTCGATCACCGACGCGAACGGCAAGAAGCTGCCGGTGCCCAAGACCGAGTGCGAGCGGGCCATGTCCGAGCAGACCGCCTCCACGATCAGCACCCTGCTCAAGGGCGTGGTCGAGGACGGCACCGGTCAGCAGGCCGGACTCAGCGACCGCGACAGCGCGGGCAAGACGGGTACGACGGACTTCCGGTACGCCGCCTGGTTCGTGGGCTACACCTCGGACATGGCGGGTGCCGTCTGGGTCGGCGACCCGGCCCACAAGCGCAGGATGACCAACATCACCATCGGCGGCCACTACCACGCCGAGGTCTACGGCGCCGACACCCCGGGTCCGATCTGGAAGGACGCGATGTCCGGCGCCCTGGCCGGCACCGTCTCGCCCGGCCTGCCGACGGTGGCCATCAAGGATCCCGAGAAGCCGCGCAACGACGATGACGACCACCACGGCCGCGGTGACAACGGCGGCAACGGCAACGGCGGCGACGACGGCCTGCTCGGCGGGATCTTCGGCGGCGACACCCTCGGCGGCGACGGGGCCAACGGCTTCACCACCGGCGGTGGCAACGGCCGCGGCGGCGGAAACAACGGCACCACGGGTCCCGGGACCGGCACCCCCGAGACGGGCGGCACCGGGCCGGGCTGAGCCCCGCGGGAGACGACGTGACGCCGAAGGGGCGCCGGGACCGATCGGTCCCGGCCCGCCGAGCGCGGCATACGGCGCGCGGTGTGGGAGGAGCGCGGGCTGATCATGCTGGAGTGCGGCACGTTGTTCTCCGTCGTCCG
>NZ_JBEXSX010000061.1:0-60105 GCF_040613835.1 Streptomyces sp. NPDC006207 | reverse complement strand
CGATTCCCGCCGGCGGGGATTTCCTGCTTTTGCGTTTCTGCCTTTCGGCTTTCGCGCTCCCCGACTTTAGCAGATGCTTTCCGTCGGATTTACCGTTCCGCTGTGAGCACGCACGTCTCCGTGGCGTTCTCGTCGCGGGGGTTGTGACAACGTACTGGAGCGGGGCACCCCGATGCAAATCGGGGGGCCCCGCTCCTGGTGGTGCGTCAGACCTCCACGACCACAGGGAGGATCATCGGGCGGCGACGGTAGTTGTCGGAGACCCACTTGCCGATGGCTCGGCGGATGAGCTGCTGCAACTGACGGACCTCTGCGACGCCGTCGGAGGCGGCGCGGGCGAGGGACTCCTCGACCTTGGGGAGTACGTCGTTGAACGCCGCGTCGTCGATCCCGGAACCGCGGGCCTGGACGAACGGACCGCCCACGACCTTGCCGGTGGTGCTGTCGACGACGATGAACACCGAGACGATGCCCTCCTCGCCGAGGATGCGGCGGTCCTTCAGGGAGGCCTCGGTGATGTCACCGACCGAGAGGCCGTCCACGTACACGTAGCCCGCCTGGACCTTGCCGGTGACCCTGGCGACGCCGTCGACGAGGTCGACGACCACGCCGTCCTCGGCGAGGACGCAGCGCTGCTTCGGGATGCCGGTGGCCTGGCCGAGTTCGGCGTTGGCCCGCAGGTGCCGCCATTCGCCGTGGACCGGCATGAGGTTGCGCGGCTTGCAGATGTTGTAGAAGTACACCAGTTCGCCGGCGGAGGCGTGGCCGGAGACGTGCACCTTGGCGTTGCCCTTGTGCACGACGTTGGCGCCCCAGCGGGTGAGGCCGTTGATCACCCGGTAGACCGCGTTCTCGTTGCCGGGGATGAGCGAGGAGGCCAGGACCACCGTGTCGCCCTCGACGATGCGGATCTGGTGGTCGCGGTTGGCCATCCGGGACAGGGCGGCCATGGGTTCGCCCTGGGAGCCGGTGCACACCAGAACGATCTTCTCGTCGGGGAGGTCGTCGAGCGTCTTGACGTCCACGATGAGACCCGGTGGGACCCGCAGGTAGCCCAGGTCACGGGCGATGCCCATGTTGCGGACCATGGAGCGACCGATGAAGGCGACCTTGCGGCCGCGCTCGTGGGCCGCGTCCAGGACCTGCTGGATGCGGTGGACGTGGCTGGCGAAGCTGGCCACGATGATCCGCTTCTCGGCCTTGGCGAAGACCTGGCGCAGCACCGGCAGGATGTCCCGCTCGTGCGGGATGAAGCCGGGCACCTCCGCGTTGGTGGAGTCGGAGAGCAGCAGGTCGATGCCCTCCTCCGACAGGCGCGCGAAGGCGTGCAGGTCGGTGAGGCGGCCGTCGAGCGGCAGCTGGTCCATCTTGAAGTCGCCGGTGTGCACGACCATGCCGGCCGGGGTGCGGATGGCGACCGCGAGGGCGTCGGGGATGGAGTGGTTGACCGCCACGAACTCGCAGTCGAACGGCCCGATGCGCTCGCGCTGCCCCTCGGCGACCTCGAGGGTGTAGGGACGGATGCGGTGCTCGGCGAGCTTGGCCTCGATGAGGGCCAGGGTCAGCTTCGAACCGATCAGCGGGATGTCGTCCTTCTCCCGCAGGAGGAAGGGGACGGCGCCGATGTGGTCCTCGTGACCGTGGGTGAGGACGATGCCGACGACGTCGTCCAGGCGGTCACGGATGGACGTGAAGTCCGGCAGGATCAGGTCGACTCCGGGCTGCTCCTCCTCCGGGAAGAGCACCCCGCAGTCGACGATCAGCAACCGGCCTCCGTATTCGAAGACCGTCATGTTGCGGCCGATCTCGCCGAGACCGCCTAGCGGGGTGATGCGCAAACCCCCTTCGGGCAGCGCGGGGGGCGGGCCGAGCTCAGGGTGCGGATGGCTCAAAGTATCTCCTCACCACGCACGCCACAGGCCCCGGGCGGACACCCGGGGACACCGTGCGCGCATGACAGCGTGCTTTCTGTTGCGTTGTCCTCATGGAGCGATCATTCAGTTCTTAAGTCTTTGGTTACAGCTGTACCCCGCCGGCGGCGAGATCCTGCTTCAACTGTGCCGTCGCGGCCTCGCCGAGCTCCACGAGCGGGAGCCGGAGCGGGCCGCCGGGCAGCCCCTGCAGGGCCAGGGCGGCCTTGGTGGTGATGACGCCCTGGGTGCGGAAGACGCCGGTGAAGACCGGGAGCAGCTTCTGGTGGATCTCGGCCGCCTTGTGGACGTCACCCGAGAGGTACGCCTCGAGGAGGGCCCGCAGCTCAGGGCTGACCAGATGTCCCACGACGGAGACGAAGCCGGCGGCGCCGACGGAGAGCAGCGGCAGGTTGAGCATGTCGTCGCCGGAGTACCAGGCGAGGCCGCTGCGGCTGATGGCCCAGCTCGCGGCGCCGAGGTCGCCCTTGGCGTCCTTGTTGGCGACGATCCGGGGGTGCTCGGCGAGCCGGACCAGGGTCTCGGTCTCGATCGGGACGCCGCTGCGGCCGGGGATGTCGTAGAGCATCACCGGAAGGCCGGTGGCGTCCGCGACGGCGGTGAAGTGCCGGTACAGGCCCTCCTGCGGGGGCTTGTTGTAGTACGGCGTCACCGTGAGCAGGCCGTGGGCGCCGGCGCGCTCCGCCTGGCGGGCCAGCTCGACGGTGTGGTGGGTGTCGTTGGTGCCGACGCCGGCGACGACGAACGCGCGGTCGCCCACCGCCTCGAGTACGGCCCGGACGAGCTGCTCTTTCTCCACGTCGCTGGTGGTCGGCGACTCACCGGTGGTGCCGTTGACGACCAGGCCGTCGTTGCCTGCCTCGACGAGGTGGGCGGCGAGCTGCTGCGCGCCGTCGAGGTCGAGGGCGCCGTCCGCGGTGAACGGCGTGACCATTGCGGTCAGGACCCGCCCGAAGGGGGTCTGCGGGGTGGAGGTCGGAGCCATGAGTCCAACGCTACTCGGTGCCGGTGCCGGGACACCCCCTCGGGACCTGCGATGAGGACTCCGGCGCTGCCTGCTCGGGGGTTCAAGCAGCACCGGAATCCGTTTCTGAAGACTAGACGAACAGCACGAAACCCGGCAATCGGAAGATTCCGGATGAGTGGTGACCTGCTACGGAGCGACCCGGCCGTTGGCGTTGAAGGCGGCGTGGGTGAGCGGCATGAGCTTCGTCCATTCGGCTTCCATCCGCTCCCCGACCATCTCGATCTCCCGCTGCGGGAAGGACGGGACCGTGGCGAGCTCGTGCTGGGTGCGCAGGCCGAGGAAGTGCATCAGCGAGCGGGCGTTGCAGGTGGCGTACATCGACGAGAACAGGCCGACGGGCAGGGTGGCGCGGGCGACCTCGCGGGCGACGCCGGCCGCCAGCATCTTCTGGTAGGCCTCGTAGGAATGCCGGTAGGAGGCCTCCATGGCGTCCACGACGGCCTGGTGCTGCTCCGGGGACCCGTGCACGAACTCGTACTTCCCGGGGCGGCCCTGCTGCACCAGCTTGCGCTCCGTGGACGGCACGTAGAAGACCGGCTGCAGCTCGCGGTACCGGCCGGACTCCTCGTTGTACGACCATCCGACGCGGTGGCGCATGAACTCGCGGAAGACGAAGATCGGGGCGCTGATGAAGAAGGTCATGGAGTTGTGCTCGAAGGGGCTGCCGTGGCGGTCCCGCATGAGGTAGTTGATCAGGCCCTTGGAGCGCTCGGGGTCCTTCGTCAGCTCCGCCAGGGACTGCTCGCCGGCCGTGGAGACCCGGGCGGCCCACAGCACGTCGGAGTCGGCGGCGCTGTGCTTGACGAGCTCGACGGTCACGTCGTCGCGGAACTGCACGGAATCGTCGGCGGGGATGTCGGTCACCGGGCGTCCTTCCTCATGGAGCTTGGGGCGGCGCCCAGCCTATGCGCCCGCTCCGACATCGCCCGACACCCGTCGACACCGGCCCCACCCCCCGCAAAGCGGAGCAAGGCAGACGACCGGCGGACCACTGCTGGCCGGTCCCGGCGGGGCCCGCTAGCCTCACCGATGTGTCTCTGCCCTTCCTCGCCGCCGACAGCGGCCACGACGAGTACGCCGCGGACGCCGCCCTTCCGCACCGGGTCCAGGACGGGTGGATCCGTCCCTACCGCCCGGGGCCCTGGCGGGTCGCCGCGGCGGCGATGCTGCTGGTGCTCGCCTCGTACCTGCTCATCGCGGGAGTGATCATGGGGCTCGCGGGCAACGGGCCCGGGGTCGCCGCTACGGTCGTCGCCGCCGTGCTGGCCATCGTCTGCGCGCTGCGTCTGCTGCGCGTGGGGTTCTGGGTGAGCACGCGCGGGCTGCGGCAGGTGGGGCTCTTCTACACCACGACGCTGCCCTGGAACCGCGTCGGGGCCGTCCGTACGGCCCAGCAGCCGGTGAAGTGGCTGGGGCTGCCCCGGACCGTCCAGGGCCAGGCCCTGGTCGTCACGCGGGCGGACGGCCAGCGGTTGCGACCGCTGCTCACCGACCACAACGCGGACTTCCTCGGCCGTACGGAGGCCTTCGACCAGGCGGCCGACGCCATAGAGGGCTGGGCCTCCGAGCTGAGCCGCTGAGGGCTCAGCGGGGAACCACGCCACGCCCCGGTCCGGGAGGCACACGGTGGCGGGAGACGGCGTAGAGGCGACAGCCGGGCGTCATCGGGGGTTTGCCTGCGGCTGTTAGCGTCCGGCCGACCCGGCCCGCCGAGGACCTGGAGCGACTCTTGCTCGCACCGCCGCATCCCGACACGCTCCTCACCCATCCCGCGCCGCTGCCCGCGCTGGAACCGCTGCGGGGCCGCACCGTCGTCGTGAAGTTCGGCGGGCACGCCATGACCGACGGGACGTTGCTGCGCACCTTCGCCGAGGACGTGGTGCGGCTGCGGCGGACCGGGGTGCGGGCCGTGGTGGTGCACGGGGGCGGTCCGCAGATCAGCGCGCAGCTGGACCGGCTCGGCGTACCCGCGCACTTCCTGGGCGGTCAGCGCGTCACCACGCCGGAGACGCTGGACGTCGTGCGGATGGTGCTCGCCGGCAAGGTGCAGCGGGAGCTGGTGCGGCTGTTCAACGAGCACGGCCCGTACGCCGTCGGGCTCACCGGCGAGGACGCGCACACGCTCACCGCGGTGCGCCGGTACGCCGAGGTCGGCGGGGAGCTGATGGACATCGGCCTGGTCGGGGACGTCACGGAGGTCAACACGGCCGCCGTGGACATGCTGCTGGACCACGGGCACATCCCGGTGGTCTCGCCGCTCGGCCGCGGCACGGACGGCGAGGTCTACAACGTCAACGCGGACGCGGCCGCCGGCGCGCTCGCCGCCGCGCTGGGCGCGGAGGCCCTGGTGGTGCTGACGGACGTGCCCGGGCTGTACGCGGACTGGCCGTGCCGGGAGCGGGTGCTGGACCGGCTGACCGCCACCGAACTGGAACGGATGCTGCCGTCCCTGGGGGGCGGCATGGTGCCGAAGATGGAGAGCTGCCTGCGCGCGGTCCGCGCCGGTGTCGGTACCGCACGGGTGCTGGACGGGCGCGCCCCGCACGCCCTGCTGCGCGCGCTGACCGGCGCCCCCGGCGAGGCCGGGACGACCGTCCTGCCGGGCTGAGGCCGGGCCCCTTTCAGGGGGTCTGCGGCGCCTTCCCGCGCAGGGCGATCGCCCGCTGCATGGCCTTGCGCGCCCGCGGGGTGTCGCGGGCGTCGTGGTAGGCGACCGCGAGCCGGAACCACGTCCGCCAGTCCTCCGGCGCGGCCTCCGTCTCGGCCTTGCGCCGGGCGAAGACCGCGTCGGCGGAGGCGCGGTCGACGCGCCCGCTCGGGGTGCGCACCAGCTCGTCCTCCGGCAGGCCGCCCTCGGCCTCCAGTTCGCGGGCCAGCCGGTCCGCGTTGCGTGCGAACTGCGTCGTACGGACCAGGAACCAGACGCCGACCAGCGGCAGCACGAGCACGGCCACGCCGAGGACCACCGTGACCGGGCGGCCGTCCTGGATCAGCCAGACGCCGCGGGCGCCGGCCAGCACGAAGTACACGACCAGCACGGCCGCGAGGACGAAGTAGGTGATCTTTGCGCGCATGGTGGGCGAACCGGCTCTCGGTTGGTCGTCTCTCGGTCGGTCAGTCGAGGTCCATGAAGTGCTCCAGGCCGAAGGTGAGTCCCGGCGTGGAGACGACCCTGCGCACACCGAGCAGCACGCCCGGCATGAAGGAGCCGCGGTTCATGGAGTCGTGACGGATGGTGAGGACCTCTCCGGCGTCGCCGAAGAGCACCTCCTGGTGGGCGACGAGACCGCGCAGCCGCACCGCGTGCACGGGCACGCCCTCGACGTCGGCGCCGCGCGCGCCGTCCAGGGCGGTGGCGGTGGCGTCCGGCTGCGCGCCGAGGCCGGCCTCGCGGCGGGCGTCGGCGATGAGCTGCGCGGTGCGCACGGCGGTGCCGCTGGGGGCGTCGACCTTGTCCGGGTGGTGGAGTTCGACGATCTCCGCGGACTCGAAGAAGCGGGCCGCCTGGCGGGCGAAGCGCATGGCCAGGACCGCCCCGATGCCGAAGTTCGGGGCGATGAGCACACCGGTGCCCGGCGTGGCACCGAGCCAGCCGCGCAGGGTGTCCAGGCGCTCGTCGGTCCAGCCGGTGGTGCCGACGACGGCGTGGATGCCGTGCCGCAGGCAGAAGTCGAGGTTGCCCATGACCGAGCCCGGGGTGGTCAGTTCCACCGCGACCTGGGCCTCGTTCTCGGCCAGGGTCTCCAGCTTGTCCTCGCGGCCGATCGCCGCCACGAGCTCCAGGTCGTCCGCGGCCTCGACGGCCTTGACCGCCTCGGCGCCCATCCGGCCGCGGGCCCCGATCACACCCACACGGATCTTGCTCATCGTTCCAGTCCTCCGGTCCAGACGTTCGAGACGGTCGGTACGGCTCAGGCTCAGACGACGGACTCGTGCAGGCGGGCGGCCTGCCGGTCCTTCAGCGGGCCTATGACGGCCAGCGAGGGACGCTGTCCCAGGACGTCGCGGGCGACCGCACGCACCTCGTCGGGGGTGACCGCGGCGATCCTCTCCAGCGTGGCGTCCACCGACATCTGCTCGCCCCAGCAGAGCTCGCTCTTGCCGATCCGGTTCATGAGCGCGCCGGTGTCCTCCAGGCTGAGCACGGTCGAGCCGGAGAACTGACCGATGGCGCGGTGCAGTTCCTCGTCGCTCAGCCCGTGCTCGGCGACCTGGTCGAGCTCCTCGCGGCAGATCTTCAGGACCTCGTGGACGCGGCGCGGCTGGCAGCCGGCGTACACACCGAACAGGCCGCAGTCCGCGAAGGACGAGGTGTACGAGTAGACGCTGTAGGCGAGGCCGCGCTTCTCGCGGACCTCCTGGAACAGCCGGGAGCTCATCCCGCCGCCGAGCGCCGTGTTGAGCACGCCCAGCGCCCAGCGCCGGTCGTCGTGCCGGGACAGCCCCGGCATGCCGAGCACGACGTGGGCCTGCTCGGTGCGGCGCTCCAGCAGCTCCACCCGGCCCTGGCCGCGGATCGTGCGGGCGCCGTCGCGCGGCGGGCGGGGAACGGCGTCCGCGTCACGGAGGGCGCCCGCGTCCTCGAAGGCCTTGCGCACCTGGCGGACGACGGTGGCGTGGTCGATGTTGCCCGCGGCGGCGACGACCAGCCGGGTCGGGTCGTAGTGCTTCCGGTAGAAGCGGGCGACCTGGTCGCGGGTGAGGGCGTTGATGGTGTCGACCGTGCCGAGGACGGGGCGGCCCAGCGGGGAGTCGCCCAGCATGGCGGTGGCGAACAGGTCGTGGACCTGGTCACCGGGGTCGTCCTCGGTCATCGCGATCTCCTCCAGGACCACACCGCGCTCGGCGTCGATGTCCTCCTGGCGGATCAGGGAGCCGGTCAGCATGTCGCTGACCACGTCGATGGCGAGCGGCAGGTCGGTGTCGAGGACACGCGCGTAGTAGCACGTGTACTCCTTGGCCGTGAAGGCGTTCATCTCGCCGCCGACGGCGTCGATGGCCGAGGAGATCTCGAGTGCGCTGCGCCGCGCGGTGCCCTTGAAGAGCAGGTGCTCCAGGTAGTGCGTGGCGCCGTTGAGTGCCGGGGTCTCGTCGCGGGAACCGACGCCGACCCAGATGCCGAAGGTCGCGGAGCGCACGGTCGGCAGGGTCTCGGTGACGACGCGCAGTCCCCCGGGGAGGACGCTGCGCCGGACCGTACCGATGCCGTCGGCGCCGGGCAGGAGGGTCTGCGTGCGGACGGCCCGCCCCTTGGTGGAGGGGCGGGCCGTCACGCGTGTGGAGCCGGTGGTCACTTCTCGGACGCGTCCTCGGCCTTGTCGTCGGCCGCGGTCTCTTCGCCCTCGATGACCGGGATCAGCGACAGCTTGCCGCGCTGGTCGATCTCGGCGATCTCGACCTGGACCTTGGAGCCCACGGCGAGGACGTCCTCGACGTTCTCGACGCGCTTGCCGCCGGCCAGCTTGCGGATCTGCGAGATGTGCAGCAGGCCGTCCTTGCCCGGGAGCAGGGAGACGAAGGCACCGAAGGTGGTGGTCTTCACGACCGTGCCCAGGTAGCGCTCGCCGACCTCGGGCATCGTCGGGTTGGCGATGCCGTTGATCGTGGCGCGGGCGGCCTCGGCGGACGGGCCGTCGGCGGCACCGATGTAGATGGTGCCGTCGTCCTCGATGGTGATCTCGGCGCCGGTGTCCTCCTGGATCTGGTTGATCATCTTGCCCTTGGGGCCGATGACCTCACCGATCTTGTCCACCGGGATCTTGACGGTGATGATGCGCGGGGCGTTCGGCGACATCTCGTCCGGGGTGTCGATCGCCTCCATCATCACGTCGAGGATGTGCAGACGGGCGTCGCGGGCCTGCTTGAGGGCCGCGGCCAGGACCGACGCCGGGATGCCGTCGAGCTTGGTGTCCAGCTGCAGCGCCGTGACGAACTGCTTGGTGCCGGCGACCTTGAAGTCCATGTCGCCGAAGGCGTCCTCCGCACCGAGGATGTCGGTGAGGGTGACGTAGTGGGTCTCGCCGTCGATCTCCTGGGAGATCAGGCCCATGGCGATGCCGGCGACGGGGGCCTTCAGCGGCACACCGGCGTTCAGCAGCGACATGGTGGAGGCGCAGACCGAGCCCATCGAGGTGGAGCCGTTGGAGCCGAGCGCCTCGGAGACCTGGCGGATGGCGTACGGGAAGTCCTCGCGGGCCGGCAGGACCGGGAGGATCGCCCGCTCGGCCAGCGCGCCGTGGCCGATCTCACGGCGCTTGGGGGAGCCCACGCGGCCGGTCTCGCCGACGGAGTACGGCGGGAAGTTGTAGTTGTGCATGTAGCGCTTGCGCGTCTCGGGCGCGAGCGTGTCCAGCTGCTGCTCCATGCGGAGCATGTTGAGGGTGGTGACGCCCAGGATCTGCGTCTCACCGCGCTCGAACAGGGCCGAGCCGTGCACCCGCGGGATGGCCTCGACCTCGGCGGCCAGGGTGCGGATGTCGGTGACACCGCGGCCGTCGATGCGGACCTTGTCCTTGATGACGCGCTCGCGGACCAGCTTCTTGGTCAGCGAGCGGTAGGCGGCGGAGATCTCCTTCTCGCGGCCCTCGAACTGCGGGAGCAGCTTCTCGGCGGCGAGACCCTTGACGCGGTCCAGCTCGGCCTCGCGGGCCTGCTTGCCGGCGATGGTCAGCGCCTGCTTGAGCTCGTCGGAGACGGCGGCCTCGAGCGCCTCGAACACGTCGTCCTGGTAGTCCAGGAAGATCGGGAACTCGGCGGTCTCCTTGGCGGCCTTGGCGGCGAGGTCGGCCTGCGCCTTGCACAGCACCTTGATGAAGGGCTTGGAGGCCTCCAGGCCCGCCGCGACGACCTCCTCGGTCGGCGCCTCGGCGCCGTCCTCGACGAGCTTGATCGTCTTGGTGGTGGCCTCGGCCTCGACCATCATGATCGCGACGTCGCCGTCCTCGAGGGTGCGGCCGGCCACGACCATGTCGAAGACGGCGTCCTCCAGCTCGCTGTGGGTCGGGAAGGCGACCCACTGGCCGCGGATCAGCGCGACGCGGACGCCGCCGACCGGGCCGGAGAACGGCAGGCCGGCCAGCTGCGTGGAGCAGGAGGCGGCGTTGATGGCAACCACGTCGTAGAGGTGGTCGGGGTTGAGTGCCATGATCGTCGCCACGACCTGGATCTCGTTGCGCAGGCCCTTCTTGAAGGACGGGCGCAGCGGGCGGTCGATCAGGCGGCAGGTGAGGATCGCGTCCTCGGAGGGACGGCCCTCACGGCGGAAGAAGGAGCCGGGGATCCGCCCGGCCGCGTACATGCGCTCCTCGACGTCCACCGTCAGCGGGAAGAAGTCGAGCTGGTCCTTCGGGTGCTTCGAGGCGGTGGTGGCCGACAGCACCATGGTGTCGTCGTCCAGGTAGGCCACGGCGGAGCCGGCGGCCTGACGGGCCAGGCGGCCCGTCTCGAAGCGGATCGTACGGGTGCCGAAGCTGCCGTTGTCGATCACGGCTTCGGCGTAGTGGGTCTCGTTCTCCACTATGGGGATTCTCCTCTTTCGTGCCCCCGGGCGTCTTCCCGGGAGCCGTCGGTGGAGGGGCGTCCCGCCGGGCCGGTCTTCGATCGAAGCCACCGGGACGTACGTGCTGCCCGGGGGCCACTACCGAGGACCGGCTCTGGTGGCGTTTAGGAGGACGCTCCCTCCGCATGCTCTATGGCGTTGTGTATGGGACCAGACTACAAAGCTTCGGTCCCGGTCTCGCGCCCAGCGCGGTCCCGTACGTACGCCAAGGGAGCGGCTCCCGGACGGGAACCGCTCCCTTTACGGCGTCTCAGCGGGCGCCGGCCGCGCCACGGCGGATGCCGAGGCGCTCGACGAGCGCACGGAAGCGCTGGATGTCCTTCTTGGCCAGGTACTGCAGCAGGCGGCGGCGCTGGCCGACCAGGATCAGCAGACCACGACGGGAGTGGTGGTCGTGCTTGTGGGTCTTGAGGTGCTCGGTCAGGTCCGAGATGCGGCGCGAGAGCAGCGCGACCTGGACCTCGGGGGAGCCGGTGTCGCCCTCCTTGGTGCCGAACTCGGCGATGATCTGCTTCTTCGTCGCGACGTCGAGCGACATACGGTCTCCTTGTGGTGTCGGTGCCTCCGAGCGCCCCTGGTCTGCGTCACAGGAGAAGCTGCGATGACTCGGAAGGCATGACGCGCCGCGCATGGGCGGACGCATCGGTTACACAGAGTACCACCCCGGGCCCGGTGCGATGTCCGGGGCCGGGGTGGCGGTGCTGCGGGCGGCTCGCGGGCGTCCCGGCTCAGCCGCTGGTCATGCCGCGGGCCTCGGCGTACAGGTCGAGGACCGCGAGGGCGAGCGGGATCAGCGAGAGCAGCACGGTCGCCTCGGCGAGGTCGAGCATCCGGCCCCAGAAGGGGGTGACGCCCTTGCTCGGGACGATGAGGGCGATCGCGACCAGGAGGGTGGCGCCCAGGGCCACCGCGGCGGACAGCCACACGGTGCGGATGTCGAGCGAGGAGTGGTTGCCGCGCAGCAGGTCGGTGAGGACGTCGGTCGGCAGGTTGAGGGCGAGACCGATGATCAGCAGCCCGATGGTGATCACACCGGCCACCATCAGCGTCACGACCTGCGAGGTGTAGCGGAACAGCCGGGCGCGCATCAGTGTCGCCAGGCCCATCGCGAGGGCGAGCAGCTGCGCCCAGGCGCTGTCGGAGAAGCCGAGCACGACGCCGGCGGAGCCGACGATCGCGGCCGCGCAGCCGCCGACCAGCCCCAGCAGCAGCTCGTGGCCGCGACGGGCCTGGTTGGTGATCCGGTCGAAGTCGACCGGCTCCTCCTCGCCCTGCCGGTCGCCGTCGCCGCGGTGCCGGGCCTGGACCTGGTCGGGCGAGCGGAAACCGATGGGCAGCCGGGCGAAGCGGGCGGACCAGCCGGGCAGGAAGCCGATGACGGCGATCATGACGACGGCGGTGACGGCGGCCGCCTCGCGCGGCGCGGCGTCCGTGAGGATCGCCACGAAGGTGGCCACGGTGCCGACGCCGGCCGTGAAGGAGGCCGCGACGAACGGCGCGTCGCCCTGCGGCAGCATCAGCACGAGGAGCACGGCGGCGATGAGCACCACGACGCAGCCGATGAGGAAGTGCAGCCGGCCGGGTCCCTCGGTCTTGCCGACGCCCATGACCCCGGAGCCGGCGACGAGCAGCAGCGGCAGGGAGGCGAGGCCGAGGGCGACGGCGGAGTGCCGGTCGTCGTACACGCGGGCGCGCACCGAGGCGAGCGCCACCAGCACCAGGCCCGCGGCGCCGGCGAGGATGCCGGGCAGGCCGTGCATGTCGTGCTTGACCGGCTCGGAGAACCAGAGCACGAAGGCCATGAGGGCGAGCAGGATGACGCCCGCGGTCAGGCCCACGCCGCGCATGAGGCCGTCGTTCCAGCTGCGGCGGTCGGTCTGGACCGCGGCGGCGACGGCATCGACGACGTCGTCGAACACGGCGGGCGGCAGCGAGTCCGCGAACGGACGCAGCAGCAGCAACTCGCCGTCGTGGACGCGCTGTTCGGCCAGGGACAGGGTGTCGTCGAGGACACGCCCGTCACGGCGGACCAAGTTGTAACCGGTGGGGGCGGCTTCGTCGGGCGTCTGGCCCGACAGGCGCAGTATCTCGGGATGGATGTCGGAGAGCGGTACGTCCTCCGGAAGTGCCACATCGATCCGGCTGTTCGGCGCCGCCACCGTGACTCTGCAGAATCCCGTCGCTGAGATCGTGCTCACCTGGAGTGGTCCCCCTCGTCCGGTGATGGATGGGTAGAGGTCGGGTCCACGCGGCCGTCCAGGGTCGGACCCCCGTTCCGCGCTTCGCGATCCGTCACCCTACCGGGTACCCCAAGTCCCTTGTCCCTCACCCGTCCCAGTGCCCTGTGACTGTCATGCCCAGTAGGATCGCCACCTGCCTGTGGTCCAATGCCCGCCCCGTGCGGGGGCGGAGCGCGACCGGGACGTGTCATACGGGGGACCGTCGCCACGGGGGCGGCCCGAAACTGCGATTCGCGTGAAGGACTGGTGCATCGGTGAGCGTGGTCGTCATCAAGCGCCCGCCGCGGGTTTACCCGCCGGAGGTGCCGAATGAGGAGGTACGGCTCGAAGCCCCGCCCGAACTGCCACGCGGCGAGGACCAGGGCCTGTTGATGAACCTGCTGCCGATGCTCGGCATGGGTTCGTCGGCGGCGTTCTTCTTCCTGCCGACGGGGTCGGGGACCTCCGGCGGATTCATGAAGGTCATGGGCGTGCTCATGATGGGCTCCACCGTGGCGATGGTGGTGGCCCAGATCGTGCGCTCCCGCAAGGGACCGTCGGGGCAGATGGCGGAGGCCCGCCGGGACTACCTGAAGTACCTGGCGCAGATACGCCGCGGGGTGCGCAAGACCGCCCGCAAGCAGCGCGACGCACAGTATTACCTGCACCCCGCGCCCGAACAGCTGTGGGCGCTGGTCGCCGAGGGCTCGCGGGTGTGGGAACGCCGGCTCACCGACCCCGACTTCGCGCAGGTGCGGGTGGGCCTGGGGCCCCAGCAGCTGTCGACTCCGCTGGTGGCGCCGGAGACCGCCCCGGTGGACGAGCTGGAACCGCTGACCGCGCACTCGATGCAGCAGTTCATCGCGGCGCACGGTTCGCTGGACAACCTGCCGCTGGCCGTCGGCCTGCGCTCCTTCTACCACGTGACGGTCTCCGGTGACCCCGACACCGTCTACGGGCAGACCCGCTCCATCGTGGGCCAGCTGTGCTCCCTGCACTCGCCGGAGGACCTGGTCGTCGCCGTCGTGGCGGCGCCCGGCGCGCAGTCGGAGTGGGAGTGGGTCAAGTGGCTGCCGCACGCACAGCACAAGGAGCACGACGGCGCGGGCTCGCGCCGTCTGATATGCGGCGACCTGGGTGAGGTCGAGGAGCTGCTGGCGGACGAGCTGGACGGCAGGCCGCGCTTCAACCGCGAGGGCCAGACGGTGCTGGACCAGCCGCACGTGGTGATCGTGCTGGACGGCGGCGGCGTGCCGGCGGACTCCGTGATCGCCTCCGCCGAGGGCCTGCAGGGCGTCACGATCCTGGAGGTCGTCCCCGGCGAGCTGGACGAGGCGCGTGGCTCGCTGTCCATCCAGGTGTGGCGCGACCAGCTGTACCTGGAGGCCGGGGCCGGCACCTTCACCGGCGTCCCCGACGTGCTGTCCCCCGTACAGGCCGAGTCGCTGGCGCGGCAGCTCGCGCCGCTGCGGCTGGGCGCCGCCGACGCCGACGAACCGCTGCTGGCGAACCTGGACTTCACCGACCTGATGGGGATCGGCGACGCCTCGTCGGTGGACGTCGCGCGGACCTGGCGGCCGCGGACCCTCCATGAGCGGCTGCGGGTGCCGATCGGCCTGGGCGAGACCGGCGAGCCGGTCATGCTGGACGTCAAGGAGGCATCGCAGGAGGGCATGGGCCCGCACGGCCTGTGCGTCGGCGCCACCGGTTCCGGCAAGTCCGAGCTGCTGCGCACGCTGGTACTGGGACTGGCCGTGACGCACTCCTCGGAGACCCTCAACTTCGTGCTCGCCGACTTCAAGGGCGGCGCGACCTTCACCGGCATGGGCACGATGCCGCACGTGTCGGCGGTCATCACCAACCTGGCCGACGAGCTCACCCTGGTGGACCGCATGCGCGACTCCATCACCGGTGAGCTGACCCGCCGCCAGGAACTGCTGCGGCAGTCCGGCAACTACGCCAACATCACGGACTACGAGAAGGCCCGCGCGGCGGGCGCGGCGCTCGACCCGCTGCCCTCGCTGATCCTGATCATCGACGAGTTCTCCGAGCTGCTCGCCGCCAAGCCGGACTTCATCGAGATGTTCATCCAGATCGGCCGCATCGGCCGTTCGCTGGGTGTGCACATGCTGCTGGCCTCGCAGCGCCTGGAGGAGGGCAAGCTGCGCGGCCTGGACACCTTCCTGTCGTACCGCATCGGTCTGCGGACCTTCTCCGCCGCCGAGTCGCGCACCGCGATCGGCGTGCCCGACGCGTACCACCTGCCCAACGTCCCCGGCGCGGGCATCCTGAAGTACGGCACCGACACGATGGTGCAGTTCAAGGCCGCGTACGTGTCCGGCACCTACCGGGCGCCGGGCACGCGGACGGCCAGCGGGGCACGCATCGACCGCTCCCCCGTGCTGTTCACCGCCTCGCCCGTGCCCGTGCGCATCGTCACCGAGCCGGAGCCGCAACCGCGCGCCGGGCAGGTGGACGACGCGCTGGCCGACACCGTGCTCGACGTCATCGTCGGCCGGCTGGAGGGCCAGGGGCCGCCCGCCCACCAGGTGTGGCTGCCGCCGCTGGACGAGCCGTTCAGCGTCGACCAGGTGCTGCCGCCGCTGACGGTGAGCGCCGAGCGGGGTCTGCACGCGGACGGCTACACCGCCACCGGCAAGCTCCAGGTGCCGGTCGGCCTGGTCGACAAGCCCTTCGAGCAGCGCCGTGACGTCATGTACGCGGACCTGTCGAGCTCCGGCGGTCACGCGCTGGTCGTCGGCGGCCCGCAGTCCGGCAAGTCGACGCTGGTGCGCACCCTGATCGCGTCGTTCGCGCTCACGCACACCCCGAAGGAAGTGCAGTTCTACGCACTGGACTTCGGCGGCGGCGGCATGCTCGCCCTGGACGGGCTGGCGCACGTCGGCGGGGTGGCCTCGCGCCTTGACGCGGAGAAGGTCCGCCGTACGGTGGCCGAGGTGCACGGCATCCTCAACGCCCGCGAGGAGTTCTTCCGCACCAACGTCATCGACTCGATGAACACCTTCCGCTCCCGCCGGGCCTCGGGGCACTTCCCCGACCAGCCCTGGGGCGACGTGTTCCTCGTCATCGACGGCTGGAGCACCTTCAAGACCGACTACGAGATGCTCGACCCGGTCATCAACGACATCGCCACCCGCGGTCTGGGCTTCGGCATCCACCTGGTCATCACCGCCACCCGCTACACCGAGATCCGGCCCGCACTGCGCGACCAGGTCCTCAGCCGGCTGGAGCTGCGGCTCGGCGACCCGATGGAGTCCGAGTTCGACCGCAGGCGCGCCGAGAACGTGCCGGTCGGCAAGCCGGGCCGCGGTCTGTCCCCGGAGAAGCTGGACTACCTGGCGGCGCTGCCCCGCGTCGACGCCTCCTCGAACGTGGAGGACCTCTCCGAGGGCATGGCGCAGTTCGTGGCCACGGTCAACGCCAACTGGTCGGGTCCCACCGCGCCGAAGGTGCGGATGCTGCCGACGATGCTGCCGTCGACCGAGCTGCCCAAGGGCGGCGACTTCTCCGACCGCGGCATCGCGATCGGCGTGGACGAACTCACCCTGTCGCCGGTGTTCGTGGACTTCGAGACCGACCCGCTGTTCGTCATCTACGGCGAGAGCGAGTCCGGCAAGTCCTCGCTGCTGCGGCTGATCGCCAAGCAGGTCAGCGAGCGCTACGAGTCCGGCAAGGCGCTGTTCGTGGTCTCCGACTTCCGCCGGGCGCTGCTCGGCCAGGTCCCGGAGAGCCATGTGTACAAGTACTGCGCCTCCGGTCCGCAGCTGCAGGAGGTCATGGAGTCGCTGGCCGGTTCCATGAGCCGCCGGATGCCCGGCCAGGACGTCACGCCCGAGCAACTGCGCAACCGCAGCTGGTACAGCGAGCCGGACGCCTGGGTCTTCGTGGACGACTACGACCTGGTCGCCACCTCGATGGGCAACCCGATGCAGGTGCTGATGGAGTACCTGCCGTTCGCCCGTGACCTGGGTCTGCGCATCGTGCTGTCGCGCAGCACCTCGGGGGCGTCTCGGTCGTCCTTCGAGCCGTTCCTGACCCGCGTCAAGGAGCTGGGCGCGACCGGTGTGCTGCTCTCCGGCGACCCGGGCGAGGGGCCGGTCTTCGGCAACGTCAAGGCGTCCAGGCTGCCCCCGGGCCGTGCGCAGTTCATCACGCGGCGCCGCGGCAACCAGCTCATCCAGACCGGCTTCCTGCCGGAGAGCTGAGCCCGTTCCGGCGCGCGGCGCCGGGACACGCGAGTGGGGGCGGGCCGGACGGCCCGCCCCCGCTCGCGTGTCCGCGTTCAGTCCCGCGGGGCCGGTGGCCGGTAGGCGGGCGGGACGTCCCGGGGGTCGCGCCGGACGGCGGCCGGGCGGTGGCCGCCGGACGCCTCGTCCTCCCGGTCGTCCCCGGCTTCCCCGGCTTCCTCCTCGGCCTGCTGCTCGAACCAGCGCCGGGCGCGCTCCTCCTGCGCGGCCCGCTCCTCGGGCGTCAGCCGTTCGTCGGCCCGCTTCAGCTCGGCCAGGCGGTCGCCGATCGCACCGAGGTAGGCGCTGGAGGCCAGTGCCTCGCGCATGCCGAGGCGACCGGAGAGCACCTCCCGCGCCGTCTCCTTGAGCGTGCCGTCCACGGTGGGGTTGTCGGCGAGCGTCCTGAGCGCCTTGTGCAGTCGGCGGGCCTGTGCGGGGTCGTCCGCGACGTCCATCAGGTCCGCGTCGCTGATCTCCTTGCTCATCGGTCCGTTCCCCCGGTCGAGAGTGTGGTGACGGGTGTGCTCATGCCATCGTGCCACCAGGGGGACGCCGCAACCACGGTCAGCGGTCGCGGGCACCGTCGCGGGTGCGCGGGCCGAGCGGCACCGACACGCTTCGTCAACCTTTCGGACGTCCTTCCCGGAGCGCTGATCGGAGTTCCTCGATCAGATGTGGCACGGTCTGTCTGAACGATGCCGAAGGAGGCGACGAGCGATCATGTCCTACCCCGAGCCCCGTTACCTCGGAGAACAGGGCGAGATCAGCGCACTGTTCCGCTCCGCCGACACCGCCGCGGACGTGGTCGCGCCGTCGGGCAACCGCACCCACTACCTCGCCACGCACACGTCGACGGACGGCGGCTTCGGCCTGTACCGGATCGACATGGGCCCGGGCTCCCCCGGCCCCAGCACCCACTTCCACCGCTCGATCTCCGAGTCCTTCTTCGTCCTCTCCGGGGCGGTGCAGCTCTTCGACGGGGAGCGCTGGATCACCGCCCGTCCCGGGGACTTCCTCCACGTGCCGCCGGGAGGACTGCACGCCTTCCAGAACGACTCCGACGAACCCGCGTCGATGCTGCTGCTCTTCGCGCCCGGCGCGCCCCGGGAGGAGTACTTCGAGCGGGCCGGTGAGATGGCGCAGCGCGGGGGCACGGCGTTCCGGGAGTTCCTGCTCCGCCACGACAGCTTCTTCGTGGACCCGCCGCAGGTCGGGCCGGAACCGCTGTGACATAGGGGGCGGCGGTCAGCCGACGCTCTTGTCGATGACGCAGAACCGGTTGCCCTCGGGGTCGGCCAGCACGACGAAGTCCGGGTCCGGGGGGTAGAGGTCCCAGTCGACCCGCCCGGCGCCCAGGGCGACCAGTCGCTCCACCTCCGCAGCCTGTCCGGCGGCGTCGTCCGCGTACAGGTCCAGGTGGACCCGGGGGTGCTCCTGGACCGGGGTGTCGCTGGTGCCGAGCGCGATCCCGGGTCCCGCCGCTCCCGCGGCGGGCACCAGCACCGCCCAGTCGTCCTCCGCCCGCACCTCGCCGTCGCGGGGCACGTAGCCGAGGGCGGCGCCCCAGAAGGCCGCGGCGCGCCGCACGTCCGTCACTCCGAGCACGATCGTCCCGAGGGTCAGCATGCGTCGATTGTGGCAGCCGGCGCCGGACCCGGACGGGCCTGCCCGGATGGGGACATGGCCCGCGTCACCCGTCGCCCGCACCGCCGACCTGGACGCCGCCGTGCTCGGCGCGGCGCGCTCGCTGCCGGACACCGCCTTCGAGGGCGACCTGTCCGGCTCCGACGGGGAGCACGCCCTCGGCGGCATGCACGCGGTGGTGTGGGAGGACAGCGGCCTCGCCGGGCACGCCGCCGCGCTGCTGGACGCCCTGGAACGGCTGGTGCGCGGCGCCCACGGCCTGGGGCGCCGGCCGCCGCCGACGGAGCCGGCGCCTTCTGCGCCGCGCGCGGCTGGCGGCCCTGGCGCGGCCCCACCGCGGCACTGACGCCGGACGGTGTCGTCCGCACCCCCGGGGACGACGGTTGCGTGCTCGTGCTGCCCGGGCCCGCCCCGCTCGACCTGTCCTGCCCGCTCATCTGCGACGGGCGCGACGGCGACCTGTGGTGACCGCGGCCGGCGTCACGGGACGTACAGCTCCAGGCGCCAGTCGTTGCAGCGGATGGGGTGCCCCGGCGGGTACTCGAAGTCGCACTCCTCCACCAGCGTGAAGCCGAGCTTGCGGCAGATCGCGTTCGAGGGGTGGTTGTCGACCTTGGGGAAGGCGTGCAGGAAGCGCGGGCCCTTCTCGGCCGCCGCCCGGGCGATGACGGCCGCCCCGGCGGCCGCGGCGACCCCGCGCCCCTGGAACTCGGGCAGGACGCCCCAGCCGGTCTCGTACACCGTCCCGCCGCGCCAGGACTTCTCCCAGTAGCCGATGCTCCCGGCCGGGACCCTCTCGGGCAGCAGCACGATGCTGAACATCCCGCCACCGCCCTCGCCGCCGCTCGCCAGGTACCGCTCGTGCCGGACGAGCAGTTGCTCCTCGGTCTCGGGGCCGCCGAGGTGGCGCATCATCCCCGGCGCGTTCGCCCGGCGCAGCAGGTCGAGGTCACCCTCCGCCCACGGCTCGATCCGTACCTGCGCTGCCATGTTCCGCTCCCTCGTCGCTCCTGCCGATCACACCACACGGGTCGGACACCGCCACCGATGAGTTCCGCCGGCCCGGCCGGTCCTACCTCCCGGAGCCGTTCCGCAGTGGCCCGGCCCGACCAGGAAGGCAGCATCATGAACGACATCACCATTACCCGGGTCTTCGACGCCCCGCTCGCCAAGGTGTGGAAGGTGTGGACCGAGCCGGAGTACTTCGCCCAGTGGTTCGGCGCCCCGCTGCCCACCGTCGCCAGCGACATCCGCCCGGGCGGCGCCTGGCGCGCCACCATCACCACGCCGCAGGGCGAGATGCCGCTGAGCGGGGTGTACCGCGAGGTGGAGGTGCACAAGCGCCTGGTGTGGACGATGGACGTCCCCGGCGCACCCGAGGTCGTCATGGACGCCACCTTCACCGACCGCGGGGACAGGACCGAGGTCGTCTACCACCAGCCCGGGGTCCCCGAGGAGCACTGCGCCACGGCCGAGGCCGGGGCCAACCACATCCTGGACAGCTTCACCTCCGTCCTGACGAAGTCCTGAAGGGAGGGCGGACGGACGTGACGGAGACGACCTTCGTCCTGGTCCCCGGGGCGGGCGGCGGCACCTGGTACTGGCACCTGCTCGTGCCGGAGCTGCGCCGCCGCGGCCACGCCGCGGTCGCGGTGGACCTGCCCACCGCGGACGACTCCGCGGGCCTGCAGGAGTACGCCGACGCGGCCGTCGCCGCCGCGGGCGACCGTGCGCCGGTGGTGCTGGTCGCCCAGTCGATGGCCGGCTTCAGCGCGCCCCTGGCCTGCGAACGACTGGGGGACCGGCTCGTCCTGCTCGTCCTGGTCAACGCGATGGTCCCGGTCCCCGGCGAGACCGCCGGGGACTGGTGGGCCGCCACCGGCCAGCCGGAGGCCCGGCGCGCCCTCGACCTCGCCGAGGGACGTCCGGTGGACGGGGAGTTCGACCCCCTGGTCACCTTCTTCCACGACCTTCCGCGGCCCGTGGCGGACGAGGCCCTCGCCCAGGGGAACCGGCAGTCGGACACCCCGTTCGGCGTGCCCTTCCCGCTGCCCGCCTGGCCGCAGGTGCCCACCCGCGTCGTCGTGGGCCGCGACGACCGGCTGTTCCCCGCCGCCTTCCAGCAGCGGGTGGCCCGGGAACGGCTCGGCGTCGAACCGGACGTCCTGCCGGGTGGGCACCTGGTGGCGCTCGCCGACCCGGGCGGACTGGCTGACCTTCTGGTGGGCTATCTGCCTGGCTGAGGCAGCGACCGGCGAAGGTGCAGGGCGCCGGGGCTCCACTGGTCCCGCCCCGTGCCGCGTACCTCCGCCGTCCAGCCCTGCGCGGCGGCGACGGCGGAGGCGCGGTCCGGGCCCGCACCACGGAAGAGCCGGGCGGGGACGGTGACGGCGAGCACGGCCCCGCCGTCGGCGTCCCGCGCCCGGTGGGCCGCCGGCCGGCTCTCGGCGGCGGCGATCCGGGCGCGGATCCGCTCGGTCGCGTACGCGTCCCACCGGGCGGGGTCGGCGGCCCACTCGAGCCGGAACCGGGGCCAGGTGAGGGCGCCGCGCCACGGGTTGAGCCACGCGAGCGGCGGATTGGCCCCCGCGGACGCGATCGCGACGAACAGGCCCAGGGCGAGCGCGCCGACGGCCCACAGCGGCAGCCAGAGCCACTGCAGGACGAACTGCGCGAGCAGCCCGGGCCTGTTCCTGCGCGGGGCGGCGAGGAGGGGCGGGGCGGTCACGCGGTGCCGTGCGAGCGGTGGACCACGGCCTGCGCGTACGCCACCCGTACGTCCAGCCGGTCCGTCCGCACCTTGTACCGCTCGGACATCCCGTAGTACTTCAGCGACGCCGGCGAACCGGCCCCCTGCCGCCAGGCCGTCCGGACGGGCAGCGACCAGGCGGAGTCACCGGTGCCGCCGACCGCCCAGAACAGGTTGAGGACGAGCCACAGCGGCGACAGCAGCACGAACACCACCCACGAGGTCGTCGTCCCGCCGTGCCCGGCGAGCACCCGGCCGCCCGGCAGCCTGATCTCCCAGCGCGACCGCCACCGCGCCCGCTTCGCCGGGGTCCCCAGCTCGCCCAGTTCCTCGCCGCCCGGCCCGAGCACCGACAGCCGCCCGCCGGACGACTGCCCGCCCACCGGCCGGACGACGTAGCCGAGCGTCTCCCGTCCGGCCAGGTCCCGGTACATCGCGAACCGCGGCTTCGCGTCGGCCCCGGAGCCGCCGGCGGGAGCACCGTGCCCGACGTACACGGTCTCGCCGCCCCGCCGGGGACGGATGACCTTCTGCAGCTTGAAGCCGGCCTGCCGGCGCTCCTGTTCGGAGGGCGGCCGTACCTGGAACGAAACGACACTCATCGGATCATGTCCTGTCCTGTGTCACCCGAAGACGGAGCGGACGTCGCCACCCGCGCCGGGCTGCTCCGGTGGGCCTGCGGGGGCGCCGCCGGAAGTGCCGCGGTCGCGTGCGAAGTGCACGCTCCCCCCGATCTCGGACATCAGCGAGACGTACACGGGCAGGTCCGCCAGGCTCGGGGTGCTGAGCGAGAAGACGACGAGGTAGCCGCCGAACGGCGACGGCACGTAGAGCTCGATGTGCAGGAACGCGAAGGGGGCCGCGATCTGTTCGCCGTCGACCTCCGTCGCGTGGAACGACACCACGGCGGGACCGCACTCCAGGTCCACCTGGTGGACGTCCCGGTGCGGCTCCAGCGAGAGCATCTCGTGCAGCGCCGCCGCCGCGATCCCCGGGTCGCCCGGCTCGACCTCCTCGATGCGCACGAGCAGGTTGGCCGTGCTGATCCGGTCGTCCTCGGTGGCGAACAGGCCGAGGGCCGCGTGCAGGACCCCGTCGGCGTCCAGCGACCCGGCGACCTCGCGGTACACCGCGGCGGTGGCCTCCCGCTGGAAGTCGGTGCCGCCCGGCCAGATGCGCGCGGCCAGTTCGGCCACCTGCGCGTCCAGGGCGTCGGGCGGCAGGTGCAGCGGGATCTCGTGGAAGACGTCCGGGGACTCGAACTCGACGAGCACGCCCGGCGCCTCGTGGAGCGACGTGCTCATCAAAGCCTCCCGGCCGCAGGCGTGTCCGAATTGTTGAACATGTTGTAGACGCCGGTCACGATACCGGGAGCCTGCTGCGCGACCTGCGGTCCCTTGGCCCACCACGACATGGGGTCGAGCGTGCCGTCGGCCCGGATGGCCGCGCCGAGGGAGTTCTTGACGCTCTGCGGGGCGAACTTCTCCACCGCCCAGCTCAGCGCCTTCTCCTTGGCGGAGGATCCGACGGTGTCCAGGACGTGGTTGTCCCAGGCCATCTTCATGCGGTTGCCGAAGCCCTCGGCGCTGACCATCTTGCTGCCCGGCAGTGCCTCCCGCCGCAGCAGGCCGACCTTGCCCTCCAGCTTCTCGACCGTGTAGCCGGCGTTCTTCAGCGCCCGGATCTTGGTCACGTGCTCGATGGAGGCGATGGTCCTGCCGTTCACCTTGTAGAGCTTCATCGGGATCTTGACGCCCTTCATCGCGACCTTCCCCAGCTTGCCGATGGGGATGACGCCCAGACCGTCACCGATCAGGTCCATCGCGCTGACGTCCGCGCCGCCCAGTTTCGCCGCCCCGTGCGTGGCCAGGGCACCCAGCGACAGCGCGCCGCCCGCGAGCGCGAAGGCACCGGAGAGCGGCGGGCACCAGAGGGTGAGCAGGGAGAGGACGCCCATCACCGTCGAGGCGATGCTGAGCCAGTCACCGATCTGCTTGAGCAGGTCGGCGTGCTCGACGCACCAGTTCTGGATGCTGTGCCCCAGCTTGGTGAACGCGTCCGCCAGTCCTTCGAAGAACCCCGTGTCGGGCGCCTTGTCGTTGGCCTTGCGCAGCCGGTCCGCGATGCCCCGGGCGTCGGACTGGTGGTGCTCCAGCAGCTCCTCGGCCCGCTTGATGATGTCCTCGAGCTCCTGCTGCGCCTTCTCCAGCTGCTTCCCCGCGGAGTCGAGGTCCTTGCCCGCCTGGTTCAGCCGGTTCGACGCCGCGTCGATCTTCGCCTGGGCGTCGGCGAGTTCGCTCTGCGTCGCGTAGTACTGGCCCGCCAGGCGCAGCGCCGGGTCCGCGGCCGCCTGGTTGTAGGCGGCCGTCGCGCGGTCGTAGGTGCCCTGCCCGGTCTTCTCCCGCTCCTTGGCGGCCTTGGCCTGCGCCTCGTACTCCCGGGCCTTGTGCTGGTACTCCGCCAGCTTCGAGCGCCACGACGACAGCTGGAGCGAGGCCTCGCGCAGTGCGTCCCGGCTGTCGCCCACGTAGCGCGGCAGGTCGCCGACCTTCTCGGCGAAGGCGCTCGCGGCCTCGCCCTCCCAGGTCTTGCCGCCCTTGGTGATCCCGGTGAGCGTCGTGTAGGCGTTGTCCAGGCCCGTCGCGGCCCGCGAGAGCTTGGAGGTGAGGTCCTCGACGCTCTCCAGCTTCCCCGGTGCCGGGTCGAAGCCTATGGAGGGGTATTCCACCGCCGTCATCGCGCACCTGCCGTGGGCCGCGCCTCGGGGGACGGGGAGGGCGTGGGCTTCGGCGCCGCGCCCTGCGTCATGGCGTCGCGGATCGCCTGCTCCGTGGCCTCGTAGTTGTCCTTGGTGGCCTTGAGCTTCTCCTCGATCTGCTGCGTGCCGTCCGCGATCTTCCCGATGGCGTTGTCCCAGCTGTCGTGGAACTCGTCGCAGGCGTTGTCCAGCGCCTCGCTGCCGGTGCTCTTCGGACCCACGTCCTTCAGCGCGTTGAGCGCCTTGCGCATGTCGTCCTGACTGTCGTGCAACTGCTTCAGCAGCCGGTCGAGGTCCTGGACCTCGACCTTGAAGTGGTCACCCAATGTGTGTCCCCCGCGTGGACCGCCCGCCGTGCTTCAGCACCAGGGGCGGTGGTTTCAGCCGACCCACCGAGGCTACCGCTCCCCCACGTGCCGCTTCACCCCCTCCCGGGTGCTCCCCGCAGGATCTCTACGTGCCCCGACGCGGGCACGGTGTGCGCGGGTTCCTCACGGGATGCAGGGCGCCCGGTGCGCCCCGGACGTGATCCGGTATGTTCGGGTGCAATTGGCATGTCCTCGCTTAGGCGATGGCGCGGTTCCGGAGTCAGGGGACCGCACGCACGGCGGACGTGCCGGGATCGCAGTCAACGGGGATGGGACAAAGGGATGAGCACTCCCTTCGACGGTTCACAGGGCGGCGGAGCCACGCGGATGCGGCTGAACTCCGTTCCCGCGGATCCGGGAGGCGGCGGTACGTCCGCCGGGACGACGAAGGTCGACACCCAGCGCCTGGACGAGGCCGCCAACGCGCTGGTCGAACTGCGCGGTGACACCGAGAACGTCGACAACCAGGCCGACGAGGACACCCTCGGGGCCGTCACGGGCCTCAACAAGCACACCGCTCCGGGTCCGCCCGACGGGGGCTCCTGGGCCACCGCGGGCTCCCTCATGAGCATGGACGTCCGCTGGGGCGACCAGGTCCTCAACCTCAAGAGCATGCTGCAGGACATCAGCGACAAGCTCCACACCAGCACCGGCCACTACACCCGCACCGAGCAGGAGGAGCAGGCCCGCCAGGCCTCGCTCCACACCCCCTTCGGTTAGGGCCCGCCCTCCGGCCCGGGACGCCCGGGCCACGTGGCACGGCCGCAACGCACACCCATACCCGTCCGCAGGGACGGACAGGAGCTGACGCACACATGGTGTCCATCCCCTACCTCGACAAGGCCGACCTCGGGCCGCTGTCCGACGCCGCCGCCTCGTGGGGCGCGCTGCCCGCCAAGTACGAGGCCCTCCAGCGCGAGTTCGAGCAGCGCGTGATCAACCACCTCAAAGGCCACTGGGAGGGCGACGCCGCGACCGCGGCCTTCGCCACCATGGGCAAGGCCCGCACGGAGTACGAGAACGCCGCCACCGAGGCCGGCCGCGTCGCCAAGCTGCTCAAGGACGCCCACACCGAGTTCGCCGCGTACCAGAAGCAGCTCCACACCCTCCTCGACGAAGCCCGGGCCGACAGCTTCCACGTCTCCGAGGACGGGGCGATCAAGGACGTCGACTCCCGCTGGGACAGCCCGACCGCCTCCGCCTCCCCGGGCTTCGCCGCCGAGCGCAAGGACAAGCTGGACTCGCTCTCCTCACGCCTGACGCGCGTGCTCGAACTGGCGACCGCCGCCGACGAGGCCGCGAGCGCCGCCCTGGAGCGCGACGCCAACGGCGACAGCCGGTCGTTCAACACCAGCGTCTACACCAGCCTCGACGCCGTCGAGGCCGACCAGGCGGCCGCGCTGATGACGAAGAAGGGGCGGCTGTCCGACGCCGAGCTCACCAAGCTCGACCTGCTGCTCTCGGCGAACAAGAACGACCCCGAGTTCTCCCGGGAGTTCGCGGTGAAGACCGGCGGCGAGAACATGCTCGCCAAGTACAACGAGATCGTCACCCCGCCCGCGGGGACGCACCTGTCCAAGAGCGAGCTCGCCCGGCTCAAGGACATCCAGAAGAACCTGGGCACCACCATCGGGACGGCCACCACCTCCGACGACCGCGCCGGCCACCCAGACCCGGCCATCACCAAGTTCCAGGACGACCTGCTCGAGGCCGGCCGCCGCGATTTCAACGCCAACCCCACCGAGACCCCCTACGGCCTCAGCGGCTACCAGCTGACCAGCAGCCTGATGAGCCACGGGAAGTGGGACAAGGACTTCCTCCAGGCCTACGGAAACGACCTCATCACCGCCGAGACGAACGGCACCAACGGCGGCCAGAACCCGGACGCCTACTGGACCGGCAACATGACCCGTTCCCTGGGACCGGCGAACATCGGCGCGCTCGACCCCATGACGGGCTTCATGGACGCCCTGGGCCACAACCCGGCGGCCTCCACCGCGTTCCTCTCCTCCGAGTCGGAGGTCAACGGCGAAAAGGTCGACCACCTCGACTACCTGATGAAGGACCGCCACTGGCCGGAAGGCGCGGGCTTCACCGGCGACTCGAAGAACCCCAGCGGCTACGACAACCTGGGGCACGCCCTGGAGTCCGCGACCACGGGGCACCCGTACGACGCCAGCCCCTCGGCGGACACCCCGGCGCACAACGCGGCCCAGGCCCGCCTGATGGAGGAGGTCGTCCACTCCGTCTCCCAGGACTCCGAGCTCGCCCACGACGGGATGCAGGACAGCCTCGGCCGGATGGCGGGCGAGTACATGCCGGACATCCACCAGTCCCTGACGAACGACCGCTCGGGGAACCGGGACCAGTTCTACCCGATCGAGGGCACCGCGGCGCACCTGAACGAGCAGGACACCTCCCGCTTCCTCATGACCGTCGGAAAGGACCCGGACGGCTACGCGGCGGTCAACCTCGCCGAGAGCGCGTACACCTCCAACCTCATCGACTACCACCTGCAGCACCCCGAAGCGTTCGACGGGTCCACGGACACCGCGCTGCGGGAGATCGCCAGGTCCTCCGGCGAGGTCCAGGGGAGCATCGCGATCGGCCGGCGCGAGTCGGACATCGGCGACGCCGTGGAGGCCGACAAGGCCTACAACGACGCCATGGGGAGAGCCGGCAGCTACGCGTCCGGGATCGTGGGCACCGGCATCGGTGTCGGCACGTCCTTCATCGCCACACCTGCCGTCGGCGCGGGCGTCGGCGGCGTGGCGACCACCGTCACCGGGGACCTGATCAACCAGATCGTCAGCGGTTCCGAACGGGACACCATGGGCAACGCGGTGTATTCCAGCGGCACCGACTGGGAGGACGCGAAGTACTCCACCACCGCGGTCCTCCAGGACGCCTACCGGAACTCCGCGCAGGCCCAGGGACAGGGCCACGTCGCCGACTACCAGAACATCCTGGCCAACGAGGTCGAGGTGGGCTTCCACTCCGCCGACAGCAACCTGGACGGCTACGGGCAGGACAAGAGGGGAACCGGGCAGGGCTGACCACCGGGCCCCGGAGGGGCCCGGCCACCACGACGGACACCGCCGACACGGTCGGCCCAGGCATCGCGGACAGGGATTACGGCACATGAAGTGGAACGACCGGATTTCGCTCCGGAAGAACGGCAGGCGCAGGCTGCTCGTCTCAGCGGTGACGCTCGTCGCCCTGGGCGCGGGATGCTACGGATTCCAGCTGCAGTACCCGGCCGCGAAGGCAGGCCGGGCCTGCGGCGGGATGCTGCCGGTCGACCCGGTGCTGGATCTCGCCGGGAAGTCCCGGATGAGCCTGTTCGGCGGGGGCTTCGACGTCGGCAGCCGGCAGTTCGACGTGTCCGACGACGTGAAGGAGCCCGCGGGCCTCGCCGTGCGGTGCGACGTCGGTGGCGTCGAGATATCCGTCGAGACCACGGCGGGCGCCCTCAATGCCTTCGGCGTCTACACGTTCCAGGACGAGCAGGAGTCGCTCCCCGTGCCCTTGGACGCGGGCTGGCAGGGCTTCATGGTCACCAAGGACGCCGGAGCGACCGCGTCCGTGGTGCTCGGCTGCAAGAACTGGGCGCCCGACGAAGGCGGCGGGATACTCGTGACGGCCGCGTCCCCGTCCGGCACCGAGGTCACCGACGACGTGCGCCTCGCCCTGGCCCGCACCGTGACCGGGACTGCGCAGCGAGCGGCGGACAGCACCGGGTGCGCGGCGGAGCCGGGTGACGCGGCCAAGCTGACGGCCCCGGCGGCGTCCGCCACCACCGTGCCGGCCGCCGAGGCCGAGGGCACCTGCAAGGGGCTGACCTCCGCCACCGAGGTACGCGAGACACCCGCGGAGGCAGCGCCGGTGGAGGAGTGCGTGCTCTCGGGCCACCTGCAGCTGGCCGCCGCGTACGGCCCCTTCAACGACAACTCCCAAGCCGTCATGAACGGCGCCTACGGGGGGCACGACAAGCCCTCGGGAGCCGACGGCACGTCGGTGTGGACCTCGGCCACCTGCCCGGGGGCCCTGGGCATCGGCTACTTCCACGCGTCGCCGGTCGACGGGAGCGACCGGCGCTTCACCTCGAAGCCGCTCACCGCCTCCGAGCGGGCCGATCTGCAGCGCTTCGCCGAGCAGTCGGCCGCGCGCCACGGGTGCGGCAGCCCCGCGAAGCTCTCCTGACGGCCCCGCTTGCTCGCTCTGCGGACAGCGAGAAGGACGGCACGGCGCAGCCCCGCGCTTGCTGCGGGAAAGGTCGCTTTCAGGCCCCGGCTACTGGTTCGACCACTGCTGCCCCGGGCCCTGCGGTTGCTGCTGGTACGGATTGCCGCCCTGGCCCGGATACTGCTGCTGGTGCGGCGGCTGCCCGTACTGCGGCTGGCCGTTGCCGCCCCAGCCGGAGGGCGTTCCGGGCCCGCCCGGGCCGCCACCGTTGTTGCCCTTGTTGCGGCGCGCCAGCTTCACGATCAGGAAGACGACGAGCGCGAGCACCAGCAGACCCACCACGCCGATCACGCTGAGCGCGATGACCTGCTTGCGGTCGGCGGCCGCCTGCTCGTCGTCGCTCATGCCGCCGCCGATGGCGTTGGGGGCGGAGGCGGAGGGGTTGTCCGTGGTGCCCTGGCCGTCACCGCTCTGCCCGGCCTGCAGCGACTCCGGCACTTCGAGCGGGCCGAACTCGGGCCCCGCGGGGATGTCCTGGGTCAGGGCTGCGAGAGGCTGGATGAAGCCGTAGCCATAGTGCTTGTCCGGGAGGGACAGGCCCTTTGCGGACGGGGGGAGACCGGCGGTCTTGGTCAGGCGGTTGACGATCTGCCCCGCGGTCAGGTCCGGGAACTTCGCCCGGAGCAACGCCGCCGCGGCGGAGACGAAGGCCGTCGAGTCGGACGTGCCCGTACCCGATCGGTACGTGGTGTCGGACTTTCCACCGGCCGACACGATGAACGTGGCAGGCGCAGAGACGAGGATCTTCTCGCTGTAGTTCGAGTTCTCCCAGATCTCGGCGTTGTTCTTGACCCCGCCGACGGCCACGACCCCTGGATAGCCGGCCGGGTAGCCCGCCGGACCGCCGTCGTTGCCGGCGCCGACGACAATGAGGACGTCCTTCTGCAGTGCGTAGGCGATCGCCTTGGTCTCCGCCTCCTCGGCGATGGGACCGGCGAATTCCTGCGAGATGTTGATCACGGAGGCGCCATGGTCCACGGCGTAGCGGATCGAGGAGGCGAAGCCGTCGCCTTGGCGGCCGTCGTCCCTGATGTCCAGGATCTTGGCCTTCGGGGCGAGTCCCATCACGCCGTCGGCCCCACCGGCGCCGTGGCCGTGAGCAGCGATGATCGAGGCCATGCCGGTTCCGTGATCATCGTCGGGGTCCTGGTCCGACATCCCCCCGTTCACGAAGTCCTTGCCCTTGATCACGTTGCCCTTGAGGTCCACGTGGTCGGCGTTCACCCCGGCGTCGATGACCGCGACGGTGACTCCCTTGCCTTGCGAGACCTTCCAGATCGACTGCGCGTCGAAGGCCTCCAGCGGCCACTGGTCCTGCCTGGTCTGGTCCGCCGAGGCCGGCGACGCAGACGCGAAGATCAGTGCACTCACGAGAGCTGCGCCGGCTGCTGTGCGCAGCGTCCGTGCGAAGGGCATCTCCAGTCCTCTCTCAGGGCAGTGTGGGAGCGCGACACTCCGTCGTGCCGCACCCCCACACTTTCTACATGCTGACGGGCACCGACTGACTACTCGATGACCCGGGGAGCGTTGTTGCGCTCGGGCGTCCAGGTCTCCTCGTCCTCGACCAGGTAGTCGGGACGCTCGCCCTCGCGGCGCTCTTCCTCTTCCGTCCGATCGGTCTGGCCGCGGCCCATCATGCGGTTCGCGCCCCTGCCGGCGTTGCCGCCACTGCCGGCACCCGCCGCGCCGCGGCTCCTGTGCAGGCCCGAGCCGCCCGGCGTACCGCGGGTGCCCGAACCGGTGCCCTTGGCGGCACCGACGACGCCGCCGCCACGGCGGGCGAGGCTGCCGCCCCGCCCGGCGGTCGCGCCGCCTCTGCCGCCTGCACCCGCGCCCGCACCACCGGCGCCGGGCATACCGCCGCGGCCCGCAGCGCCACCGCGTCCGGCACCACCTGCACCTGCGCCGCCCGCCGTACCGCCACGTCCACCGAGGCCGCCCAGGACTCCCGCACCGGCTCCGGCACCGGCCGAGCCACCGGCGCCCACGCCACCGACACCGCCGACTCCGCCGCCGACACCCGCGGTCCCGCCGCCGTACCCGCCGGACCCGGCGGTGCCTCCGGCGATGCCGTCGATCGCAGTACCCACCTGCGGCTTGGTGCTGGCCACCGGCTTCTGCACACCACCGGTGATGCCCGATTCACGGGGCGACTTCACCTCGCGCGACGGCGTGAGGGTGCCGGTGGTGCCCCCCGTCCTGCCGCGGCCGGTGTCGCTGGGACGGGGGCTGCCGACCTCGGAGGGGATCGGCATGGGTACGGGCGCGACGCCGCCCGGGTCTCCGGGGTAGTCGTCGCGGTCGTCGACGCCGCCGCCGGGCGGCGGCTTCCTCGTCCACGTCCCCATCGTCTTGGACTGCGCGTTGTAACCCGCGCCGAGTTGCTCCATCTTCACAGCCATCTCGAGCTGTGCTTCCTTGCCCGCCGACAGCGAGCCGCGGTTCTTGTCGAGCGCGGACTGCGTGCCCATCCCGTTGCCGAGGTCGGAGTGAAGCTGCGCGTCGCTGCGGTCGAACCCGTCGCCGAGGGCGTCGCCGAAGCTGGACAGGGTGCCCGGCTTCTCCATCGCGTCGACCTGCGGCTTGATCGTCTTCAGGATCGACGCCGCGTTGGTCATCGCCTGCGACGTGTACCGCGCGTACGTCGAGCAGTCGCTGATCATCTTGGTGATGACCTTCGCCTGGGCCTTGAAGCCCTCGGCCGCGGCGCCCTCCCAGTGCTGGGTGATGTGCTCGACGGCCGCGTCGAACACGGACTTGGCACTGCCGCTCCCCACCACGAGCTGGTCGTGGACCTGCATCCAGCCCTTGGCACAGGACTCGACCTCGACGTGGTCGGCGTTGGCGACCATGCCCTTCATCTGGTCCATGTTCTTGGTGCCGGCGAAGTCCGTGCTGTGCTCACCGACGTAGCACTGGGTGGGGGCGTTGTACTCGTAGTACGCCCCTTCGGTGTCAGTCATTGGTTAACCCCCTTGGCGACCGGCACGACGTTCCTCACTGCCCTCACTGCGCCCATCCTCAGCCCTTGCCAGAGCCGGACATACCGCTCTGCGCGTCGTATTCGGCGTCCGAATAGTGGCCGTGCACCTTCTTCGTCTTGCTGCCGAAATCGTTCATGACACGATGGATGTACGCGACGACCGACTCGATGTGCGTCTTCATGTCCTCGTGCGCACGCGCCAGTTTCTCGGCTTCGTCGAATCCGGCGCCGAGCGCGCCGGGCGGCAGGTAAGTGTCGTTCTTGGCACAGACGTTGGCCACGCCCAGTTGACTGATGACGCCGTTGAGCTTGGTGATCGTGTCCTCAAGCTCACTCAGATCGACCTTGTACTGGTCACTCATCGTGTCGCTTCCCCGTTCCTACTCATGTATTGATCCCTCGCTTGCGACGCCAGTCGCCCAGCACCACGCCACCGCCCACCAGCAGCGCGACACCGCCGATCGCGCCGCCGACCGTGTAGACGGCGTAGCGCTCGGTGCGTTCCTGGGGGCTCTCGCCGAGGATGACGGTCGCCGCCTCGATCTTCTCGTGGGCCCCGGCGTTGACGACGGGGTCCGGCGTCGGGGCGTCCTTCGGGGTGGTGGCGTCGTCGTTGACGGCGGCCACGGGGTCGATGACGCCCCATCCGACGAAGTCGTCGCGGCCCGGCTTGCCGCGGTCCGCGGTCTGCTCGATCTGGGTGATGACCTGGCGGTAGGTCCAGTCGGGGTGCTTGGCCCGGATGAGGGCCGCGACGCCGGAGACGTACGGCGCGGAGAAGCTGGTGCCCTGGTCGATGCAGTGGCCGCCGAAGGGGACGGTGGAGACCATGTCGACGCCGGGGGCGGCGATGCCCACGAAGGAGCCGGGCTGCGAGAAGTTGGCGCGGGCGTTGTCGCGGTCGGAGGCGCCGACCGCCAGGACGCCGTCGTAGGAGGCGGGGTAGGTCAGCTTCTCCTGCCCCCCCGCGCCGTCGTTGCCGGCGGAGGCGACGATCAGCGCGTCGCGTTCCTGGGCGTACCTGACGGCCTGCTCCAGTGCGGAGTCGGGCGGCATCGCCGTGGCGGTGTCCTGCGAGATGTTGATGACCTTGGCACCGGCGTTCGCGGCGTACTTGATCGCCTCGACCATGGTGCTCACCGTGCCGCCGCCCTGGTTGTCGTTCTGGCGGATGGCGAGGATCGACGCTCGCGGGGCGATGCCGACGAAGCCGGTGTCCTTGGAGGGCCGGGCGGCGATGATGCCGGCGACCTTGGTGCCGTGGCCGACCGGGTCCTTGGTGCCGTCGTTCTTGCGGTCCCGGTCGATCAGGTCCTTGCCCACGCCGAACTTGACGGCGGTGGCGAGCTGCCTGTTGTTCTTGTCGACGCCGGTGTCGATGACGGCGACGACCACCCCGAGGCCCTGGGTGTCCTTCCACAGCTGCTCGAGGACGATGCGCTGGAGCGACCAGGGCGTGCCCTTGATCACGTCGGACGGGAACGAGCACTGGGTGTCGTCGATCTGGAAGCGCCCGTCGTCGCCGTCGTCGGCGAGGACCGTGCGTACGTCGCCGGCGGACGACGCCGAGGCGACGCCGGCGGCCGGCAGGCCGAAGGCGGCGAGCGCCGCTGCTGCGGCGATGGCGGCGGTGCGCCTCACGGCGTGCGATCCCACTGGTGTTCCGTCCTCCCGTTATGTGCGGTTCGTGGTCAAACCGCCGACGAGGGCGAGCACGTACGTCGCCGTACACGCCCGCCCTCATCACCTGTCACGCGGCCAGGCGCGCAATCAGCCCCAGATCTGCCGGTTCTTGTTCTCGGTGGCCTGGTAGCTCTGCGCGGCCGTGTCGAGGGCACGGGCGATGGCCTCCAGCGTCTGGTGCATGGACGCGGCGCGCTGGTCCCACTCGGTCTGCTTGGTGCGGTAGGCCTCCTGCGCGGAGCCCTCCCACGTGGTCGCGATCTTCTTCACGCCGGCCTCGAGGTCGTCCAGCTGGCGCTTGATGTTGTTGGCCGTCGTACGCACGTCGGTCGCGGCCTGGGAGATGGTCTGGAAATTGACCAGGATCTGCCCGGACATGTGATGTCTCCTCAGATGTTGGATTCGGATGGCTGGTCCGGCCGGCGCGGCGTCAGGTCACCGCGCGGGGACGGTCATCCGAACGGGTTGCTTCCCTGCGCCGAGATGCTCTGGATGGACGCGCGCTGCTCCTCCTCGGAGGCGGAGTAGTTCTTGGTGCTCGCGTCCACAGCTTCCTTGATGTCGCCCAGGATCTGATTGATCTTGTTGGCGTCCTCGTTCACCTGCGACTGCAGGTTGTTGTACGCCGTGGCGGCGGAGCCCTTCCACCCCGAGGTGATCGTGTCGATCACGGTCTGGAGGCGGCGGATCTCGCCCTGGATCGAGGAGTTGACCGTGGAGATGCGGTTGCTGAACGCAACCATCTCCTCCTCGGTCATGGTGAACTGCTGTCCAGCCATGTCTGGCGTCCCCCATGAGACGTAGAAGATCGGATTCGTCGCACATCGGAAGATGTGGTCGGTCTTCAACTCTAGCCAATAGCAGTGACAAGGCGAACAGGTACCCGGTTCCGTATCGGGATCCTGACCTTCATCACCAAACCCTCACGTTGCCACGGGTGTTGATGGCTTGGCCAATGGATTGTCAAATGCTCAATCAATACCCGTGAAGGTCCGCGGAAATACCAGTTCAGGAGCCCTGCGCCTGCTTCGCCGCGTTCACGTCGAGCGTCGGCCCGCTCGCGAGGAGGTCCGACCAGATCCGCGGCACCGGCACCGGGGAGTTCTTCGCGTAGCCGAGCTTGGTCTGCACGACGCCGACCGCGTCGTCCTGCTTGGCGGCGCCGCCGCTGTCGCTGTCGCCCGTCGTCGGCACCGAGTAACGCAGTCCGGTGTCGGTGACCAGGAAGATGGACCCGATGCGCTTGTCGGTACCGTCGTACGCCTTGTAGAAGAGGCCGCTACCGGGCGAGACGTAGGTGTTCGTACCGCTCTGCGCCACGTCCCGGGGGAACTTCTTCCCGGCCCACATCGTCATCGCCGGCTTCTTGGTCACCTTGTCGTCGACACCGCTGTACACGCTGCACGCGACGCTGCGACCGTCCTTCTCGTCCTGGGTGTTGGCCTGCGTGACCGCCTTCTCCGGCCAGCCGAGGTCGTCCATGAAGGTCTCGCTCGCCTGGGCCGAGGTGACTTCGCCCACGTTGACGGAGACCGCCTCCGGCGATCCGTCGTACAGCGACCTCGCCTGGGGGCTGTTCAGCAGCAGCTTCGCCATGAAGGCGGTGACGCGGACGACCCGGTCCCGCTGCACCACGTACTGGTCGTCGTTGGCCTTCAGCACCAGGCCGACCTTCGCGTGCCCGGCGCTCAGGCCCGGCGCGGTGGACGTCTCGCCCATGCCGTCGACCTGCGGGAAGGAGATGGCGGCGCCCGGCACGTTGTTGAGGGTCGACAGGAAGTCGGCGTCGACCTTCTGCGGCTGCGCGGAGGCGCCGAAGATGACCTGGCGCAGGGTGTTGACCAGTTCGGGCTGCTGCTTCCCGGCGGGGCCGCCGAGCAGGTAGGGGAAGCCCCGGTCCGTCACCAGGTACTGGTCGCCGCCGGGCACCTCGATGTACATGGCCTCGTCGTCACGGAGCTGGTTCGCGCCCCCGACCAGGGCCGCCTCCTTGGGCTTCTGCTGGTTGATGACGAGGACCGCCCGCTGGGCCGAGCGGTCCGTGCCGCCGCCCGGGGTCTCGCACAGCGCCCAGGTCTTGGGCTTGCCGGCGTCGTCCTGGCTGGGCAGCCGGTCCGGGGCGTAGGGGATGCCGATGGTGCTGCCGAGCGTCATGCCGCTGTTGTCGAGCACCGACTCCTTGACCTTGATGACCTCGAACTTCTCGGGGTCGAGCAGCAGTCGGGCGGAGGCGAGGTTGAGCACGGGGTGCAGCTGCGCCTCGCCGTTGGTCTTCAGCACGACGTAACGGGTGGTGGACTCGTCGCCGACGATGACCTTCTGGGCGGGGGTGTCCCAGCCCTTGGGCGCGGCGGGCTTCAATATGCCCCAGAATCCGAAGCCGACGACGACCAGCAGACCCACGACGAGGCTCGGGGCGACGGTCTTCAGCGGGCGCGGGGCGGCCTCCTCCGAACCGTGCGGGGAGGGCTGGAGAAACGCGGCCACCGTGCGCCTGCGCGCGAACGAGTAGGCGTTCAGCTCATCCCTACGTGTCGCCATCCCTGCGTCAACTCCCCGTATGTCGCTGCTTTGTTGTGGCGTTCCCCGGTCCCGTCTGACCGCCGCGGTGGCGGCTGTGGTGACGGCTGTGATGAGGGGGACCCCTACTATGCCGTGTGACGATCGCACCGTACGGTACGGGGTAGCGCGATCGGCCCGCCAGCGGCACCCGGAGCGTCCCACGCCGGCAGGGCGACGGACGCGAGCGAGCGCTGGACGGCGCCGGGCGCCGCCCACGCGGCACAGGTACCAGCAGAAGCAGAAGGGTTGTACGGGGGATGACCACCGCGACCAGGTCCCGGCGCAGTCCGGGCGACGAGCCACCGCAGCAGTACGCCGGACCACCCGGGAGCGGGCACGGCGGCTCCCCCACGGCGCGGGCCGGGGCGGCGGCCCCGGTGATGACCCGCAGGCCCGGGAGCATAGGCCCCGTGCGGGTGCAGCAACTCGTGCTGATCGAGCTGGCACTCGCACTGCTGCTGGGCGGCTGGCTGATCCACGAGGTGGTCGGGCCCGTCGTGGCCGCGGTCATCGCCGTTCCGCTGCTGCTCTTCGGCCTGCTGCGGCGGCGCGGCCGCCCGATGCCGGAGTGGATGGCCAGCGCCCGCGCCCTGAAGGCCCGTCAGCGGCGCAACGCCGCCGGCGTCCCGCAGGGCACCGACCCCGGTTTCGTACCGGCCGTGGAGTGCGACCCGGCGCTGCGCACCTACGGGTACACCGACGAGCGCGAGCAGCGCGAGATCGGCATGATCGGCGACGGCACCTTCCTGACGGCCGTCGTCCAGGTGCAGGCGGTCGACGAACCGCTGCGCCCGGCCCGCGGAGTCCGCTCGCTCCCCCTGGAGCTGCTGAACGGCCTGCTGACGGTGGACGACATCCGGCTCGCGTCGGTCCAGGTCGTCCAGCACACCCAGCCCGCCCCCGCCCCGCACCTGCCCCCGCAGGCGCTGGCCGCGCGCTCCTACGCACCGCTGCAGGCGCAGAGCCGGACGCCGGGGCTGCGGCTCACCTGGATCGCGATCAAGCTCGACCCCGAACTGTGCCCGGAGGCGGTGCAGGCGCGCGGCGGCGGCATGGCCGGGGCGCGGCGCGCCCTGCTGCGGGCCGCCGACCACCTGGTGAGCCGGCTGGTGGGCACCGGGCTCGAGGCCCGCGTGCTGACCGAGCCCGAGATCATCGCCGCCGTGGCGACGTCGAGTTGCGTGAACCCCCTCGCCACGACGGGCGGCGCCGCCCTCGACGGCAGCCGCCAGGCACGCCGTACCTCCGAGAGCGCGCGGGCGTGGCGGTGCGACGACCGCTGGCACACGACCTACTGGGTCAGCCGCTGGCCGCAGCTGGGCACCGGCGCCGCCGCGCTGCCCGACCTGGTCGGCCTGCTGACCTCCTCGCCCGCGCTGGCCAGCACCTTCTCGCTGGTCCTCGCACCGGGCGGCAGCCGGGCGGCGCTGCTGTCCGGGTACGTGCGGCTGACCGGCCGCAGCGAGAACGAACTGGTCGAGGCCCGGCACCAGTTGGAGCGCCGCGCGACCGCGTCCCGGCTGGGCCTGGTGCGGCTGGACCGCGAGCAGGTGCCCGGCATCCTGGCCACGCTGCCCTTGGGAGGTACCCGCTGATGTCGGCTCCGACCGTTCCCGCCTTCGGCGGACAGCACCCCGGCGCGGGCTCCGGTTTCCCCGGCGGGGGGCCCCGCCCCTCGCACCTGCCGCAGGGCGCCGACCCGCGCGGCTCCTCCTTCGCCGGCGCCGGACGGCGCACGCTGCGTGCCGCGTTCGGGCTGCTCGGACCGCGCCGCGACCGGCACACCCTGACGCCCGGGCAGTTGTCCGGGCTGTCCCTGCCGATCGGTGACGACGGTGTCGTCATCGGGATCGACGCCGCCAACCAGCCCGCCGTGCTGGCGCTGAGCCGCCCGGCCCGGCTCGACGTCGTGCTGGTCGGCAGCATGTGGCTGGCGCAGGTGCTGTCGCTGCGCGCCGCCGCGACCGGTGCCCGGGTCGCGGTGGAGACCGCCCGACCCCAGTCGTGGGCGCCGATGGCGCAGGCGGCGGGCGGCGGCCAGCAGTGCGTGACGGTGCACGAGGTCGGGCGGATCGCCCCGCAGGGTCCTTCGGTGCACAGCCCCGTCGTCATCGTCCGTGACTGCGGCGCCCGTCCGCCGCGCAGCCGGGTGGCGGCGCAGTCCTGGCAGTCGGTCATGACCCTGCTGCCGTACCTGGGGCCGACGGCCCCGCGGTTGCTGGCCGGCGCCGACGTGGTGGGGCTGCAGCGGGTCTCGCCCCAGGAGGCCGAGGTCATCGGCCAGGTGATGGGCCTGTCGGAGGCCGACGTGGCCGCGCTGCCGACGCTCGGCGACAACGTGACGATGTGGTGCACGCGCAAGCGCCGGCAGTTCGTGATGACGCAGCCCACGGACGCGGAGTCCGGCCTTCTGGGACCGGCCCGGCGGGTGGACTGACCCGGGGCCACCCGCCGGGGCGTTCCGGACGCTCTCGTGCCGCGGCGGTTACCCGGCCGCGGCACGGGGCATGGGCACAGGGGTCCCGGTATCCGCAGCAGCCGTGTCCACGCGTGGACGGCGCGGCTCCGTGCGCGGCGAACGGTGCATCACGTCGGCGTTCCGGTCGTGATGCCGACGGCGCTTGCCCTACCCACGGGCCGGATGATTAGGCTCTTCCGGTGAGCCGCGGCAGCTGTGCCGCGGGAACTCCGAGACGGGGGAATCGCGTCCGCTCCGACGGACCGGGCGCGTACTTGAGTTGACCAGGAGGCACAAGTGAGCAGCGATCAGGACGACATCCGCACCGGCGGGGCCGTCCCGGACGGGGATCAGTCCGACGCGGACCTCACGGGCGAGTTCCAGATCGACTACGCGCCGCCGTCCTGGTACACGCAGCAGGCGGGAGGAGGCGCGCCCACGCCCTCACCCGCTCCCCCGGCTCCGGCCCCGGCTCCGGCTCCCGCGGTGAGCCCGCCGGTGGCGGCCGCGCCCGAGGCGACGTCGCCGCAGGAGCCGCAGGTGCCGCAGAACCCCCGTCCTCCGCAGGCCGCGCAACCCCCCGCCCCCGCGGAGCCGCAGCCCGCTCCGGCGGTCCCCGACGCCGCCCGCGAGGCCGCCGCGGCGGCGGTCTTCGCCGACCCCGAGCCCGTCCGGCCCGAGGAACAGCAGCCGGTGGAACCGCAGCCGGTGGAGGCGCCCGCGCCGGTGGCCACCGAGGTGACGCCCGCGCCCGCGGAGCCGGACGCGGGGCCGCAGCAGCCGCCCGTGCCGCAGCCCCGGCAAGCACCCCAGGGGGAGACCGCGGCCGCTCCCGAGCAGCAGCCGCAGCCGCCCGCTCCGGCGCCGCAGTCCCAAGTGCCGCCGCTGCCGCCGGAGTACCAGCCGGCCACCCCGCAGGAGGCACCGCAGCAGCCTGCCCCGGTGCAGCCCCCGCCGCAGCAGGGGTACGGCTACCCGCAGCCGCCGCATCAGGGTGCGCCGTGGGGCGACCCCAACTCGCCCGCGCCGCAGCAGCCTTACGGCTACCCCCAGCCCGCCCCGCCGCCGCACGGTTACGGGTACCCGCAGCCGAACCAGGGCGCGCCCTGGGGTGACCCCCACGCGCAGCAGCCGCCGTACCCGCAGCAGGGGTACGGATATCCGCAGCCGGGGCCCGGGCCGTACGCCCAGACGCCCCCGCAGCAGCCCCCGGCTCCCGTGCCGGGGCCGCTCCCGCAGCAGGGGCAGCAGCCGATGCCGCCGTACGCCGACGGAGCCAACCCGCCGGCACCGCCGCACGGTTACGGCTATCCGCAGCCGGGGCCCGGCCCGCACGACCAGCCCCAGCCCCAACCCCAACCGCCGGTGCAGCCCCACCCCCCGGTCCTGCCGCAGCAGCAGCCCGCCCCGCCCGTGGACCCGCGCACGGCCGCCGGGTGGGGCGGTCCCGGTCCCGGCCAGGAGCAGCAGCAGCGGGTCATGCACGGCGCCCCGCTCGGCTACAACGCGGCGGTGGAGCTCTCCTCGGACCGTCTGCTGCGACAGCAGCCGAAGGCGCGCAGGAACAACAACCAGGCGTCGCGCTTCAAGATCGGCGCGAAGAAGGAGGAGCAGGAGCGCCAGCGCAGGCTGGACCTGATCCGCACGCCGGTGCTGTCCTGCTACCGGATCGCGGTGATCAGCCTCAAGGGCGGCGTCGGCAAGACGACGACCACCACCGCCCTGGGTGCCACGCTCGCCTCCGAGCGCCAGGACAAGATCCTGGCCATCGACGCCAACCCGGACGCCGGCACGCTCGGCCGCCGCGTGCGCCGGGAGACCGGCGCGACGATCCGGGACCTGGTCCAGGCGCTGCCGCACCTCAACAGCTACATGGACATCCGCCGCTTCACCTCGCAGGCGCCCTCGGGCCTGGAGATCATCGCCAACGACGTGGACCCGGCCGTCTCCACCACCTTCAACGACCAGGACTACCGGCGCGCGGTGGCCCTGCTCGGGCAGCAGTACCCGGTCATCCTCACCGACTCCGGCACCGGTCTGCTCTACAGCGCCATGCGTGGCGTGCTCGACCTGGCCGACCAGCTGATCATCGTCTCCACCCCGTCGGTGGACGGTGCCAGCAGCGCCAGCACGACCCTCGACTGGCTCGGCGCGCACGGTTACGCCGACCTCGTGCAGCGCAGCCTCACCGTGATCTCCGGGGTCCGCGAGACCGGCAAGACGATCAAGGTGGACGACATCGTCGCGCACTTCGAGACCCGCTGCCGCGGAGTCGTCGTGGTGCCCTTCGACGAGCACCTCGCCGCGGGCGCCGAGGTCGACCTCGACATGATGCGGCCGAAGACCCGTGAGGCGTACTTCCACCTGGCGTCGCTGGTCGCCGAGGACTTCGTCCGCGCCCAGCAGGCCCAGGGCGTCTACCCGCCCCAGCAGCAGATGCCGCCGCAGCAGCAGGGCGGCTACCCGCCCCAGCAGGGGCAGCAGCCGTACCCGCCGCAGCAGCCGATGCCCCCGCAGCAGGGGTACGGCCACCCGCAGCAGCCGCCCTACGGGCAGCCGGCCCCGCCTCCCCCGCCCGCGCAGGGCGGCATGCCCCAGGGCTGGACCCAGCAGCCGCCCCCGCCGCCGCAGGAGGCGCAGCCCGGGCAGCAGCCCCCGGCGCAGGGGCAGGTCCCGCCCGGCTGGACCCAGCAGCAGTGACGCGAAGGGCCCGTCCCGCCATCGTGGCGGGACGGGCCCTTCGTGTCGGTCGGTCAGCGGCGCTCCGGCCGCCGGTTCACCCGGCGGCGCCGTAGGCGTCGACCAGCTCCCGGGCGCGCTTGACGTCGTCGGCCATCCGCTCCAGGAGCGCGTCGATCGTGTCGAACTTCTCCATGCCCCGCAGGTAGGTGAGGAAGTCGACGGCGACGTGCAGCCCGTACAGGTCCAGCCCGACGCGGTCGATGGCGTACGCCTCGACGGTGCGGGCGGTCCCGTCGAAGGTGGGGTTGGTGCCGACGGAGATCGCGGCGGGCATGGCCTCGCCCTCGACGTGCAGCCAGCCTGCGTAGACCCCGTCCGCGGGGATCGCGGTGTGCGGCAGCGTCTCGACGTTCGCCGTGGGGTATCCGAGGTCCCGGCCGCGCTGCGCGCCGCGGACGACCACGCCCTCGACCCGGTGCGGCCGGCCCAGGATCTCGGCGGCGCCCGCAACGTCGCCCTCGGCGATCAGGCGGCGGGTCATCGTGGAGGAGAACGGCTGCCCGCCACCCGCCTCGCCCGTCAGGTAGAGGTCGACGACGTCCACCTCGTAGTCGTACTTCAGCCCCATCGCGGACAGGAACTCCACGTCACCGGCGGCCTTGTGCCCGAAGCGGAAGTTCGGGCCCTCGACGACGGCCCGCGCGTGGAGCGCGTCGACCAGCACGGTGCGGACGAAGTCGCCCGGCGAGAGCTGCGAGAACTCGGTCGTGAACGGGAGGATCAGCAGGGCGTCGACGCCCAGCTCCGCCATCAGCTCGGCGCGGCGGTGGTGGGCCGCCAGCAGCGGCGGGTGGCTGCCGGGGCGGACCACCTCGCTGGGATGCGGGTCGAAGGTGACGACGACGGAGGCGACGCCCAGCTCGCGGGCGCGTTCCACGGCCCTGCCGATGATCAGCTGGTGCCCGCGGTGTACGCCGTCGTAGGAGCCGATGGTGACGACGCTGCGTCCCCAGTCCCCGGGGACGTCCTCCAAGCCTCGCCAGCGCTGCACAGTGACCGCTCCTCGACCGCCGATGATTCTTCGATGTGCAGGTCCAAGCCTGCCATGCCGGGGGGCCCACCGGCGCAGCGCCCCCGGTGACGCGGCCGTCGCGGACCTGGCGCGCCCCTCGCCCGACCGGTGGGAGCACCCCCTCCGCCCGGAAGGGACGCGGTACGTGGCGGGACGCGGCGCCGGAGGCACGCGGTCCAGGAGTGCCGGCACGGTGAGCAGCGGCGCAGCACGACGGCCGGCCGGGGCATGAGGTGCACGGACCGCAGCGGGCACGTGACGCCGCCCCCGGATGGTCCCTGGCCGGTCAGAGGCCCACCGCCTCCGCCGGCGCCAGCTGGTCGCACATGCGCCGGGCGCTCGGGCCGATCACCGCGTCCCACGCCCCTGGGCCCGCGCCGTCGAGGCCGTCCGCGGCCAGCCATCCGCGCACCAGCCGGGCGAACCCGGGCGACCCGCTGACCAGCTGCACCAGCCGCCGGTCGAAGAGGGCCGCGCCCTCGGGCGTACGGCAGAGCAGGAGGCCCACCCGGTGCACCAGGTCGCGGGTCATCGGGGCCGGCCGCCGGGCGCACCCGTCGGCGGCCGCGCCGAGGAGGGCGTCGAGCACGGCCGGGTCGCGTTCCTGGTCCAGGAGGACGTCCAGCAGCTCCTGGCGCAGCGGGCGGGAGAGGTGGCCGCCCGGTGCGGCCAGCACGGGCGCCAGCACCCTGCGCACCTGCGGCGGGTGCTCCCGCAGCAGTCCGGTGACCAGCGGGAGGAGGACGGCGCGGGCGGCCGGTCCGTGCTCCAGGCGGCGGTCGAGGTAGGCCGCCGCGTGCCGGGCGTCCTCGGGACGGTGGCCGAGGTGGTCCCACACCAGGGCGGCGGCCCGGCGGGCGAGCGCCGGGGTGGACACCTCGGCCAGTTCGCGCAGTACCTCGGCGGCGCCGGGGCCCGGTTCGCGCAGCCGGGAGTGGAACGCGGCGAGCACCTGCTCGGGGTGCGTGGGGAGGGCCGCGGCGAGCGCCGCGGCCGGCAGCAGCGGGTCGCCGGCGGCGAAGCCGTCCAGGGCGGCCCGCAGGTGGAGGCAACGGGTCGCCGGGTCCCGCACCAGGAGGCCGAGCGCGGCGCCGTGCAGGGTGCGGTCGGCGGGTCGGGCCAGGATCGCCAGGGCCGCGTAGCGCAGCAGCTCGCGGTCGGCGGCGAGTGCGGCGTGCGGGGCGGCGAGCAGGCCGTAGGTGGCCGCGGCGGCGTGCCGCTCCGGCCGGTCCTCGTGCGCCCAGCGGTCGACGGCACGGCACACGGCGGACGGCTCGTCCTCGGCGAGGGCCGCCAGCAGTTCCTTGGCACGGGGGTGGTCCGTGGCGGCCAGGACCTCGGTGAGGTCGTCCACCGCCTGCCGCCGGTGCGTGTGGAGGAGGGCCTGCGCCGCGGTGGCGACCGTCGGCCGGGGGCCGCAGGGCGCGGACTGCAGCAGCCGTTCGTCGGTGAACCAGCCGCACAGCGCGGGCAGCGACGGCCGCGGCGTGGCGGCCAGCACCTCGCCAGCCGCCGTCAGGAACCGCTCCCGCGTGCGGTCCGCGGCGCGCGGCGGGCCGTCGGCGGGCAGCAGCAGCCGCAGCAGCGCCAGGCGCTCCTCCGGGGGGAGCCGCAGCCGCCGCCAGAACCACGGACCGAACTCCCCCAGCCCCGCGCCCTCGTGGAAGCCCCCGGCCTCGATCGAACGGACGGTGACACGCTCCGCCAGCAGCCGCAGCACCTCCCGGTACCGCGTCGCGTCCGGCACCCCGAGCAGGGTCTCCCCCAGCAGGTGCGCCGCCCACCACACCGCGTCCGCGCGCCGGGCCGCCGCCCGGCCGGCGCCGTCGCCCTCCCCGCGCGGCCGTGGCACCCCGTCGAGCAGCACCGTCGCGCCACCGCGCGACGCGGGCGCGGCGGCGTCGCGGTCGAGCACCTGGACCAGTTGCCGCAGCCTGCGCCCGAGGACGTCCGGCCCCGAACGGCGGGCGGTGAGCAGCAGCGCCTGTACGACCGGGCCGATGCGGTGCCGCGGCACGGGCACGCAGCGCGGCTCGGAGGGCGGGGCGAGCGGCGGTGCGGGCGGCACCGGCGGCACGGCCCTGTGCCGCGGTTGCGCCCCGGCCCGGGCGGGCAGGCGCACGGGGGCCTCGGCGCAGCCGTCCCGGTCGCCGGCCGACCAGCGGTGGACCAGGGCGTACAGCGCCTCGTCCAGGTCGAGTTGGCCGCCCTGCAGCCAGTCGCCGAACTCCTCGTGCGCGAAGCGGTACCCGGCACCGGCCGGCACCACCAGCCCCTCCGTGAGCACCGCCGCCGCCCACCCGGGGCGCCACGGGAACAGCTCCTCGAAGGACGCCCGGTCCAGTTCGCCCTGGCCCGGACCCAGGCAGCGCCGGGCCGCCTCGTGCGCCTGCCCGGCGACGCGGGCGGCCAGCCGCCGTACCTCCGTTGCCCTCGCGGGGGCCGTGGCTGCCGCGATCCGATGGGCGATCCGCAGGCACAGCAGGTCCAGGTGGGCCGAGAAGACCTCCGCCCGGCCGGGCCGTCCCGTCAGGCCACCGCCGGCGGCCCGTACCTCCGACAGCAGCCGCAGGGCCAGCGGATGCGCCGCGTCCTGCTCGGCGAGGGCACCGGCGGACAGCCCGTGGCGCTCCCGGGCGAGCCGTGCCGGCTCCTCCGGCAGGCCGCCGAGGCGCAGGCAGGCGGGCAGCGCCCGGGCGCCCGGCGGGGTGCCGGCGTCGTGGAGCAGGCCGGGAGGGAAGAGGGCTCCGGCCTGCTCCCAGTACTCGGGGCGGCACGCCACGATCAGCCGCGCCCCCGTCGTGCCCAGCCACCGCGCCGTCTCCGCGGACCACTCGGGCAGCGCATGGGCGAGCAGCGGTGGCATCTCCTCGGGAGCGTCCAGCACGACGAGCAACCGCTGCCCCATGGCGCGCGCCAGGCGGGCGACGGCATCGGGCGACGCGTCGGCCGGCGCGCGTTCCGGCGCCCTCCCCGCGTGCACGATGCGCCCCGCGGCAGCCAGCGCCCGCGCCGCGGCGTCCCTCAACCCGGCGTCGCCCGCCCGCAGTTCGGCCCCGCGCAGCCACAGCGTGGGCGCCGGGTCCGGGCCCGCGGCACGCCGGGCGGCCAACGCCTCCAGTGCGGTCGTACGGCCGCTGCCGGGGGCGCCGACCAGCCCGAGCACGCAGGCGCCCGCCTCCCCCGTGAAGCCCGCCAGCTCCGCCTCCGTGTCCGGGCGCGCCTCGGCCTCGCGCCAGGGCCGCGGCCGGGCCGCCGAAGCGACGGAGCTCGCGGTCAGCTCCAGCGCCCCCGCGATGTTGAGGTGCGGCCCGTACGCGGGCACGGTCGCCGCGTTGCGCGCCAGCGCGTCCGCGAGCGCCCCGCCCTCCGCCGGCGCCCGCAACGGCACCGCGAACCCGCCCGCCCTTCGTCCCGCGTGCAGCGCGGTCACGACGACGCCGTGCACGGCACCGGTCTCGGCGTCGATCACGGGCTCCCCCGAGGCGACGGCACGAAGCGGTTCGTCGTCGCCGCGTGCACCGGCGAGCTCGTACGCCGCATCGAGGAGGTGGAAGCGGTCCGTCGCGGTGTACGTCACCGGCGCCGTCCCCGCGATCGTGGCCTCCACCCAGGCCGCGCCGCGCAACCGCACGGCCCGCCCGTGCCCCGCGGTGCGCGCGAACCCGGCCACCGGCAGCGGCGGCACGTCCAGTCCCTCCGTCGCCACGAGCGCCAGCCCCAGCTCCGGCAGCGGGGTGATCGCGGGCGCCTCGACGAGGGTCGTCTGCTCCCCGTGCGCATGCAGCACCAGCCGCACGAGGCCGTCCACGGCCTCGTGGCTCGTCACGAGCGTCCCCCGTCCGTCCCGCGCCTCGACGAGGAACCCCGTCCCCCGCGGCCGTCCGGCCAGGTCACGGACGCGCACCAGCGCCCGGTCGACATCGGCGGTCGGTACCGCCATCTGCGCACCTCCCCGCCACAGTGCCCGTTTCGACCGTAGACGTCCGTTGATCGACACAACAGATCCCACGTCGAACGCGCCCCCAAGCGCTCCCTCTCTTCACTCCGAGCGCCTGCCCGTTGGAGTGAATTGATCTTGCCGGGTGGATAGGGACGGGGAGGGAGGGGGATCGTGCAGCGCGGGCCGCGAGGGGGGAGGGCCCGCGCTTCACGGTTGCGCCGCGAAGCCGTCCGGGGTGCCCGTGTCGCCGCGTGCGCGCGGTGCGTGGTTGCGGTTAGGTTTCTTCCCCCGCCCTCCCGCCCGATTGCCCGGCGCGGTCAGTGCGGGCCTGCGCTCTGTTGGGGTGGGGTCGGGGCCGCGCCGGCGCACTCCCCCAGCCTTCGGCCGGGGGGACCCCCACAGCGCTCGCGGTTTACGTCCACATCGTTCGGCACCCGGGTCCGCCGCTCGTCTCCCCCAGCCTTCGGCCGGGGGGGGACCCCCATGGGCGCACCCCGCCACACCCCCTCATGCCGGTTGGGGCGCATGACGGCCGGTGGGGGTTCAGAAAGGCACTTGCGGCAACCCCGGACCGCTCTCTGAACCCCCACCGGCCGTTGGTCGCGGAACCGGCGGAGGGGGCGGGGTCGGTGGGGGCACCTCCGGCCGAAGGCTGGGGGAGGGTGGGCGTTCTGGACGCTGACGTGTATGTGTTGTGCGGCACAGACGGCACAACAAGTACCGCCCGCCACGCACATAAATATGCGGTCCAGAATGCCCAGCCCTGGAGGCCCCGACCCCGGCCCACCCACGAACCGCGCGAGGCCCGCACCAACCGCGCCGGATGGGGGTCCCCCCGGCCGAAGGCTGGGGGAGGGAGGGTGGGGGGATGCCCGCCGCAGGCGCAAGCGACCCGCACACAAACACCGGGCCCCACAGACACCCGGCACCGCAAGCGCAGCGTCAGGCGAGGTTGGCCAGGATCTTGGCCTGCCCCTCCCGCGCTTCGACCAGCGCCAGAAACTCCCCCTCCGGCCCGAACACCGCCGTGGGCACCGCCCCCAGGGACGGGGGCGCGTCCAGCCGCACGCCGTGGCCGAGCAGTCGCGCCTGCCGGGCGTCCACGTCCCACCGGGGGAACGCCGCCGCCGCGGCCTCCGCGATGGGCAGCACCGCGAACGCCTCCGTGAGCTGCTCCAGCGAACGGGCGAGCCCGGCGCCGTAGGGGCCGACGCGGGTGCGCCGCAGCGCGGTGAGGTGGCCGCCGACGCCGAGCCCGGCACCCAGGTCGCGGGCGAGGGCCCGGATGTACGTGCCGGAGGAGCACTCGACCGTGACGTCGACGTCGACCACGTCACCGCCCTCGTGCCGCACGTGCCGGACGTCCCGCACGACGAACGACGACACCGTGACCGGCCGCGCCGCCAGCTCGAAGTCCTCGCCGCCGCGCACGCGGGCGTACGACCTGACGCCGTTGACCTTGATGGCGCTCACCTTGGACGGCACCTGCATGATGTCCCCGGTCAGCGGCACGACGCCCGCGTCGATCGCCTCGCGGGTGACCCCGTCCGCGGGGACGGAGGCCGTGACCTCGCCCTCGGCGTCGTCGGTGACCGTGCTCTGGCCGAGCCGGATGGTCGCCTCGTACTCCTTGCGCGTGAGCGCGAGGTGCCCGAGCAGCCGGGTGGCCTTCTCGACGCCGATGACGAGGACGCCGGTGGCCATGGGGTCGAGCGTGCCCGCGTGCCCCACGCGCCGTGTCCCGGCCAGCCTGCGCAGCCGGGCCACGACGTCGTGCGAGGTCATACCGCCCGGCTTGTCGACGATGACAAGCCCGTCCTTCATCGGTCGCCGTCCTCCTCGTCGTCGACCTCGTCCTCCGCCGGCTTGCGGTAGGGGTCGGCGTCGCCGGCGTAGGTGGCGTCCGTGGCGGTCTTGCGGACCTCCTCGTCGGCCTCGCGGGCCTTGGCGAGCAGGTCCTCGATCGTGCGCGCGTTCTCGGGGATCGCGTCGGCGACGAACGTCAGGGTGGGCGTGAAGCGCACGCCGGTCTGCCGTCCGACCTCCGAGCGGAGGACGCCCTTGGCGCTCTCCAGCGCCGCCGCCGAGGCGGCCCGCTCCTCGTCGTCACCGAAGACCGTGTAGAAGACGGTCGCCTCCCGGAGGTCACCGGTGACCCGGGTGTCCGTGATCGTCACGTAGCCCAGCCGCGGGTCCTTGATCCGCCGCTGGAGCGTCTCCGCGACCACGACCCGGATGCGGTCCGCCAGCTTGCGCGCCCGCGCGGTGTCGGTCATGCGTGCTCTTCTCTCTTCTCATCACGCTTCGGAACGTGAGTGTCAGTCGTCGTCCCCGTGCACCCGCTGCCGCGCCGACAGCAGATCCACCTCGGGGCGCGAGGCCATCCAGCGCTCGCAGCGTCCGAGGACGTCCTTGATGTGCCCGGGGTCCCCGGACACGACCGCCACGCCGATCTCGGCCCTGCGGTAGAGGTCGTGGTGGTCGACCTCGGCGACGCTCACCGCGAACTTGCGGTGGAGCTCGGCCACGATCGGCCGGATGACGGACCGCTTCTCCTTCAGCGAACGGACGTCGCCGAGAAGCAGGTCGAAGGACAGCGTCCCTACATACATGGGCATCAGGTCAAGCCGACCTGTGGGGCCTCGTCGTGAACGGTGCGAACACCGTGAACAGCAATCACCACAGTAAAGGCAACGGCCGGGGCCGATCGACGGAATTTTCCCTCCGCCAACCGGCCCCGGTCAGATGTCCCTCGATCAGACGCGAGGCTTCTCGCGCAGCTCGTAGGTCGCCACGACGTCGTCGATCTTGATGTCGTTGTAGTTGCCGAGGTTGATACCGCCCTCGAAACCTTCACGAATCTCGGTGACGTCGTCCTTGAAGCGCCGCAGACCCTCGATGGTGAGGTTCTCGGCGACGACCTTGCCGTCACGCAGCAGGCGCGCCTTGGCGTTGCGTCGGACCTCGCCGGAGCGGATGAGCACACCGGCGATGTTGCCGAGCTTGGAGGAGCGGAAGACCTCGCGGATCTCGGCGGTGCCGAGCTCCACCTCCTCGTACTCGGGCTTGAGCATGCCCTTGAGCGCCGCCTCGATCTCGTCGATGACCTGGTAGATCACCGAGTAGTAGCGGACGTCGACGCCCTCACGCTCGGCCAGCGACGTGGCGCGGCCCTCGGCCCGCACGTTGAAGCCGATGATGATGGCGTCGGAGCCCGCCGCCAGGGTGACGTCGGTCTCGGTGACCGCACCGACACCCCGGTGGAGGATGCGCAGGTCCACGTCCTCGCCGACGTCGAGCTGGAGCAGCGAGGACTCCAGGGCCTCGACCGAACCGGACGCGTCGCCCTTGATGATGAGGTTGAGCTGCTGGACCTCGCCGGCCTTGAGCACCTTGTCCAGGTCCTCGAGGCTGACCCGGCGACGGGTCTTGGCGAAGGCCGCGTTGCGCTCGCGGGCGGCGCGCTTCTCGGCGATCTGACGGGCCGTACGGTCCTCGTCGACCACCAGGAAGTTGTCGCCGGCACCCGGCACGTTCGTCAGACCGAGCACCAGGACCGGGGTCGAGGGGCCCGCCTCGTCGACGGTGTTGCCACTGTCGTCGAGCATCGCGCGGACACGGCCGTACGCGTCGCCGACCACCATGGTGTCGCCGACCCGCAGGGTGCCGCGCTGGACCAGGACGGTCGCCACGGCACCGCGGCCGCGGTCGAGGTGCGCCTCGATCGCGATGCCCTGCGCGTCCTGCTCCGGGTTGGCCCGCAGGTCGAGCGCGGCGTCCGCGGTCAGGACCACGGCCTCCAGCAGGCTGTCGATGTTCAGGCCCTGCTTGGCGGAGATGTCGACGAACATGGTGTCGCCGCCGTACTCCTCGGCCACCAGACCGAACTCGGTCAGCTGACCGCGCACCTTCGTCGGGTCCGCGCCCTCGACGTCGATCTTGTTGACCGCGACCACGATCGGCACGTCGGCCGCCTTGGCGTGGTTCAGCGCCTCGATCGTCTGCGGCATGACGCCGTCGTTCGCCGCCACCACGAGGATCGCGATGTCGGTGGACTTGGCACCGCGGGCACGCATGGCGGTGAACGCCTCGTGACCCGGGGTGTCGATGAAGGTGATGGCCCGGTGCTCGCCGTTGACCTCGGTGGCCACCTGGTAGGCACCGATGTGCTGGGTGATGCCGCCGGCCTCGCCCGCGACCACGTTGGTCTTGCGGATCGCGTCGAGGAGGCGGGTCTTGCCGTGGTCGACGTGACCCATGACGGTCACGACCGGCGGACGAGCGACGAGCGCTTCCTCGCCGCCCTCGTTCTCGCCGAACTCGATGTCGAAGGACTCGAGGAGCTCGCGGTCCTCCTCCTCCGGGCTGACGATCTGGAGGGTGTAGTTCATCTCGTCGGCGAGCAGCTGCAGCGTGTCGTCGGAGACGGACTGGGTCGCGGTGACCATCTCGCCGAGGTTCAGCATCACCTGGACGAGCGACGCCGGGTTGGCGCCGATCTTCTCGGCGAAGTCGGTCAGCGAGGCACCACGGGAGAGGCGCACGGTGTCGCCGTTGCCGCGGGGCAGCAGCACGCCGCCCACGGACGGGGCCTGCATGGCCTCGTACTCCTGGCGCTTCGCCCGCTTCGACTTGCGGCCACGGGCCGGACGGCCACCGGGGCCACGGCCGAAGGCGCCCTGCGTGCCACCGCGGCCACCCGGACCACCGGGACGACCGCCGAAGCCGCCACCACCGGGGCGACCGGCGAAGCCGCCGCCACCGCCACCACCGGCGCCGGCAGGACGCGGACCGCCGAAGCCGCCGCCACCACCGGGACGGCCACCGCCGCCACCGCCACCGGGACGACCGGCGAAGCCGCCGCCACCGCCACCGGGACGACCGGCACCGCCGCCGGGACGGGCGCCGGGACCGCCGGGACGACCCGGACCGCCCGGACGACCCGGCGCGCCGCCGGCAGCGGGACGCTGCGGCATCATGCCGGGGTTCGGACGGGGGCCGCCGCCCTGCGGACGGGGCATGCCGCCCGGGGTCGGACGCGGACCGCCGGAGGCGGCACCGCCGCCGGGGCGCGGAGCGCCACCCGGACGGGGACCGGAACCACCCGGAGCGCCACCGGGGCGCGGGCCGGACTGGCCGGGGGCACCACCCGGACGCGGCGCCTGCGGGCGCGGCATACCGGTGGAGCCGGAGGTGAAGGGGTTGTTGCCCGGGCGGGGACCGGCCGGACGGGGGGCACCCGGACGCGGCGCCTGGCCACCGGGACGCGCACCGGGGCCGCCCTGGCCACGGCCGCCGTCACGCTGGCCGGGACCGGAGGGACGGGTACCGGGACGCGGGCCGGGGCCACCGGGACGCCCGGCAGCGGGGCGCTCGCCCTGAGCCGGACGCTCCTGGGCCGGGCGCTCCTGGGCGGGACGCTCCGGGGCCGGCGGGGCGGAGAACTCCGCCTGCGGCACCGGGGTGACCGGCGCGGGCTTGGCCGGGGCCGGCTTGGGGCCCGGGGTCGGGCGCGGGCCCGGCGTCGGCGCGGGGCCACCGGCGGGCTTGGTAGTGGGGGCTGATCCCGTGGCCGGCTTGGGAGCCGGCGCAGCGGGACGGGCCGGCGCACCCGGAGTGGGGGTGGCCGGCTTTGCGGGCGCGTCCTTGCGCGGCGCCGCGGGCCTGGCAGCCGAGGGCTTCGAGGAGGCGGAACCGCCACCGGAACCCTGCAGTGCGTCGGTCAGCTTGCGAACAACCGGCGCCTCGATCGTCGAGGACGCCGAACGGACGAATTCGCCAAGTTCTTGGAGCTTGGCCATGACGACCTTGCTCTCAACTCCGAACTCCTTGGCGAGTTCGTATACCCGGACCTTAGCCACTTCGCTCCTTCATGAGGTCCGGGGTGGTCGTCCGCCGGACCGTCGCTACTTCATGGGCGTACTCATCGCGTGCTCATCGAGTGCTCATCGCAATCTCGACCTACTTCCAACTCGCGGGGTACCTGGCCGTACGGTCGCCCGTACGGTCTTCCTGCCTACTCACGGTGTGTCTGCTCCACGTAGCCGCGGAGGTCCGCGGTGTCCAGCGGTCCCCGGGCCCGGAAGGCCCGCGGGAACGCCCGGCGGCGGACCGCCAGGTCGAGACAGACGGTGTCGGGATGCACATACGCACCCCGACCGGGCAGCGTACCGCGAAGATCGGGAACACAGAATTCCCCGACCACCGCCACACGCAGCAGATCTCGCTTGGCCGCCCGCTCCCTGCACCCGATGCACGTTCGCTCCGGGCGTGCTGGGTCATGCGTCCGGCCAGACATCCTTAGTCTACCTCCCCGCGCCGACCTCACCCCTCCGGGTTATTCGACGCACGGTCGTTCATCGGTTACCCGCCGGTGCTACTGCTCGGCGAGCTCGGTGTCGGGCCGGATGTCGATCCGCCAGCCGGTGAGCCGTGCGGCCAGGCGGGCGTTCTGCCCTTCCTTGCCGATCGCCAGCGACAGCTGGTAGTCCGGCACGGTCACCCGCGCGGAGCGGGCGGCCATGTCGACGATCTCCACCTTGCTCACCCGGGCGGGTGACAGGGCGTTGGCGACCATCTCCGCCGGGTCGTCCGACCAGTCGACGATGTCGATCTTCTCGCCGTTCAGCTCGGCCATCACGGCGCGCACCCGGGCGCCCATGGGGCCGATGCAGGCGCCCTTGGCGTTCAGTCCGGAGCGGCCGGAACGGACCGCGATCTTCGTACGGTGCCCGGCCTCGCGGGCGATCGCGGAGATCTCCACGGAACCGTCCGCGATCTCCGGGACCTCCAGCGCGAAGAGCTTCTTCACCAGGTTGGGGTGGGTGCGCGAGAGCGTCACGGACGGACCTCGCACACCCTTGGCCACCCGGACGACGTACGAGCGAAGGCGCGTGCCGTGCTTGTAGTCCTCACCGGGCACCTGCTCCTGCACGGGCAGGATCGCCTCGAGCTTGCCGATGTCGACCAGCACGTTCTTGGGGTCCTTGCCCTGCTGGACCACACCGGTGACGATGTCGCCCTCGCGGCCGGCGTACTCGCCGAAGGTGATCTCCTCCTCCGCGTCCCGCAGCCGCTGCAGGATGACCTGCTTGGCCGTGGTCGCGGCGATCCGGCCGAAGCCGCTGGGCGTGTCGTCGAACTCCCGGGGCTCGGCGCCCTCGGGGGTCTCCGACGGGTCCTCCTTGGCCCACACGGTGACGTGCCCGTTCGTGCGGTCGAGCTGCACGCGCGCGTTGCGGCGGCTGCCCGGCTCGCGGTGGTACGCGATGAGGAGCGCCGACTCGATCGCCTCGACCAGCAGGTCGAAGGAGATCTCCTTCTCCCGCACCAGACCCCGCAGGGCACTCATGTCGATGTCCACGGCTACGCCTCCTCCATGCTCTCGTCGCCGTCAGTATCGGCACCGGCCGGGTCCTTGCGACTGAATTCGATCTCCACCCGTGCCTTGGCGATCTCGCCGAAGGAGGCACGGGCGGGTTTGGGCTTGCGTCCCTTGACACCCGGGACCTCCAGGTCGAGCCCGTCCTCGTCGACCGCGAGGATCCGCGCGACCAGCTCGTCACCGGCGGTCGTCGTCAGCTTGACCAGCCGACCCTCGTTGCGGCGGAAGTGGCGCGGCTCGGTGAGCGGGCGGTCCACGCCCGGCGAGGAGACCTCCAGCAGGTACGCCGCCCCGCCCATGGCGTCGGCGTCGTCGAGGACCTGCGAGATCTCCCGGCTCAGCTCCGCGAGCGTGTCCAGCGGCGCACCCTCGTCGGAGTCCACGATCACCTGGAGCTGCCGCCGGTTTCCAGCGGCCGTCACCTTGACCTCTTCCAGTTCGAGCCCCGTCTTCACGACGAGCGGCTCGAGCAGCCCGCGCAGCCTCTCGCTCTGGGTGGTGCTCATCCGGGTGACTCCTCGGCCGCGTGTGCTGTTGTGGTGGAAGGTCGTGTGTCGGGCCAAAGCCTATCGGTTCAGGCCCCGGAACGACGATTCGGCGCAGCGGAGGGCGCCGTCACGGCCCCCGGGCGTCGCGCGGGTACCCTCACGTGAGGTGATCACGGGAAGGGGCACTGTGCCGCTCAGCAACATTCCCCGCCGGCGCGCGGTACGCGCCGCCCTCGTCCTGCCGGCCGCCGCCGGACTGCTCGGCGGTTGCTCCGACGGGACACGGCCCGAGGGGACGTCCGCGAAGGGTTCGCCGGCCGCCGACGCGACCGCGGCGCTGCGCAAGCGGGCCGCCCGGGACAGCGCGGCACTGCTCGCGCAGTACGACGCCACCGTCGCGGCGCACCCGGACCTCGCGCAGCGACTGCAGCCGCTGCGGGCCGAAGTGGCCCGCCACGCCCAGGCGTTCGGCACGTCGGCACGGGCGGCGTCACCGTCCGCCGCGCCCTCGTCGTCGTCCTCGCCGATGTCCTCCCCGTCGCCGTCGGCCTCGCCGTCCGTCCCCGCAGGGGCCGCAGCCGCGTTGTCCGCGCTGGCGGCGGCCGAACGCATGCTCGCGGACGCCCGGGCGACCGCGCTCCTGGACGCGCCGCCCGAACTCGCCCGCCTGCTCGCCTCGGTGGCCGCCTGCGGCGCCGGGCACGTCCTGCTGCTCAAGGAGCACTGACCCGACCCATGGCACAGCAAGCGCTGCTCAAGGCCGTCCAGGCCGCACTCTCCGCCGAGCACGCCGCCGTGTACGGCTACGGCATCGTCGGCGCCCGCGTCGGCGGCGAACTCGGCGAGCAGGCCCAGCAGGCGTACGACGCGCACCGCGCCCGCCGCGACTCGCTGCGCCGCACCGTCGGCGACCTCGGCGGCGAACCCGTCGCCGCCGAACCCGCGTACGCCCTGCCCTTCGACGTGCCGGACGGCAAGGCGGCCGTGCGTCTCGCCGCGGAACTGGAGGACCGGGTCGCCGGGGTCTACGCGGACCTCGTGCGCGCCGCCGACGCCGATCTGCGCCGCGGGGCGGCCGACGCGCTGCGCGAGGCGGCGGTCCGCGCCGTGCGCTGGCGCGGGGGGAGCGTAGCCTTCCCGGGGCTGGCCGAACGCGCGCGGACGGCAGCGGAGAAGGTTTAGCACCAGGAGGGACGTACCCACGCATGGCCTCGGCACCACAGCCCCAGCACCTGGAACCGCCCGAGCGGCTGGTCCGCACGGTCAGCGCCTGGGAGGGCGAGGCGGGCCGCACCTGGCTCGCCGGCCTCCCCGAGCGCGTCGCGGACCACCTCGCGCGCTGGGAGCTGACGCCGGAACGGGTGCTCTCCCCCGGCGGCCAGATCAGCATGGTCGTCCTCGTACGGCAGGCCGACGACACCCCCGCGACCCTCAAGGTCGGCCTCGTCACCGACGAGACCCGGCACGAGCACGCCGCGCTCGCCCGCTGGGACGGCCGTGGCGCGGTCCGCCTGCTGCAGGCCGACCCCGACGCGGGGGCGCTCCTCCTGGAACGCCTGCACAGCGACGTGTCGCTGCGCTCGCTGCCCGAGCAGAAGGCGATGCTCGAGGCGTGCGCCACCCTGCAGCGGCTCTGGGTCCCCCCGGGCGAGGGGCACCCCTTCGTGCCGGTCGCCGAGCACACGGCGCGCCTGGCGGCACTGCTGCGGGAGCGGCGCGAGCAGCCATACGTCCCGGAGGAGGCCCGGGCCCTGGTCGACGAGGCCCTCGCGGTCCGCGACGAACTGTGCGCGGCCGCCCCGGGCGAGGCCATGCTGCTGCACGGCGACTACCACCACGGGAACGTGCTCGCCGCGGACCGCGTGCCGTGGCTGGCCATCGACCCCAAGCCGGTCGCGGGCGAACCCGCGTACGACCTGGCCTGGCTCGTCCGCGACCGCCTCGAGACGCTGGTCGCCACGCCGGGGTCGCAGTCCGCGGCCCGGCGGAGGGTCGCCAAGCTCTCCGACTCCCTCGAGGTCGACCGGGACCGCGTCCGCGGGTGGGCCCTGTTCCGGGCCGTCGAGGCGGGCGTGTGGGCGTTCTCCGTGGGCGACCGTCAAGGCGGGGAACTGCTGCTGGAGTTCGCGGCCTGGCTTTAGTTCTTGCCGGGGGTGCGTTCTCTGGGGCCCGGTTGTCGTGTGCGACGCCGTCGTGGTTGCGGTTGGGGTTTCTCCCCCGCCCTCCCGCCCGATTGCCCGGCGCGGTCAGTGCGGGCCTGCGCTCTGTTGGGGTGGGGTCGGGGCCGCGCCGGCGCACTCCCCCAGCCTTCGGCCGGGGGGACCCCCACAGCGCTCGCGGTTTACGTCCACATCGTTCGGCACCCGGGTCCGCCGCTCGTCTCCCCCAGCCTTCGGCCGGGGGGGACCCCCATGGGCGCATCCCGCCACAGGCGACGAGCGGAGCACGCGGCGCCCAATGACGTAGACCAGCGCCGCGAGCGCGGAGGTGGGGGTCCCCCCGGCCGAAGGCTGGGGGCGTACCCCGGCGCAGCACCGACCCACAACGCACGCAGCGCCAGGCGGTCACTGACCACGCCGGGCAATCGGGAGGGCGGGCGGGGGGACGCCCGCCGCAGGCGCAAACGAGCCGCACACGACAACGGGCCGCGAGGGGCCCCCCGCATCCGCTACGCGGATACGCGGGAGACCGCGTCCGCCACCGACAACTCCTCGCGCTCCCCGGTGCGGCGGTCCTTGACCTCGACGACCCCGTCCCCCGCGCCGCGCCCCACGACGAGGATCGTCGGCACCCCGAGCAGCTCCGCGTCGGTGAACTTCACGCCCGGCGAGACGCCCGCGCGGTCGTCGACGATGACCCTGACCCCGGCCGCGTGCAGCTTCTCCGCGACCTCGAGGGCCAGTTCCGTCTGCAGCGCCTTGCCCGCCGCCACGATGTGGACGTCCGCCGGGGCGACCTCGCGCGGCCAGCACAGGCCCTGCCCGTCGGCGGTCTGCTCGGCGAGCGCGGCGACGGCGCGGGAGACGCCGATGCCGTAGGAGCCCATGGTGACCCGGACCGGCTTGCCGTTCTGGCCCAGGACGTCGAGCTCGAAGGCGTCGGCGTACTTGCGGCCGAGCTGGAAGATGTGGCCGATCTCGATGGCCCGGTCCAGCTTGAGGCCGGCGCCGCAGCGCGGGCAGGGGTCGCCGGGCTCGACGGTGACGACGTCCAGGTACTCGTCGACCTCGAAGTCGCGGCCGCAAACGACGTTGCGGGCGTGCGTGTCGGGCTTGTTGGCGCCGGTGACCCAGGCGGTGCCGGGGGCGACGCGGGGGTCGGCGAGGTAGCGGACGCCGGTGAGGCCCTGCGGGCCGACGTAGCCGCGGACGAGGTCGGGGCGGCCGGTGAAGTCCTCGGCGGTGACGAGTTCGACCTCGGCGGGGGCGAGGTGCTCGGCGAGCTTGCCGAGGTCGACCTCGCGGTCGCCGGGGACGCCGACGGCGACGATCTCGCCGTCGACCTTGACCAGCAGGTTCTTCAGGGTCGCCGAGGCCGGCACCCCCAGGTGCGCCGCGAGGGTCTCGATGGTGGGGGTGTCGGGGGTGTCCACCTCCTCGACGGCCGGGTGGTCCGCACCCTCGACCGGGGGCACCACGGTGGTGACGGCCTCGGTGTTGGCCGCGTAGTCGCACGCGGGGCAGTCCACGAAGGTGTCCTCACCGGCCGCGGCGGGGGCGAGGAACTCCTCGGAGGCCGAGCCCCCCATCGCGCCGGAGACGGCCGAGACGATGCGGAAGTCGAAGCCGAGCCGCGAGAAGATCTTGATGTAGGCCTCGCGGTGCAGCCGGTAGGCCTCGGCCAGGCCCTCGTCGGTGGTGTCGAAGGAGTAGGAGTCCTTCATCTGGAACTCGCGGCCGCGCAGCACGCCGGACCGGGGCCGGGCCTCGTCGCGGTACTTGGTCTGGATCTGGTAGAGGATCACCGGCAGGTCCTTGTAGGACGCGCACTGGTCCTTGACGACCTGGGTGAAGATCTCCTCGTGCGTGGGCCCGAGCACGTACTCCGCGCCCTTGCGGTCGCGGAGCTGGAAGAGCAGGTCGCCGTATTCTCCGGCGCGCCCGGTGAGCTCGTAGTTCTCCCGCGGGAGCAGCGCGGGCAGCAGGACCTCCTGGCCGCCGATGGCGTCCATCTCCTCGCGGACGACGCGTGCGACGTTCTCCAGCACCCGCTTGCCGAGCGGCAGCCAGGTCCACACCCCCGCCGATGAGCGGCGGACGTATCCGGCCCGGACCAGCAGCTTGTGGCTCGCGGTCTCGGCGTCGGCCGGGTCGTCGCGCAGCGTCTTGAGCATCAGCCGGGACATGCGCAGGACCATGGGGGCTCTCCAGGGGGTTTCGTACCGTTGCGCCGAGGATATCGAGCCGTGGTGCGCTCCCGGAAACGCGTTATCGCACGAGCGGCAGGCGGGCGCCCATGACGGCGTACGGGCTGGCCGCGCTGGGGAAGTGCACGGGCCGGGCCAGATCGGTGTAGCCGAGGGCGCGGTAGAGCCGCCGGGCCCGGCTCTCGGTGTCGATGGCGGACAGGATGCTGCGGGGCTCGTCGGCGCCGTCGGTGATGGTGGTGATGAGGGCGCGCCCGATGCCGCGGCCCTGGAAGCCGGGGTGGACGTGCAGCTCGGTGATGGTGAAGGAGTCGTCGAGCCACTCGTCGGTGCCGGTGCGCCGCAGGTAGGGCTCGACGACCGTGGACCACCAGTGGATCCGGCTGTTGGGCATGCCGTACACGAAGCCGGCGAGCCGTCCGTCGGGGGTGAGCGCGCCGAGCGCGCGGACGCCGGGGAAGCACAGGTGCCGCAGCACGATCTGTCGGCGGATGGCGACCTCCTCCGCGCCCAGCCCGAAGGCGACCGCCTGGACGGCCAGTGCCTCGTCCACCCGTGCCGCCAGGTCGATCGGCTCGACCGCCACGTCCTCCATGGGCGGCGACACTACTAGAACAGGACGCTCATGAAGGCGCCGACCTCGGTGAAGCCCACCCGGCGGTACGCGGCCCGGGCGGGCGCGTTGAAGTCGTTGACGTAGAGACTGGCCACGGGGGCCACGTCGCGCAGCGCGTAGTGCAGGACGGCGGCCATGCCGGTCTCGGACAGGCGGCGGCCGCGGTACTCGGGGGCGACCCAGACGCCCTGGATCTGGCAGGCGTGCCGGGTGACGGCGCCGATCTCCGCCTTGAAGACGACCCTGCCGTCCTCGATGCGGGCGAACGCGCGGCCGGCGCCGACGAGTTCGGCGACGCGGGCCTGGTAGAGCAGTCCGCCGTCGCCGGCGAGCGGGGAGACGCCGACCTCCTCGGTGAACATGGCGACGCAGGCCGGCATGATCACGTCCATCTCGTCGCGCCGGACCCGCCGCACGTACGGGTCGGGCTCGACCTGCGCGGGCAGCGCGCGGGTGACCATCAGCGGCTGGTGGGAGCGGACCTCGCGGGCCGGGCCCCAGCTGGGTTCGAGCAGCGACCACAGCGCGGAGGTGGGGGCGGTGGGGCCGACGATGGAGGAGCAGCGGCGTCCGGCGCGCAGCGCCCGCTCGGCGAAGGCGCGCACGGCCTCGGGGCCGGCGCAGATCGGGACGAGGTTGGCGCCGGCGTAGCAGAGCGCCTCGACGCGGCCTCCGGAGTACCAGCCCCACATCTCGCCGCCGAGGCGCCAGGGGTCGAGTCCGGCGACGGCGACCCGGGAGGCGACGAACGCGTTGGACACCGGATCACGGTCGAGCACCGCGAGGGCGGCGTCGAGTTCGCCTGGCTCCATGACCTTGGTCGTCGTGGTCGTCAACACGTGGGGCGCCTCACCGTACGGGCCGCAGCGGTCGGGGGAAGTCCCCGAACCTTACCTCGGGAACGTGTGTTCCGCCCGTGCCCGCCCGTATCCCGGACCGCGGGGGCCCGGGACGCGGGAGGGGATGGTGGGTCAGCTGACGGAGACGGAGGGCTCGCCGGAGGCGATGCCGTCGGCCTCCATCTGCTCGGCGAGCTTCATGGCCTCCTCGATGAGGGTCTCCACGATCTTCGACTCCGGCACGGTCTTGATGACCTCGCCCTTGACGAAGATCTGCCCC